>NZ_CP017704.1:4720048-5028626 GCF_002243645.1 Peribacillus simplex NBRC 15720 = DSM 1321 | reverse complement strand
ATAAAAAGCTTCTATGGACTGTCCAGCAAGTGTCGTGCCCATCGGTTCGATTGTTCCTGATATGATGACTGGCACATCTTTTCCTGATTTAGCGAATGCTGCTTTGATTCCAGAAAAGGCAGCCTTGACATTAAGCATATCCTGACAGGTTTCCACCAATAGCAAGTCTACCCCGCCATCCAAGAGACCCAGTGCCTGTTCTTCATAAGAATCGGTTAAAATATCAAAAGTCGTTCCTCCTGTTACGGAAAGCGTTTTTGTAGTGGGACCCATCGAGCCAGCTACATACCTTGGCCATTCATCATTGGAATACTTTTCACATGCTTTAACGGCAAGCTCAGCTGAAATTTTATTAAGCTTGTAGGCGATCGTGCTTATTTGGTATTCCTCAAGAACGATGCTGGTCGCTCCGAAGGTATTTGTTTCAATGATATCTGCACCCGCTGCTAAATATTTTTCATGGATGGATTGGATGATTTCCGGTTGCGTCAGTGATAAATATTCATTGCAGCCCTCGAATTGTTCCCCTCCAAAATCCTCTGCTGTCAAATCCTCAGCTTGGAGCATGGTTCCCATCGCCCCGTCAAGAAGGAGAATCTTAGAATTTAACTGATCTTGAATCGCTTTTTTATTCATGAACTGCCACCTCTGATGTATGTTTACTATCGACTTTTCTAATATATTTCGTAAGTTCCGCCGTCATTTCATAGCGAAGGAACGGAGTGATTAAATATATGCCCTTGAATTTTTCCCTTGCAGCGTCCACAAGCTCTCGTGCGATATTTACCCCTTCAATCCTTGACTTTACAGGGTCATCCCCCGCTAAAGCCATTGCCCTTCTAACATTATCAGGCAATTTGATTCCTGGGATCTCATTATGGATGAATTCGGCATTCCTTGTGCTTGTCAAAGGCATGATACCGATGAAAATCGGGGTATCTAAATGTTTTGTAGCCTCATATACTTCCTCGATCTGCTCCACCGAATAAATTGGCTGCGTCAAAAAGGATTGAGCACCGCAGGCAATCTTCTTTTCCATTCTCAGTACGGCTTTATCCAAATATTTCACATTGGGATTAAAAGCTGCTGCAATTTTAAAATTGGCCCGTTGGCCCAAACTTTGACCAGAATAGGAAAGACCTTCATTAAATTGTTTGACCATGCTTATTAGGTCAAAGGAAGATAAATCATAAACCGAAGTGGCACCCGGGAAGTCCCCAATTTTTGAAGGGTCACCGGTGATGATCAATATTTCGTTCAGCCCCACCGTCTGCAGACCCATTAAATGTGACTGCAGGCCAATCAAATTTCGATCACGGCATGTTATATGCACCATCGGCTTTATATTCAATTGGTTCTTCAGTAAATTAGCAAGTGCATCATTCGATATCCTTGGTGAGGCAAGTGAATTATCCGCTAATGTAATGGAATCGACCCCTGCTTTTTTCAAAACCTCAGCACCAGTCATGAAGCTCTCTATTCCCAGCTTTTTCGGTGGATCAAGTTCAACAAGAATCGTCCTTTCTGTTTTGGCCTTTTCGTAAAGGGGAAGTTCCAATTCTCTGTCGTTCACTTCAATTATTTCTATTTCGCGGGATTTCGTAAATTTCTCTTTCACGGGAGCCAAACTTCCAATCGCATTCTTTACAGCTTGGATATGCAGTGGAGTCGTTCCACAGCACCCTCCTATGATCGTGGCACCTTGCTCACGAAGTTCCAGGGCACTTGAACCGAAATATTCCGGCACAGCTTTATAGACGAGCCTTCCATCCACATAATCCGGGAGGCTGGCATTAGGATAAATGGCAATCGATGCTTGCTTTGGCAAACTCACTTCTTCCAATGCGCGAATCATATGATGTGGACCGAGACGGCAATTCACCCCGACAACATCGGCACCCAATTGCTCGAGTTTTTGAAAGGCTTCATTTAAATGGATTCCATTTTGAAGATTGCCAAGTTCATGCATTGAAACATTTGCGATGATCGGCAGTCCGGTTTCATTTTTAACGATTTGCAGGACGGTTTCCAGTTCCTCCAAGTCATAAAATGTTTCCAAGAGAATCCCATCAGGGTTTTCCATCAGCAGACTGTATAGCTGTTCACGAAAACCCCGTTTTATCTCTTCCAAGCTTAAATCCGATTTCCTGATACTCCGCTGTGCCCCTATGGTACCGAAGACATATGCCTTTCCTTTTGCCGCTTTTTTAGCAAGAATGACTCCCTGACGATTGATTCTGCTCACTTCATCTTCAAGTCCATGCCGTTTCAATTTGTTGAAATTGGCTCCGTATGTATTCGATTGAAGGATATCTGCACCAGCTTCCAGATAAGCACGATGGATGGACTCTATTTGATCTGGGTTCGTGCAGTTTAATTCCTCATAACATTGATCGATGCCATTAGAGTACAGTAAGGTCCCCATTGCCCCTTCCCCAACCAGCATTCTTTCTTTAACTTCTTTACGAAAATTCATCATTACACCCTCTCTCAAAAACAATCCTGTTTTTGTCGTATTCTAAGAGTATGAGAGAAAAGGAAAAAAAACCTTCTCAAAGAAGAAGGTTTATTGAAACATTCTCCTCATCTATCAAGCTCTGCTTGCTGGATTTAGCACCTTTGCCTAAGCTGGTTGCTGAGGTTTCTTCGGGCCAGTCCCTCCACCTCTCTCGATAAGATCCATTTATATAATTTTCACAAGATTTCAAAATTTGATTATACTTAATTTACATTAATAATCTGTCAATTTCAATACCTGATCGACATTTTTTTCACTTTTGCAAAAATGATTCAATCTTTTGCAGCTTGAACCCTCTTCAAGATCCTTTGTTTCCAGTCTTCCGCTAACGAGTCTAGTGTAAGTAAAGCATTTGCTCCTTCAAGTCCATCTCGTTTATGAAGGATTACCTCTGCTGCATAATGAACTGAAATTTTTTCTTGCAAACGATCTATTAGCACAATCTCGTTTTGTTTATTTATCGTTCCTTCTTGAAGTACTCTTGCAAAATAACCAGTGAAACTCGTTTTCAGCACGAGTTCCAAAAACTTAGGTTCTTGATTGAAGTGGGAAATGGTCGAACAAGGTATCCTCCCCTGGTTAATTTGAACAATCACATTGCCTATTTGATATATATCGCCGATATACGTTGTTTCTTCCCTCATCCCCGCTATGGTTAAATTTTCACCGAATGCAGGGATATCCAGCTTTTTAGAGAATTTTTCATTCCATAATGAATAATGCTCAAAGGGGTAAAAGCACAAAGCCCGATCAGGACCTCCATGGAACTTTACATTACCTACCCCATCACCAATTATGCCTGATTTAGTCACAGTCACATTATCCTTTGCTTGTTTATCCATGGCTGAAAAGATATCGATATTCGAAAAAATATCATGTTTCGGCTTCCCGGCATGAAGTGATTTGATTATTCCATTTTCCATTTTGCATCTTCCATTCATATTTAATTTATATCATCCAATATGTATAAATTATACTAAAAATCCATTTTATCCTGTAGTTTTTTTTAAGAATATAGCAAATCTGAATATGCAAAAACCACATGAGCTGTTAAATGGGCGAAATATCATTGATTTCCAGAAAAATTCATATGTTAGTTTCAGTAATTTTGTTGCTATTTCAGAATTAAATATGGTAGAATATGAACACAATATATAGTCGAAAACTACAACCGTTCGCCTATATGTTGATTTTCACGATTGAATTCCTCATTGTCGCTCTTTAGGGAGCGAATTTTTTTGCCTTCATTTCCATCCATCATTTTCTTTTAATTCCATTCAGTTCCTTAAATCGTGATCCACCTACCTATTTGTACTTTCCTTCCCTATGTAATTCTCTCCCTGTAAAGTCACTTTCATTACCTTATTAGAAGGCAAGACCCCGGGCTATAACAAGCAGAAAGCCGAGCGACATCATACGTCTTCCGCTCAGCTTCCTGTTTAAGCTTGTTTCTTTTTTTTCGGTGCCGCTTTCTTTCGGGTCGTCTTTTTCTTTTCCGGTTCATCATGTTTCGTACGGTCAATGGATGCCTGTAATGCCTCCATTAAATCGGTTACATTGTTGGAAACTGGTTCTTTTGTTTTGGCAGTAATCGTCGTCTGTCCCGTTTTCTTTGATTCAATCAATTCAAGTAACGCGGTTCGATAGTCATCGGTGTATTTTGTCGGATCGAAAGTAGTCGTTAATTGATCTATCAATAGAACGGCGGTATCGATTTCTTTTTTTACAATGGTATCATTGGCAGGGATATTCGGAACATCCGCTGTGGAGCGAACTTCATCCGGATAATGAATCGTTTCCATCACCAAGGTATTATCAACGACTCGTATTACCGCCATTTGTTCTTTAGAGCGAATGATGATTTTCGCTAACCCTACCTTATTCGATTCCTTGAGGGCCTGCCTCAAAAGGGAATAAGCTTTTATCCCTCCGTCGTTAGGGGACATGTAATAACTCCGATTAAAATAAATGGGATCTATTTCTTCAATTTTAACGAAATCCACGATTTCCACGGCTTTTTCTTCGTTTTGTTTTTTCAGTTGTTCTAGTTCATTGTCTTCCAATACAACAAATTTTCCCTTTGTATACTCAAAAGCGCGGACTATATCATCCTTCCCCACTTCCTTCTGGCATACCGGACAAACCTTTTCGTATTTAATCGGTGAATGACATTCCTTATGCAACGTCCTTAAAGAAATATCCTTGTCCTCCGTTGCAGCATGAAGTTTGATCGGAATGTTCACCAAACCGAATGATATGCTCCCCTTCCACATCGTATGCATATTCGTCACCTCATAACTTATTTTTAAAGAGAAGAACAATTTTATTATTCCACTTTGTTCAAAAAAAAACGAAAAAACAATTGCCAACTCTAACACTTCGTTTTTTTGGCAAAATAATGTTAATCAATTATTTGCGGAGGTAAATACAAAAATGAAACCGATGCTGCCAACCTATTACCCCGAAGCCCCCAACTCAAAGGATTGGCGTTATGAAGTCAAATATGACGGCTTTAGGGCTATTTTAACGATAGACTCCGATACCATAAACATTTCGAGTCGGAACGAGAAGGAATTATCACCACAATTCCCAGAAATCATTGCTTACATTAAAGATCTGGACCTGGAAGATTATCTCCCACTTCAGTTAGATGGAGAATTGGTCTGGCTTACCAATCAGGCGAAAGCGGACTTTTTTCAAATACAGTGGCGAGGACGCCTTGGGAAACAATTCTTAATTTCAGAAAAAGCCCGCTTTTCCCCATGCCGGTTTATAGCGTTTGACCTGCTTCGAATCAGCGGAAAAGACGTAGCAGCTAAACCTATGGAAGAACGAAGGAAATTGATGTTGAAAATGGGGGCAAAACTTGGCTTTCCTATGCCGCCTGATCCCAACGATAAGGCTTTGATACAATTAATAGAGAGTTTTGACGTTTTGGATAATGCCTTGAATAAGGTCACCCTATTAGATGGCGAAGGGGTTGTCGCCAAGGAAATTCGGGGTACTTGGCAAGAAGGAAAACGGACTACATCTTGGATTAAGGTCAAAAATTGGAAGACCGTTTCTTGTTTCATTACAGCATTGCACAAAGAAAATGGTTACGTTTCCCTCGCAGTTTTCAAAGAAGGTGCCGTAACGAAAATCGGAAGTGTTAAAAACGGACTGAGTGCTCAAGATAAAAGAATATTGCATGAACTGATCAAGCAAAATGCATCAGACGAAGACGCGCAATTTTTTTATATCCATCCATCCATTTGCATCGAAGTTCAATTCTTACACGTATATGAGGAAAATGAATTGCGTGAACCTCAGTTTTCGCAATGGCTTTTACAAACGTCTCCTGACGAATGTACCTGGGAGAAATTCGTGCTAGGCCAATACACATTTCCAGATACTGTACAAATAACTTCCAGGGATAAACCGCTTTGGATAACAGGAGATAAACAGGTGGTAAAAGTTGAATACCTGCATTATTTACGGGAGGTTTCAGCTTTCTTCTTACCCTTCTTGAAGGATAAGCTGCTTACAACGATCCGCTATCCTCATGGCACTTTGGATAAAGAAAGATTTTTCCAGAAAAATAAACCTGATTATGCGCCAGCCTTTATTAAAACGTTCATGGATGAGGATATCGAATATATGCTGTGTAACGATATTGAAACGCTTCTTTGGTTCGGTAATCAACTTGCATTGGAATTCCATGCCCCATTTCAGAAAGCGGGTAAAACACGACCCGACGAAATCGTCCTGGACTTAGATCCTCCTTCCATCGAATTTTTCTCGTTAGCGATAAAGGCCGCACAGGAAATAAAAAAAGTGATGGAATCATTAAGGATAAAAGCTTTTGTAAAAACTTCAGGTAACAAAGGACTGCAAATTCACATCCCTCTGCCTGAAAACAGATTTACTTATCAGGAGACACGCATTTTCACCGACTTTCTCGGTGACTACTTAACAAGTTCCAACCAAAATGATTTTACAATGGAAAGAATGAAAATAAATCGGCATAATCGACTTTACTTGGACTTTGTACAGCATAGTGAAGGAAAAACCATCATACTGCCTTATTCCCCACGGGGAAATTCTTTCGCTGGTGTGGCTACACCTTTGTTTTGGGAGGAAGTGGACGAAAGTCTCCAGTTAAAGGAATATACGATTGAAACCATACCAAACAGAATAAAAAGGGAAGGGTGTGCATTTATGGATTACAGACTCGTCGATAATGGACCAGCCTTTTTGGATGTATTGTCGTTCTTAAAACAAAAAAAGACCAACAACTAGTTGTGATACTCTTGCCGAATAACAGGCTAGCCGAGACTCCACAGACGCTTGCGGCGAAGAGGCTTGGCAGACAATCGGCGGAAAGAGAGCGGATTTCTGAAATCAACTGCAACTTTTTTTAAATAAGAAAACTGCAGGCAAACTCGCTTTTCTTCGAGTTTGCCTGCAGTCTGAAAATTTCTTTATAATTTTGTTTTCAAATAACTTTGCACTTCATCCTGCAGCTTGGCATATAAGCTTGTTTCCAATTCAAAATCCTCTTTTTCAAGCATTTCAAATTTTTCAGGCTGATCTAAGTCTATTTCAATCGATACCTTGAATTCATAGGTTGCGTTCCCGATTAAATCAATTGAATACTTTTGGCTTTCTTCATCATGGTGGACCACGCATTTAACTTTTCCGCCGTTATTGTAGACAGATATTTCACTTTCCAATGCGTTTAAACCAACAGAGCATGTTACTAGGCTTGAAGCCGACATAGCCGTTCCACATGCATTCGTGAAGCCTACTCCCCGTTCGAATGTCCGCACATAAATGCTCCCTGGTTCCAGCTCTTTCACAAAGCTGACATTGACACCATCAGGGAAAAGCTCATTCGGTTGATTGACCTTTGTTGAAAGTTCTTCCTGTAAATCACTTTGTAAAACATCACTATCGACGAGCGTGATCAAATGTGGATTAGGAACCGCCAATGCCGAAAATAATAGGGTATCATGAAGTTCCGGCAATGATTCGTTTTGCAACTGTTCTTTAGCCAATACAAGAGGAAGATCCTTCACATTAAAACTTACCGGGGAAATTTCCACCTTGAAAGTCGGAATGCCCTCATAAATATCTTCCGTTTTTTCCACGAGTAGATTTGCCTTCATTGTTTCCACGATCATTTTATCGAGCCCAAGAACGTCATTCGCGTAACGTGCAACACAGCGAAGTCCATTGCCGCACATCGAGGCTTCCGATCCATCCGCATTAAAGACACGCATCCGGCAATCAGCATGTTCACTTTTCATTACGAACAAAATACCATCCGCTCCAAGCCTCTCCCTATTGCATAGTGCCTTCGCGAAATTTTTCCGCTCTTCTTCAGTAAACGCCAGGGTCGTAGTCAATTCATCAATGATTAAGAAATCATTTCCTGAACCATGGCTTTTTAAACCTTCAATAATCATCCTGTCACATCCTCTAATATGCTGCTTATCATTTATCATTTTTTAATATTCTATATCATAGCATTTTCAAGATGGATGTGTCATCGCGTAAATCACAATAAATCCATTTTTTTCGACGAAAAAACCCCAAAAAAAAGAGCGGTTGGAATAAGAATTAACTCATTCCAACCGCTCTTTTGAATTATTAACCGATCATACCAATGATGAAATAGACGATAAACATTCCGGCACTCACATACATTGGGGCTGACACTTCTCTCGCTTTTCCGGTTACAAGCTTCAAGAACGGGTACAGGATGAAACCGAATGCCATTCCATCGGCAATACTGTAAGTGAAAGGAATGATCGTGATGATCATGATTGCAGGTATACTCTCGGTTAAATCGCTGAAATCCAGCTTTTTTATATTTCCGAGCATCAAAATGCCAATGATAATTAAGATGGGGGCAATGGCGCTATCAGGGATTACTTTAATCACCGGTATAAATAGCAGTGATAGAATGAATAGCACGCCCGTCACCACTGAAGTAAAACCAGTTCTGCCTCCTGATGCGATTCCAGCTGCCGTTTCAACTGTAGCAACGGTAGGGCTCGAACCGAATATGCCTGAAAGCAGAACGGACACACTTGTAGCCTGCAGAGACTTTTTATAGGCATCCTGGCGGTTTATACTGTCTACATGCCCGTGTACAAGACCAATATTTTCAAAAACAAGAACCATCGTCATCGCAAATACACTTATCCAGAATTCAATCCGGTTCGCTTCCAAGAACGATAATGAAAAGAAGAGATCGCCGTAGGAAGCTGTGTCTATGCCTGAAAAATGGATTTCCGATAGTTGAACCGTCCCGAACCAATAGGCAATGAGGCTGCCTGCCAGGATGGTAATCATGAAATTACCGGGGACATTCTTGATGAACAGCGTGATTGCCAGTAAAAAGGTCAACACCGTTGCACACACCGCTGGATCGCTTAAATCTCCCAGTGCGACGATTGATGATGAACCTCCCGTGATTATCCCGCCCTTTTCAAGACCGATTAGCATCAAGAATAAGCCAAGACCGACAGATATGGCTTCTTTTATCGAACTTGGAATCGAATCACTGATTAACTTAGAGTATTTTGTAAAAGCAATGACTACAAAAATAACCCCTGAGATAAAAACAGCACCAAGAGCAGATTGCCAAGATAGACCCATTCCTTGAACCATGGTATAAGCAAATAGGGCATTTACGCCCATTCCTGGAACGAGGAGGATTGGGACATTCGCCCAAAGTCCTATCATGACACAGCTTAAAGCAGATAAAAGAATCGTCGCAATCACTGCACCATTAATCGGAATGCCCGCTTCCGATAAAATCAGGGAATTCACGATGAGAATATAGACTATTGTAAAATAGCCGACCACTCCAGCAAGGATTTCACGTTTTCCATTCGTTCCATAGTCGGAAAAATGAAAAAACGTTTCCAAGTTTAATTTCTTCATGTTGTATCCTTATTAAATTTGTCCCTCGCCCACCCGTTTGTATTAGTGACAAACTACACTTGGCGATTTTAACAAAAAAAAGGATAAAAATAAATAGTAATGATAAAAATTTGAAAAAAACTGTCGGAAATAATCCCGACAGCCTCGATGAATTTATTATTTTTGTTGTTCCGCATACCCGTCGACTACCAATTCCAGCTTCCCTGTATCGGGCGAAATGATAAGACCATGTACAGGAATATTTTTAGGGATTAAAGGGTGTCCTTTAATCACTTCCACACTGTTCTTACAACTTTCATAAACATCATCAAATCCGCGAAGCCAACTGCGGATATCGATTCCTGCAGCTCCCAGTGTATCGATGGTGCTCTTTGGTATATCACGCCCGATCATCTTCTCTACTACAGAATCGGCATCGACTGATGCCATCCCACAGTCATGGTGAGGTATGACCAGTACTTCATCTGCCTTTAGCTCATAAATAGCGACAAGGATACTCCGCATGACACTTCCGAATGGGTGGGAGACGATTGCCCCGGCAGTCTTCAAGATTTTGACATCGCCATTTTTGACATTCAAGGATTTTGGCAATAGTTCAACGAGCCGAGTGTCCATACAGCTTATGATGACCATACGTTTCTCAGGAAACTTATCCGTCCTATACTTAACATATTCACCTTTTTCTACAAACTGTTCATTATAATCCAGAATCTCATTAAGTAAACTCATATTTACCACCTTTTTATTATGTATTTAATCTAAGTATTCCACTATGATTATATCAAATATTTAAAAGATTTGCTAAAGGATAACCCTAGTCAATTTGAACGATGATTTAAAGTGGCTGCACAGAACCCAAAGACAATGATTTTAGGAATTTCATCAACATTTGATGAAAAAGAAAGTATGGGTGTATTTGTCTTGAATCGTTTCCCCCACTCCAAAGGCATCCAGCCTTCTTGGTATGAAACGATCTTTTCCCCTTCTTTTGTGGCAATCTCAAAAGAATTCACACTTCCCGGTGTTTCAATGGGCATCCATTCCGTACCATCTTCATTATATATCATTCCATTAATCTTCACGAATGACCGATTTTCTTGATACGATCCAATAATGCCGCCCTGATCATCCATGATCGTCATTTTATTGAAAAGTCCCCTTTTGATATGGTACTTAGCCAGCAAATGCCCCTCATGGTCAACCAGTTCATATCGCTTGGCCAGGAGCATCGACAAGAAATTAGGAATCATCCACATGAACCACTTCATATTCAAATCCCGTACTTCGCCCATTAGAGACCCATCCGGCGCAAAGAGAAGCAGGCGCAATGTCGGTGCTGGCATAAAAGTCAATAAAACATGTTCATTTTTAAATAACCCGGCATTCGTCCCGATGTGTTCATCAGGCAATTCCTTCATTCTATTTTCATATATACGATGACTGACAAATTGGGCAATGCTAAAGAAAATAAAAGGAGACGTTATCAATAATATATTGCCCGGTATCATCGCAAAAATATGGCAAATGAAAAATACAATGGCCAAAAGAAGAGAAAACCAAGATGCATGAAAATTTGAATTGCTCGTTTTCTGATAATATTCACGTATATTCATACCCTGCTCTGCTCCTCACTCCTTACAAGAAAAATTGCCGCCTTAATGGCGACCATTGATTAGCAGTACCACAGGCCGCCCGGCATCCACTTCCTAAAATGTGCATTGAAGTAAATATCATAATACTTTATTCGCTTTAAACTGATTTATTCCCTTTTTTAATGAGGTAATTCCCGACATGGTTCATATAAAAAAGGACTCCGAAATGAACGGAATCCTTTTACATCATTCTATAATATCCTGAAAATCAACGGGAACCGATAATCCGTTCCTTCATAAGCCCTAACAGCAGCAATGATGGTGAATACAACTAAAGCTATCCCGATAACCGGCAATAGCAAGAATCCAACTAATATTATAGTGAGTATCCCTGCAACTATCGAATATACGGTATAGGAAATGAAAAAATTCAGGTATTCCCTTCCGTGATAATCCACAAATTGTGACGAGTCCTTCTTCAATAACCAAATCACCAAAGGACCGATAAATGCTGTAAAAAAGCTGATCACATAAATAAGGGCAGCAAACACTCTTTCATCTTTAGTAGGCATAGTGTCTTCTCCTCCTTTCTCATATGAATAATTACGAATCAAATGAAAAATAGTTTCATTTTTCCTCTCATTATATTCGAAAAAGGTAAAATTGGACTGCCTTTTCTTCATAAAACCCAATTGGCAATACATATGACAAAAAATCCGAATATGTTCATCCGACTTGTGCATACAGTTTAAATAATGGATTGTCCTATACGTTATAGAAAGGAGTGATGTTTTTTTGCTGAACGAATTTCAAGCCTTCATCCTTGGGATCATTCAAGGCTTGACTGAGTTTTTACCTATTTCAAGCACTGGACATTTATATTTAGGACGGCATATTTTCCACCTTGACGAGGCCGGCATCTTTCTGGATACCATGCTCCATATCGGAACCTTGCTGGCGTTATTGGTCGTCTATAAGAATGACATTATTGCCATTTTGAAAAACCCTTTCTCCAAAATGACTCTGCTTCTCATTGCTGGGACAATCCCTGCAGTGATTGCCGGCATTTTACTCGGGGATTGGTTTGATGGCCTTTCAAAAACAGGCGTGACCATAGGCTGGGAATTTTTAGCGACCGGACTGATTTTATGGATAGCGGACGGAGTAAGAAAAGGCGGCAAATCCCTTAATGAAATTTCGATTAAAGATGCCGTGATCATCGGTACCTTCCAAGCTGCAGCCATCATGCCTGCTCTTTCGCGTTCCGGCCTAACGATAGCCGCTGGCCTATTCTGCAGGCTGGATAGGGCCACTGCAGCCTATTTTTCCTTTTTGCTTTCAATTCCTGCCATTACCGGGGGCATTGTATTTCAGATGAAACCGATTTTTACAGGAGAGGTTGAACGGCTTCCACTCACTGCACTTTTCGTCGGAACCCTGGCAGCAGCAATCTTTGGTTATATAGCCGTAGTATGGATGATCGATTTCTTAAAAAAGCGTTCACTGAAAATATTCTCCATTTATGTATGGGCCCTCGGCGCAATCATTTTATTCATGCAATTCACAGGTGAATTTTAAAGAAAAATCGGGCGAAAAAATCATTTTTCCATGGAAAAATGCAGGCGTTTGCCTTCCAATTTCACCCTTCATGAAAAAGTTGAAATTTGACGAAAAAAAAAGGCAAAAAACCTATTCCCAAACCGTTTTTTTTTTAGTATTATACCTTCGTAAGGTTCTTTAGATTTGCATAATTTCTGACAATAAAAATAGGGAAGGCAAATGGTGCGCCACCGGTTTTCCGGTTCTAGTGGGTTCGATTCCCACCCCGAAATTTTTTGATGAACGACTTAAAAAATTTCGAGGGTGGGCAGCGACTACGCATAAGAACTGCCCTCAAACGGAGGGACGGAAATGTTAAAAAAGAGAGATTTCACAGATTGTTTTTCTCTTTATGAACAAATGACGCATCCAGATGTCTTCCCTTTCGTGCGCCATAAAGTAGATTCATATGAAGAATATGTTTTCATTACTAAGCAAACGATCGAAGCCGAAGATGCTGGGCAACTCATTTCACGAACAATCTTGGATGAATGGGAAAATCCCATCGGTTGTATTTCTTTATACGATATTGAAAATGGTGCAGGTTTCTTAGGAACATGGCTTGGCAAGCCTTATCATGGAAAAGGGTATAATGCCATTGCGAAAGACGCTTTCTTTAAAGAGCTTTTTTTCGAGCTCGGTTTGGAAACGGTCTTCATGCGTATTCGCAAAAAAAATATCCGCTCTATAAAAGCCGCAGAAAAGCTTCCCTATGCCGTCAATGCCAACGAAACAAGAAAATCCCTTTATGATCAGATCAATCATGAAGAAGATATCTACGATTTGTATGAAATCCCTAAAGATTTATACACCTTTCATATCCTTAGACAGCCTGATGATGACGAACAGCAGTTACTTGAAGCATAGAGCGAAGAACATTTCAACATGGCTTTGTTTATCTTTTCATATAATGGCCGGAGCTTCCAAACCTGGAAAGCTCTTTTTTCCATTTTCACAGGATGTTTAAGATAGATTGCTGCAAATCCCTATTCTTTTTAGGGATATTTTTTTATAATGAATACAATTGACCAATTCAACAATATATTCAAAGCGTCATTGAAAGGACTTAATCATGAAAAAAATATTTACTTTTATCGTGCAGCTTATCTTCCTGCTCATCATTTGCAAGCTCGGCTATTATTTAGCCCATTTACTTCATTTACCTATACCAGGCAACGTC
This sequence comes from Peribacillus simplex NBRC 15720 = DSM 1321, assembly GCF_002243645.1. Lineage (NCBI taxonomy): Bacteria > Bacillati > Bacillota > Bacilli > Caryophanales > Bacillaceae > Peribacillus > Peribacillus simplex. The sequence continues at coordinate 5,014,801 of NZ_CP017704.1, read as the reverse complement.
ATAGGCATGATTCTTTTATTCGGTTTATTACAGACGAAGGTTATAAAAGTCGAATGGATTGAACTTACTTCAGGGTTTTTGGTAAAGCACCTAGCCTTTTTCTTCATTCCCATTTCAATCAGTTTAATGACCATGGGATGGCTTTTCATTGAATTCGGTTTGCCATTGGCACTTACATTAGGAGTCAGCCTGATATTTGGATTCATCGTTTCAGCTTGGACCGTTCAGAAGCTATCCCATAGAGGAGAGGTTAAGCAGCATGACAGCGTTCATCACAACTTATAGCATATTGATAACCATTCTTGCCTATTTCATTGGAAGGAAAATATATGCTAAACATCCATCACCTTTTACGACGCCCGTATTTTTCAGTACGGTTACAATTATTCTCGTACTGCTGATCAGCGGTTTGGACTTCGAAGATTATTCACCAGGAAAAGACATCATCACCTATTTCCTGGGACCAGCTACCGTTGCTTTGGCAGTACCACTTTATAAAAACAGAAAAATAATCGTTAAATATGCAATGCCGGCAATTAGCGGCATGATTTTTGGTCTTCTGGTCACATTGATCATTGCCTTCGCCATCGCTAAAGCATTTTCACTTCCGCAATTCATACTCCAAGGATTGGCGGTTAAATCCATTACAGTTCCCATCGCTGTTGAAATCACGGAACTTTATGGCGGAAATTCCAATATATCAGCAGCCTTCGTCATTTTGACTGGGGTGCTGGGTACGATGATCGCTCCAAAAATGATGGATAAACTAAACATTACGATGCCCTTCGCACGTGGTATCGCTTATGGTACGATCGCTCATGGTCTCGGAACGGCTCAAGCTGCCCAGGAAAGTGAGTTTACCGGGGCTGTCGCAGGTGCGGCAATGGCTATCGCAGGTATCCTTATTTCCTGTTTCTTTCCTTTTATAAGTAATTTCCTATAAAAAGAACCGCAACGCCAACGACGTTGCGGTTCTTTTTTATGATTTATCTCTTTTTTGCAGATCGTCGTATAAACGCCTTAGAATATAAGTTTTATACAGCTCCAGCTTTCTTTTCTCAATTGGATGATAGCTAATCCCTGCGGCTTTTAGCTGCTGAATGAACCATCCTTTGGAATATTCATAAGCCATTCTACCCCCTCCTCTGTTCGAAAAAGATATGCTACATAGAGGGGAATGATACTTATTTTTTTGCGGCCATTACTTTTAGTAATAATTCATACATTTCAGCCGCCGTTTTGAATGGGCGTTTTTGACGCATTTTCTCCTTATATTCATCCGATTGTTTCAATAAATCCGCTAATGTAGCATTAAAAATCCGGTCATTTAGCTCTTCTTCTTGAATGACTTTACAAAAACCCTGTTTTTCAAAGCTTGACGCATTCAGGATTTGATCTCCACGGGATGCATTGGCACTAAGAGGGATAAGCAACATTGGCTTTTGCAAACCAAGGAATTCAAAGATTGAATTTGAACCTGCCCTTGACACAACGACATCAGCAGCCGCCAAAAGATCGAATAATTCTTCGTGTACGAATTCAAAAGGAGCATATCCCCTTTGTTTCAATTCCGTTTTCACATTTCCCTTGCCGCAAATGTGAATAATCTGATAATCCTTTAATAAGGCATCAAGGTTATCTGTAATTAAATTATTGATTTTAACGGCCCCAAGGCTTCCGCCCATAACGAGTAACACCGGTTTGTTATTCGTGAATCCACAAAATGCCTTTCCAGCAGAAGCGTTTCCCGTGAAAATCCCATCGCGCAATACAGCGCCAAGATACATGGCCTTCTCTTTCGGAAGATCTTTTTCCGTTTCCTGGAAGGTTGTAAAAATTTTCGATGCAAGTGGCATGGCAATCTTATTAGCCAGACCAGGCGTATAATCCGATTCATGTATCGCAATCGGTATTCTTAGCATCTTGCCGGCCAAGACGACTGGAACCGAAACGAATCCACCTTTAGAAAAAATGAAATCCGGCTTAGTCTTTTTTAATATTTTTCGTGCATCAAAAATCCCTTTTATGACCCGGAAAGGGTCTTTCATATTTTCAACAGATAGATAACGTCGGAATTTCCCAACGGAAATCGTTTCATAACGAACCTCGGGAAATTCCGTTTCGATGATATTTTTTTCAATGCCTTTTTTTGAACCAATATAAGTAACATCCCAATCATGCTTTAAAAATTCCGGGATGATTGCTGCATTAACAGATACATGACCGGCAGAACCGCCTCCGGTAAATACTATTTTCTTAGTCAATATTTCCACCTTCCAAACTTAAAAAATCACTTTGCATCCATATTACCATATATCCTTGCCATTAATAACTTGAAAAAGTATTCAGTGAACCGTAAAATCCCAATGATGAATGTAATCATCGATTATTTTTCCTTTTTCAGCATGAATATATTATAATCTTAGTATTCTACAATACTACAAGATACATTGGAGGAGTAATACATTGCAAGAAGTTTCTGATTCTCTCCATCAATTTGATGGAATCGAAGCCTGGACCAAATTAGGAATTTCCATAGGAATTTTACTAATCTTCCTTTTGCTTCGGAAAGTATTTACTACATATATATTCAAATTCTTTCTTCGAATTGCAGAAAAACGTAAAATTGAATTTGCCGCCAACTTAATGCTCGCTATAGAACAGCCGGTAAGATGGCTTATCGTTTTGATTGGTGTTATCATTTCACTGCACTATTTTCCGATTGACTCACCTTCGGTTGAATTAAGATCAAAAATATACAGATCATTTTTTGTCTTCTTAATAATTTGGACGATATTCAATATCAGTTCAATCTTAACTATTTTATTTCCGAAATTAGTAAGTAAATTCGGGCTTGAAGTCGATCAAATCGTCATGCCGTTCTTTACGAAAATCATTAAACTAATCATCATTGCTTTTGGTGCCTCCATCATTGCAGAGGAATGGGGATTTAATGTCGATGGATTTGTTGCAGGGCTTGGATTGGGTGGATTGGCTTTCGCCCTTGCTGCTAAAGATACCGTCAGCAATTTCTTTGGGGGTATCGTCATCGTTACCGAAAAACCTTTTACCATAGGAGATTGGGTCAAAACTCCAAGTGTGGAGGGAACCATTGAAGACATCACATTCCGAAGCACCAAAGTTCGGACTTTTGCCCAAGCTTTAGTTACCGTCCCAAATGCGACCCTTTCGAATGAACCGATCATCAACTGGTCCAAAATGGGCAAAAGACAGATTGCCTTCCATTTGGGTGTGAATGTCACGACACCAAAAGAAAAATTGGAAAATGTCATTAAAGATATTGAAAAAATGCTGATTGATCATCCAGAGGTACATCCGGAAACGATTTTGGTTAAATTTGATGAGTTCAGTCATTCCGGTTTCAACCTTTACCTTTATTTCTTCACAAAAGCGACGGACTTTGGAGGATATTTATCAATCAAGGAAGATGTGAATTTTAAAATAATGGAGATATTGGAACAGGAAGATGTACAAATTGCCATCCCTTCCCAGGCTTTCATTCTTCAAAAAGAATCAAATATGGAAGCCATGAATGATTTTGAATCCATGCGCGACTGACAAAAAGACTTGCCCAAAACGGCAAGTCTTTTTTAGCTTCAAATAAAAACTCTTAAAACATCACATGCTTATGTGATATAATTCTTTCATTGTGTTGAAAATTCCAAATATTGATATTGAGGTACTTTAATGAATCAGACTTATACTAAAACACAAAAGATCCGCCTGTTATTTTATATATTGATACCTATCCTGATCACTCAAATCAGCATGTATGCCATGACTTTTTTTGATGTGATGATGTCGGGACAATACAGCACTCAGGACGTTGCTGGCGTCTCGATCGGCAGTTCGCTATGGACACCCGTGTACACGGGGCTGAGCGGGATATTGATTGCCTTAACGCCGGTGGTATCACAGCTGGTAGGTTCCAGGCAGTCTAAATCCGTTTCCTATTCCGTGATGCAGGCCATTTATTTAGCTATAGCTTTAGCCATGTTCATTTTAATCATTGGGGTGTTTTCTTTGAACCCCGTATTGAATGCCATGGACCTTGAAGATAATGTCCACATGGTGGCTCATGATTATTTGATAGCCCTTTCACTCGGTATCATTCCGTTATTCGTTTATAATGCGCTGAGGGCCTTCATTGATGCTCTGGGGCAGACTAGGATATCCATGATCATCACCTTGTGTGCACTCCCGGTGAACGTCCTATTTAATTACCTGTTAATATACGGGAAGTTTGGATTCCCCGAACTTGGCGGTGTCGGTTCCGGTTACGCCACTGCTATTACTTATTGGTTAATTGCCCTGGTTGCCATCCTTGTTGTGGTAAAAATCAATCCATTTTCGACATATAAGGTTTTCAGTGAATTTTTCCGGGTTTCCTGGAAAGAATGGAGGGCATTATTATTGATTGGGGTGCCCATCGGGCTGGCTATCTTTTTTGAAACAAGCATTTTTTCGGCCGTCACCCTTTTGATGAGTAAGTATGATACCGTAACAATTGCATCGCATCAGATTGCCATGAATTTTGCGTCACTGCTTTATATGATACCGCTAAGTATATCCATGGCATTAACGATCGTCATTGGATTTGAAATTGGGGCGGCCCGTTATAAAGATGCCAAAGAGTACAGCTGGATTGGCATTTCGATGGCCTTGACGATGTCACTCGTATTGTCAACCATCCTTTTCCTCTTCCGCGAACCTGTCGCCTCTTTATACACTAAAGATCATGAGGTGATGATGCTGACATCACATTTTTTAATATATGCGATATTCTTTCAGATATCGGATGCCCTCCAGGCACCTATTCAGGGTATATTGCGTGGATATAAAGATGTAAATGTCACATTTGCGATGTCACTGGTCTCCTACTGGATTCTCGGGCTTCCCATTGGCTATTTCTTTGCAAAGTATACGGATATGGGAGCCTTTGGGTATTGGATCGGCTTAATTTCCGGCTTGGCTCTCGGAGCTATAGGCTTAGCGGCTCGCTTACGGTTCGTACAGCAAGTGAAATATAATAAATTGGCGTAAAAAAGAGTGGGGCTGGCTTACACCGGCCTCACTCTTTTTCATTCTGAATTCAAACCCTAAACCACTAGGCTTTATATATTTTCCCAAGAACATCCTTACCGCCTGTTACCGGTATGATGCTGCCGGTAATGAAATCTGATTTTTCATTACAAAGGAACGTGATGACCCTCGCTATATCTTCCCCCGTACCCGGTCTGCCGACTGGAACCGTACCATCCTTTTCTGCTCTCGCAACCCTAATTTCCTCCTCTTTCCAATCACCTACGATATCACCAGGACAGACCATATTCACGGTGATTCCATATGTAGCTTCTTCGGCAGCTAAAGTTCTTGTCAAGGAGGTCAAGCCGCTCTTTGCAGCAGCAAATGCAGAACGATAGATCCAACCTGGTGCAGTTTCACACCGTTCAAACCCTAATGTAATGACTCTACCCCAGTTTCTACTGCGCATTTGTGGAATAAGTTCCTTCGCAAAATAGAAAAAACCATTTAAATTTCCGTCCATGATGTACTTCCATTCATCACTTCCATATTCAGTCATGGGTTTACGATCATGCATATATGGCCCTGCATTATGAATGAAGATATCAACATGGCCAAATGCCTCCGAAATCTTTTGCAAAATATTCCGGCAATCTTTCTCACTTGACGAGTCACCTTGAATCGCAAGTGCCTTAACATGGTACTTTTCCTGTAATTCATCCACTAATGCAAAAGCTGCCTTTTTACTTTTTCGATAAGTAATGATAATGGACATTCCATTATCAGCGAGTGAAAACGCCATCCTTTTGCCGATTCCCGTTGCTCCACCAGTAATAAAAGCTACTTTTTCATCCACAGGCTTTCCCTCTTTATCTAATGGATTTTACTTAATTATACATAAGTTTATTCCATTTTCTATAATTTAGTAATTATAGAAAAGAACCTATGGGCTTTAGCTGCATAAAATATAACAAATAAACCTGTCAGACCATAAGCAGGAGAGAGGAATTCAAAATGTTTCCCTGGAATTCACTTTTTTCTTTTAAGAATAACCCGAACCAAAAGGACTTCATGAAAAATATGCAGCAAAGTGATGTACAATCATTCATTGAAAAAGTATTTTCACAAGTCATCCCTGACAATATGCAGGGTATGATGAACCAAAATGATGGCGGCTTTCAAAAAGAAAATGCCAGATCTGAACATCCTTTACATGCCGAAGTATTTGAAACCCACTTATTTGTCTTTGTAAGAATTCCCATAGAAGATGAATCTTGGCTAAAGAAAATGAAACTTTACCATACTTCTAACCAATCCATCATCGAGGGGATTCCTGAAGAGTCAGATCGGCATGTCATAACACTCCCCGCACTTGTTAAGAAAAAAGGGGCATCAGCCCAATATAAAGAATCAACATTGGAAATACGTCTTCAGAAAAGTTTCAATACACAGTATTCAGAAATCGATGTATCCGAGATTTAAGTTGCTTATCTGGGACCTCACTGATGATAAGGAGTGGTTCCAGTTATTTCTTGGTCCACTCTTTTTTAGATTTGGGTACAATATAAAAAACCAACCGATGTCACAATTGATTTTATTCCATGGAATGGAATGATCCATTCTCGCAAAAAAAGCGCACCCCATGTTAATGGGATGCACTTTTCTATTAATCTATTATTTTCCGATGAATTGTTGAGTCCAGTAGTTACCAGATTCTACGTAACCTACTCCAATATGAGTAAAGCTAGAGTTCATGATGTTTTCACGGTGTCCTTGGCTATTCATCCAAGCTTGTACCACTTCTTCAGGTGTTTGTTGACCTTGTGCAATGTTTTCGCCAGCTGTTTTATAGCTGATTCCGAATTGTTTCATCATATCGAACGGGGAGCCGTAAGTTGGGCTATTGTGATCAAAGTAGTTTTTATCTTTCATGTCTTGAGACTTGATACGTGCAACTTTGCTCAACTCAGTGTCGATTTTAAGAGCTGCCAAACCTTGTTTTTCACGTTCTGCATTAGTTAATTTAACAACTTCTTGTTCAAAAGCACTTAATTCAGAGCTTGTCTCTGGTTTTTTATCAGTTGATTTATCAGGTGTTACTTCTGGTGCAGCAGGCTTAGCTGCAGGTTTTGCAGCAGGCTTTGCTTGATTAGTTGTTCCAGTTTCTTGCTGAACTGGTTGCTGAACTGGTTTTTGAACCGGTTTTTGAACTGGTTTTTGTTGTGCCTGCGCTGCAGGTAAAGTGATATTGTATTTAGCTAGATATTGGTTAAGGACTTTTTGCATATCCTCTTTATTCGTAGATTTATAAGTTACTTGTTTCACTGTATCACAGTTGGCTGCTTCAGCTTGGTTAGCTCCTACTCCTGTGAATATAATAGCTGCAGCCGCTGCTGCTGACATAATCATTTTCTTTTTCATTCGTATTTCCTCCTGTGATGTTCATTATTTGTTGTGCTTTGCTTCTGGAATTATCATAACATGCATTTTTCGTAATAAAGGCTCCATCAATTTCCATCAAATTCACAGGATGCGAATGAAAAATCAAAGTTTCAGAGAAAGCGAGCAAAAATGCTTTAACTATCTATGTTTCTGCCAGTAGTATAAATACTTATATTTCCCCAGATATTCCTTGTCAATGGTAGTTACATAGAACTATTTCCATGGAATACTAATAATTTTTAATTGACATATCGTTTTTTACCAACTTATTATGACTTTCTTTACTTTTATGTTACAAATTTTTCGATTTAACTTCGACATTTCGTCATTTTTCCTGATTATTCCTCACCTATTGTCTTGAATATTTCTCCAAATAAAAAACAATCCGGATTCACTCCCGGATTGTTTTGGTTTTGATAAGCATCATCATTTCATTTCTTCATCATTCTTCTCGTCCATTTCCGTTTTTCCACCATTTTGTTCAGGAGTGCTTGGTTTGCCTATGACGAATTCTTTCTTTGGCATATTGTGCATATCCCTTGCCGTTACATGGGCATATACATAATAGGTTCCTTCTTCATCAAAACTCTTTTCCAATTCGTAAATGCCGTTCCCTTTATGTTTTACGGCGATCTTGTCATGGTCATCGCTATTCGCAAGCCAAATTTCAAAACTGACATCATCCGCATCTGTCACTTCTTCTTCCCCATAGGTCACTTTTGCCTGAAATTTCACAGGCTCATTCACTTTACCTTGAGTTGGATCGACAGCTAAATCGACATTCAACATTTTCGGAATTTCATCTTCTTTGCCGCATCCAGCCAAAAAAATTAACGCCATGCAAAATAACATGATTTTTTTCATTTTTGAACGTATCCCCTTTTTATGAATTCCATTCTTCTTTTATTAACGGTAGGATGACCCTGACTTTTGTTCCCCTTTTTTCCTTGCTTTCTATTTCGATTTTACCATTTAGTAATTCCACCAATTTTTTGACAATGGACAGTCCTAGCCCTGACCCGCCATCAAAACGGCTGCGTGCTTTGTTCACTCGGTAAAAACGATTCATGATATATGGCAAATCTACTTCCGGGATCCCGTTACCCGTGTCAGTAACCAGCAGTTCGCAATCTTCTTTATGCTGAATTAGGGCAATATAGATTGATCCTCCAGAATCCGTATACTGAATGGCATTATCAAAAATGTTATGTAGGATCTGTTCCATCCTTCCTTCATCCCCAAATATAATCGGGTCTGGATCCAGCTCTAGCTGCAAGTCCAATTGCTTTTCTTTTATTATCGGCTCATATTTCACAAGTACGTCTTCAATGAATTGCGCATAGGCAATCGGGATTTTATTTAACAAGAGTGGATCACTATCCATTTTTGATAAGTCCATCAGATCTCCCACAAGCCGCTGCAGCCTAAGAGCCTCCCTTGAAATGAGTTGAAGGTATTTCCGTTGCTCTTCATCATTTTTCACGACACCATCCAATATGGCCTGCGTGTAGCCCTTTACGTAACTAAGCGGGGTTCTGAGCTCATGTGCAACATTTTCTAGAAATTCTTTTTTTCTTTCTTCTTCCAAATGGATGGAATTGGCCATATCATTAAAGGCAATTGCCAGTTTACCTATTTCATCATGACTCCTTACCTCGACCTGTATATCATAATTCCCCTCTGAGACACGATGGGCTGCAGTCTCGATTTCCTTAATCGGACTGACTAGCTTTTTCAACCATTTCGTAGTAAACAAAATCGCGACAATCAAGAATAATAGAACCGCCGCCATCCATTTTGCAGCAAATTCCTTAAGTAAGACCGTAATGGAATCTACAGGAATATATGTATAGATGATACCTTCGAGGCGATCTTCGTCAATCAGGGGTATGATCGCCGCTACGATGTTCTTTTCAAACCTTTTCTCATATCCCTCTTTTTCAACGGCTTTCCCATCTAATAGCATTTGCCGTTCTTCTTCAGAAATAAGGGTGTCATAATTGATTTCAAAAGGCAGACAGGCACTCAATTCCCTGGGATTATTGACGACAAAGACCTCGCTGTCATTCTTACTGTTAAACCATTCAACTTTTCCCTTGAAGTCTTCGCTGATTTCACCGCCGGAATAATCCGCCCCTAGCAATGACGCTTCATTGACTAAATCTGTTTTAAGCTTTTCCACATATAGATTTTTATAATAATATTGAGAAAGGGAGTAAGCGAACAGCACGGATAGGATGATGGCGGTGATGATGGTGAGCCATAATTTAAAAGAGAGGGTTCGCCATTTATTGATCATTTCTTTTCCTCTATCTTATAACCGATTCCCCAGACGGTTTGAATGTAATCGGCCGCTCTTAATTTCATTCGTAACGTTTTGATATGGGTATCCACGGTACGTAAAGATCCTCCATACTCCCCATTCCATACATTTTCAAGTAGTTGTTCACGGCTGAGTGCCTGGCTTTTATGACGCATGAGGAATAAAAGCAATTCGAATTCTTTCAAGGTTAAATTGATTGGCTTCCCTTCCACCAAAACCGTTCTGGATTGTAAGTTCAAGCTAATTTTACCGAATCGGACATGGTTTTGATTCTCTTCATTCAATGATAATTTCCCTGTCCTTCGCAATACCGCTTCGACCCTTGCGACCAATTCTCCTGGATTGAACGGCTTGACGATATAATCGTCGCCGCCAAGCTTCAGCCCTTTCACCTTATCCCATTCTTCACCTTTCGCACTGACAAATATCACAGGAATCTCCCAATTTTCACGAATTTCTTCACAAACGGAGAAACCGTCCATACCTGGCATCATGATATCCAATAGGATTAAATCCACTTCCTCTGTTTCAACCATACTAATAGCTTCTTTTCCATTCGCAGCTTGAAGGCATCGATAACCTGAGTTCAGCAAATACATTTCAACTAGATTTCGCATATCTTCTTCATCATCCACGACTAAAATGGTGTAAACATGCATGTCATCTACTCCCTCAACATCAATTGGAACGGACCTTCGCCGACTTTGATCGTTTTTTTAACATCGACTGTTTCAGCATCCATTACATACACTTCATCACTATCATATCCCGCCACGACCACATCTTCGTTAAAGTTCGCCATTTCAAAGGGGTTGACGCCGACCACTTTGCTTTTCACTTCCTCATATTGATCATTCAATTTATATAAGGAGCTTGTACCGTGACTAAGGACAAATATGCCTTCAGCATTCTCCAGGAACTTTATCGGCATGGTGGGGGCCTTCAGCTTTTTCTTCAACTCTCCCGTTTTTGCCGAATAAATATATAGATCTTCTTCGACTTGGTCCCCATCCCCGTGTCCTCCGATCCATATTTCATCCTTTTCTTCCCTTAATAATGAGCCTGTGCTCGAACTATGTACGGGAAATTCGAAATCGACCTTTTTCGTTTCAAGATTTATCACTGAACATTTGATATCACCAAAATTAATAACATACAAACGATTGGCTTGCTCTCCTTGAAGGACGGTCAAGGGGCTTTTACCAACCTTGACAATATCTTGTTCCTCCCCATCAGCATTTAAAAAATGAATGGAGTGATTCGATTGGTTCACTGCCACGATGCTTTTTCCATCTCGTAACAACTGCATATTGACAATCCCTTTCCCAATTTCCCAACTGTTTATCAGTTTTCCTGCTGATAAAGAGTACACTTGGACTTTCTCCATCTCTTTTCCATAAAGCAGGATAGTATCTTTGTCTGCCATGAGCAGGGCTCCGGTAAATGGTTCTGAAATATCCCATTTGGCAAACGGATGATAGTTTTCATCTATGAAAGTCAGAGAGGTATCCTTGATATTTACAGTCGCCAGGAAAGGTTCACTTTTATTGATTTTAGTAAATGAATTACCGCTATTACACCCAGTAAGCAGTAAGATGGCAAGAAAAAGCCCAATGCCCCACTTCATATTTTAAGCTCCTTATTCATTAAATATCTATTTTTTAAAAATTTTAACAATGATTTGTGAAAAAAGTATGAAGCAGAAAAGAATATTTGCTAACAAGCATCCGTATCACAACCGGAAATCATAATCTTTCCAATTCAGTGATATAGGCCATGACGATCGCATTTTTCATTTCTTCCGATAGCGAAGATTCCAACACGCGTTTAATACAGAGGTAAAATTTCTCCAATACTGGTTTTCGGGCACGGGGATGGGCATTTTCATCCAAAAGCTCACGGTGGATGAGTTCCGATAACACTTCCCTTCCACCTCCATCGGTCACCTTACGATTGTTCCATATACTTAAATAAGCATCCAGTAATTCTTCTTGCCTGACATTTTCTTTCATATTATCCCTTCCATCCATTACTAATTTATACATATTAATGATCAAGTTTGTAAAGACTATCTTAATAATACGATCACGCTTTTTAAAATTCAAAAAAGGAGTGAGTACAATATCTCAAGTATACCGCTGTCCGAATTGCCGGACAAATAAATCTCGCTTCAATCTCATTCAGCAAGTAGCAACCCCCATTAAAAAGGATCCGCAATCCGGTGAGATTGTCGAACAATATTCGAACGATTCCCTTCAGCCATTCCATCTAGCATATAATGGTCCTGAAGTTCGGGTGCAATGTGCCGCTTGCGGATTAATAGAAGACGAAAAGACATTTGCCGCTTTTGGAATGCAACAATAAAAATGGTCAGACCCATAAATGGGTCTGACCATTTTTCAATCTTTTCCCACCGACATCTTAGCCCGGTCTATGGCAATTGGAATGGCTTTTCCATCCTCATATCCTTCATCCAATAATGCATTCGCGATCTCTATAGCCTTTTCCCTGACATCTTTATCTAGATTCTTCATCGAAATTGGGTAATCGTTCTTATTCCATGGCACTAATACCGCCTCCTTGATAAGAAAGTCTTCTTATCATTTTCCCTTCTTTAATGGGCGGTAAACGTTTATCGGGCTGCTTTCGCTTCCAAAGCTTTCAACTGACCGATCAACATTTCCTTATCCAACTTTTCCCCGATCATGACGATATTCAAAGGCATTTTCATCATTTCATTCATATACATCGGCATTCCGTAGGAGTATTGGAATAAATGGGGGTATTGTGAATGTGTAAAGGAAATGTATCCTTTCATTCGATAGACTGTTTCCGGTAAGGCCCTAAGCCACTCTTCAAAGTCGGTTTGTGCCACGGCACCTTCAAATGTATAAACAACTGCAGTTAATTGCAAATGGTCATGTACATCAAGCTTTTGATGGCCATTATGCCGTTTTCTTTGCATCTGCTGCAATGATATCAAGGAAACGGCTGCATACTCCGTCAATAAACATACAGCATCCGTATTCAGCGCCTGTATCGTATATGTCAGCTGTGCGGTCTCCATCTCACTTACTAAATCCGCTTTATTCAATAATATGAAATCGGCATGGTGGATTTGCTCGGCAAGCAATTGTCGAAGCTGCGGAGACAGTTCCTCCCGATCGCGCCACCTTAATAAATCGACAACCGTGATAATCCCTTTATACTCCAGCCTTTTGGCGAAAAGCGGCGACATGATGCCATCCAATACTTCAACTGGATGAGCTGCGCCCGTCGTTTCAATATAAACTGCATCCAGTTCATTTTCGGTTAGCAATTCATGAAGCTGAACCTCCAGTTTATCTTGAATTGTGCAGCAGATGCACCCGCCAAACAACTCCTTCAGAGGCACTCCATCACCAATGAGTCCGCTGTCAACCGATACACTGCCGAGCTCATTTAAAAGTACGGCCACTTTTCTACCCGCTTCACTTTCCTGTTTTAAAATATTTCGAAGAAGCGTCGTTTTCCCGCTGCCGAGAAAGCCGCCCAATATGTACACTTCGGTTGTTTTCATTCTTATCTGCTCCTATGATCCGGTTAAATTCGATTCCGTTAAATTTTATCATACTTATCTTACTAAAGCACTTGCCGGATCCACATAAAAAAAACCAGCTCGTAAGCTGGTTTTTCAACAATGATTCATGCTTGAACTTCGTCTTTTTCGTAAATCGGAACCCATCCTGCCGCTGTAACAAAGATACGGACAGCAACAGTTTTCCTATCTTCTGCCAGCGTGAAATAATGTCTTGTTGACTCTGGTACGCTAATAAGATCTCCTGGATTAAGACGTACATCAAACCACTGTTTATCATTGCCTTCAATGGCAAAGATACTCGTTCCGCCTGCTATGAAACGCACTTCATCATCTTCATGGTGGTGTTCCTGCTTAAAGTTTTCAAGCATTTGATCCAAGTTCGGATTAGCATCGGATAATGTGATGATATCATGCGCTTTATAGCCTCTTCTTTCGGAGATTTCCGCTATCTCCGTTTGGAATGTGACAAGGATTTCCTCCTTGTCAGCATCTGTTAGATCGTATTTTTCCACAAGATGGGCCGGTAATTTAGAAATGTCCCATTGCTCATAAATAACCCCTTGTGTTTCTAAAAATCCTTTTACCTGTTCACCGTTTTCAATAACCTCGTTTGTTTCATGGAATCTGATCGTCGCCATCATTCATTCCTCCTCTATGAGTGTTTATCTTAAAGAACCTGCAACGCCTTATGTTGATTAAGCAACAGTTGATATTGAAATAAAAATTCGCAAGCTTCAAGTATTCTTTTAGCTTCGAGTCCGCTTTTGCCCCAAACCGTAATACCATGATTGCGGATCAGCACGGCGCCAGAGTCTTCTTCGACATGTGGCATGAACTTATCGGATAACAGCGGAATATCAGCGTGATTATATATGATTGGAATCCGAAGCTCCGAATCCTCTTCCCACCGACCGGTCGCTTTAATGATTTCATGATTACGAAAGGAAACTTGGCCTTCATCTCCGTACAATTCTGATATCACATTATTTTCAACTGTATGGACATGGAGTACACAGTTCGCATTAGTTTTCCGATAAATGACTGTATGAAGTAAAGTTTCGGCCGATGGTCTTAGGTTCGTTTCTTCAACTGGTTTTCCTTTTAAGTCCACCAGTAAAAAGTCCGAATCCGATTGCTTCCTTTTATCCTTACCGCTTGCCGTAATATAAAAGAAAGGGCTTTTGGGCTCGCGGATGGACAAGTTCCCGCTAGTTCCCATAAACCAATCCCTTTCGGCCAATTCAGCTTTAATATCTGCCAACTCCCGCCATTCTTTAGAATGAGTGTTCACGCTTTAACCACCTCCTGCTGCTTTAAAATGTCAATTACATCAAAAAATGTTTCAAATCCTTGATGTGGAATTCCTTCCCTATCGCATTTTTCAAGCAAAATGTCACGGGCTATGACAAAATCGGCCTGTTTTGCCGCTTCAAAATCCGTTACTGAATCTCCAATAACGAGTTTAAAATCTTCCGCACCCGCAATTTCCCTCATAATGGATGGCTTGCAGCAACCGCAATCATTATTACATTGATCATCACAAGCATGTGGCCACTCAATATAAATCTTTTCCTTATCAAAAAATGCATGGTTACAATAAACGGACTCTGTTGGCAAGATATCATTTAAAAGGGGTGCGATAAAAAAATCCATGCCCCCGCTTACAATATATAAAGGGATGTTGGCTTGTTTCGTATACTCAACGAATTCATAAAACCCAGGACGAATGCCGGCCGTCTTTCTTACATATTGGATGATGTCATCCTTCAAGCCACTATCAAGCAGGGAAAACATATCCCCAACACCTGAAGATATACTGATTTTTTGCTGAAGGACACCGTCTTTCAACGCTTCCCATTCCGGAGGCGCAAACTCTTTCATGATAGAAATGATATTATCTGTGTTGGTGATCGTTCCGTCAAAATCACAAAAGATGATCGGTTTCATTATTTCTTATAGGCCTCCCCATAATATAAGAGCTTTTTTTAGTGTTTCTTCCTCAGCAGCCGCTTCAGACAGGTCCTTTCCTGCTAGAACGGCTTCCACAGCAGATCGGAAAGCCTTGGCCCCGCCCTCTGCTCCGTCAGGGTGTCCGTGAATTCCACCTCCAGCATTAATCACACTATCGAGCCCAAAATCCTTGATTAGGTCCGGAACCATGCCCGGATGAATGCCTGCAGAAGGGACTGGGAAGGCTTTTTTCCAGGAAAGTTCATCTTTTGTCAGAGCTTCAGCAATTGCCAATGTCTCCTTTTTTTCCAATGCGACATTTCCATAAGGGGATGGGAACAAGGATAAATCTGCACCTGATAACCTTACTAATTTACCAAGCAATAATGGATAGCCGATCCCATAAAATGATGAAGATGCCAATGCCCCGCTATATGCGGGGTGCGCCATGATTGGCAGATTGATACGATCATGTTCACTCAAGGCCTGCAATACATCCAAACCATATGTATGAACGTTGAACAATAAAGCATCTGCCCCTGCTTCAGCCGCTTGCTCTGCCTTATCCAATAATTCAAATGTTTTCCCTGATAGATTGACAGCATATAAAGTTCTGTGGCCAGTGGTTTCATAGACTTCATTCAATATTCTTTTTCCCGTTTTTATTCTATCGAAAAATGGAGTCAGTTCCTGATCGAAGAGGATCTCATCATCTTTAACTAGGTCGACACCTCCTAATGCTTGTTGCCTCAGTTGCTCATTATGGAATGTTAGGTCCCTTCCTAATACACCTTTAAAGATGCTCATCACCAGGGGCCGGTTAAATACGCCAACCTTTTCCCTTATGCCTCCAATGCCAAATTGCGGCCCGGGAAAAGCTTTTTGAATATCACCGACAAAATCCAAGTCGATAAGTTTTATTTCTCCATCCAATGAAAGTTTGCCGAAGACCGTCGTAAGGATTGCAGGTAAATCATTGGAGAAATTCCCTGCCGGATAGGCAATTTTAATAAGCGAACGGTATACTTTACGATTAAAGTAGCTGTTTGCCCTCTCTTCTTCAGAAAGTGGTGTCACCGATACGACGCGTCCCTTATGTTTTTCCAGTTGTTTCTGGACCAAATGGGGCAGGTCCGTCCATGTCCCGACAGTCAAACCTAAGGCAATGCTCTCTGCTTTTTTCTCATGTTTTCCATTGAAGTCATGAATTAAATAAGTAGCGACTATCTCGCTCATCTGATCACTCCTATAACACGTTAGTAAACTCTCGATGTCATTAACCTGAAAATGGTCTCAAAATGGCAAAAGCCTCTTCATAAAGAAGAGGCTTTAAAAAGCCATCTTCTTATCTCCCAGCCATTGGCTGCAAGAATTAGCACCGTGCCTTGTGGATTTCAAGAAAATCCGGCGAAGAATTCCGCCCCATTTTACAATGGAATTACGGTCGGTTGCTGGGCTTCATAGGGCTAGTCCCTCCACCTGCTCAAAATAAGAAAACGCTGATATATAAATTGCATTCAAGTATCGAAAGATTAAGAATTTATTTTGTATTCTGACAGGTAATCCCTACTTTGTCAATAAGTTTTAACTATTTAAGGGTGAATAAATCGGATAACCCATTGCATCGTTAAAATAAGTTTAATTTACGTATCCGTTCCACAGCCTCTTTCAGCCGTTCTTCCGAAGTAAGTAGCCCTACCCTGACGTAACCTTCGCCAAATTCACCGAATCCATTCCCTGCGGCAACAGCTACGTGGGCATGCGTTAATAAATAGTCTGCAAAACTCTCGGACGTAAAACCTTTAGGAACTTTGAGCCAGGCAAAAAACGATGCCGCAGGAGCTTTGACATCCCAGCCAATTGCCCTCAATCCCTCAATGAAAACATTCCTTCGCCCCTCGTACATCTGCACTAACTGCTTTACACAGCTCTGCGAGTCAAGCAAAGCGCTTGCCGCAGCTTCTTGTATCGCCGGGAAGAGACTCACATAAAGATGGTCTTGTAATAGTTCAAGAGCTTCTATTACACTCTTATTCCCTACTGCGAAGCCAACTCTCCACCCTGCCATATTGTATGTTTTCGATAATGTGTATATTTCTATTCCTACATCCTTCGCTCCCTCCGCCTGGAGAAAGCTTATCGGTTTTTTTCCGTCGAATCCTATCGCCCCATAGGCGAAATCGTGGACCACGCAAATTGAATGGTCTTTAGCAAAGGAGACGGTTTCATCAAAGAAACTTTCAGTTGCAGAAGCACCTGTGGGATTATTGGGATAGTTCAAAAACATCATTTTGGCTTTATCAAGAACTTCTTTATGTATGTCATTGTATTTCGGAAGAAAATCATTTTCTTCTGTCAAGGGCATCAGTTCGGTCTTTGCCTGGGCTAAAACAACACCGGAAAGATAATCCGGATAGCCGGGATCTGGAACTAGGATCGTATCGCCTGGATTCAATAAACACTGCGGCAGTTCGACAAGGCCTGCCTTTCCCCCGAAGAGAATCGCCACTTCAGTATTCGGATCCAGCTTGACACCGTATTCACGTTCATAAAAGACGGCAGCAGCATCTTTTAAATATTGATGTCCCCGGAATGGCGAATATTTATGATTAATCGTTTTTTCAGCGGCAGACTGCAAACTTTTCACGATATGTTCTGGCGTCGGCTGATCAGGGTTTCCCTGGCCTAAATTAATGACATCATGTCCTTGCGCCGTGATCGCATTGACTTTTGCGACTAGTGAAGCAAAAAACTGCTTGGGCAGGTCCTGAAGCTGTCTGGATTTTTCAAATTGCACCATTTATACACCTTCTCTGAAATTTCTTGAAATTCTAGTCACAAATGATATATGTTTATCATAGTCTTGTAAAGCATTTTTTACATGTGGGGGTTTTAAACGATGAAGTGGAAAATAGCTTGTATTCAAATGGATATAGCCTTCGGGCAACCAGATATCAATTTTCAGGTTGCAGAACAATGGATGGAAAAAGCAGCACGGTCAGAACCCGATATCGTCATTTTACCAGAGCTTTGGACAACCGGATACGACTTGACCAGGTTAAATGAGATTGCTGATCAAGAGGCAGAAAAAACGATTGAATTTTTTAAAACACAAGCAAAGAAACACCAGTTTCACATCATCGGCGGTTCCATTGCGAAAAAGACAAGCAAAGGGATCTATAACACCATGATCATCATCGATAAACATGGAAATCTTATTAAAGAATATGATAAGCTTCACTTATTCCAGTTAATGGATGAACATCATTTCCTGCAGCCAGGAGAAAAAGATGGTTTATTTACTCTTGATGAAAAAATATGTGCTGGATTCGTTTGTTATGACATCCGTTTCCCTGAATGGCAGCGAGCCCATACCGTTCAAGGCGCGGAAGTTCTATTCGTTACGGCTGAATGGCCAAAGCCGAGACTCGATCACTGGAGAGCCTTATTGATTAGCCGTGCCATCGAGAACCAAGCCTATGTTGTAGCCGTAAATCGTTCAGGTTCGGATGTCAATAATATATTTGCGGGTCATTCCTTGATTATTGATCCATGGGGGAATATCATAAGTGAAGCCGGAGAAGGAAACGAACTCTTGACAGGCACCTTGGACTTCAATAAAGTTACGGAAGCCCGTAACAAAATACCTGTATTCGAAGATCGCCGACCTGATTTTTATTAATTTACCCATTGACAAACTATTTAAAATGTTGATATTATTTTCCCGAAGATTAAAATTTCAGAAAACATTTACTCTTATCAAGAGCAGGCTGAGGGATAAAGGCCCTATGAAGCCCAGCAACCGACTGTAATACCATTGTGAAATGGGGCGGATTCACCGCCGGATTATAAAATCCACAGAGCACGGTGCTAATTCCACCAGAATTCATTTTCTGGAAGATAAGAGGTCCGAAGCCAAAACTTCTGCCTCTTTCTATATGAAAGAGGCTTTTTTATTCTTATTTTGAATCTGGAGGGGAAAAGAATGACTCAAAACCATTCAAATTTTAAGAGATTAACAAACGAAACAGCTATAACCCTTGCAAAAAAACTTGGGTTGGTCAATGCGGATGCAAGTTTAAAGTGTAACGAAATCGGCGATGGAAACTTGAATTATGTTTTTCATATTACAGACACAGTCACAAACAAAGGAATAATAATCAAACAAGCGGTCCCTTATGCCAAGGTACTTGGTGAAAGCTGGCCGCTAACATTGAAAAGGGCATCCATTGAAGCGAATGCACTGATTCATTTCAGAAGCTATTGCCCCGAATTCGTACCGCAGGTCTATTATTCGGATGAACAGCTTGCCATCACAGTCATGGAGGATTTATCGCACTTGAAAATCGTAAGAACAGGATTGATCGATGGCGATTCATATCCTTTGCTTTCACAGCATATTGGTGAATATGTTGCGAAGACGGCATTTTATACATCCGATTATCATTTAGAACCATCCGCGAAAAAGGAAGTGGCCCGACATTTCACGAATCCGGAACTCTGCAAAATCACTGAGGTCTTTATTTTCACGGATCCATTTTTTGAGGAACTCCCGGGAGATTTCGAGGTGGAATTGACTGATGCCGCCAAAAATATATGGAATGATCAAGAAGTGATACTTGAGGTCGCTAAGCTGAAACAAAGCTTTGAAACCGAGCAGGAAGCCTTGCTTCATGGAGATTTACATACTGGAAGTATATTTGCAAGTGAAACTGAAACAAAGGTTATTGATCCTGAATTCGCTTTTTATGGGCCCGTTGGTTTTGATCTTGGTCAATACACCGCCAACCTTCTTTTTCAGGCAATTACACGAAATGGCGCTGGTAAGGAAGAGATTTTCTCACACCTTCATGAATTTTGGAATGCCTTTGAAGAAACTTATACCGAATTATGGGAAGCCCAAAATAAAAGCCCATTCCGCCATGTGAAAGGGTATCTGCCTTATTTGCTGACAAAATTCAAAAAAGATGCATTCGGTTTTGCAGGCTGTGAACTGATTCGGCGAACCATTGGCCTTTCCCATGTTGCAGATTTAAACGTCATTGAAGATAAAGAATCAAGGATCGCTGCCAAAACGGCAACATTGGAAATTGGTGCTTTTTTAATTAAAAAACGGGAAGAATTAGATGTTCCAGCTGTCATTGAAGCGTTGAAGCAACGTACACTGCCATCTTATTCAACCATTTAAAAGGAGACTTGCACATGACTACACTAGCACCCTTACCATATTCGGTACAATGGGATGATACCCATATTACATTATTAAATCAACAAGCCCTTCCTTCCATAACTGAATTTATAGAACTTCATTCTGTTGATGATGTATATGACAGCATTTTGACTTTAAAAGTTCGCGGTGCCCCTGCAATTGGACTGACGGCAGCATTTGGTGTTGCACTTGGTGCCAAACAGGAAACAACCGCTGAAATAGGGGAATTCAAGAAAAATGTAACGAGGCATATTGAAAAACTCGCCTCTTCACGGCCAACTGCAGTAAACCTTTTTTGGGCTTTAAAGAGGATGGAGAACACCTTGCAAGCTGCGCAAAGCATTTCAACTGCCAAGGAAGCACTTGTATCGGAGGCTAAAGCCATCTTTGCTGAAGATGAAGAAATGTGCAGGAAAATCGGGGAACATGGTTTATCCTTATTCACTAGAGGAGATTCCATTCTAACGCATTGCAACGCTGGGGGAATTGCCACAGCTCGGTATGGCACAGCCTTGGCTCCCTTCCACCTGGCTAAAGAAAGGGATTTTCCGTTAAAAGTGTACGCATGTGAAACCAGGCCTGTCCTGCAAGGGGCGCGTTTGACTGCTTGGGAATTGATGCAAGCGGGGGTTGATGTCACCTTAATTTCTGATAATATGGCTGCCCATACGATTCATCAGAAACGAATAAATGGAATTATCGTCGGGGCCGACAGGATTGCGGCTAATGGAGATACAGCCAATAAAATCGGGACATTGGGATTGGCCATATTAGCCAAGCACTTTGGTATCCCCTTTTATGTGGCCGCACCATCAAGCACATTCGACCTATCTATCGAATCCGGCACATCCATCCCGATCGAAGAACGGAATGAAGCGGAAATCACCTTCATTCAAGGTGTAAGGATCGCTCCGGAAAACGTGAAGACTTTCAATCCAGCCTTTGACGTTACACCGAATCATCTAATTACAAGCATTATTACCGAAAACGGCATCATAACACCGGATTTCATCAAAAACATTCCGCATTTTGTTAATTGATCCAGGCTCCTTTGTTGGTGATAAAAAACGAGAAGGATTTCATATCCCTCTCGTTTTTTAAAGATGATCGTTTATGATTATTCTTGCGAGGTCTATAATACAATAATTTAAGTGAATTCGAACATATTCACTTAATATAAGGATGTTTTCGATAACAAAAGAGAATTGGAAATTCTTATTATTTTGAAAAGAACTCCTGAAGTGCCTTCTTATTTTTAGTGTAGTCCATTTCCAAAACAGCTCCGGTCTGGGGATATATTTCATCTTTAAAGCTTCCTTCCACTGGAACCCTTAAGGTTTCGACGGTGTCCGGTGTATGGAAGACGGCTTTTGGACCCATTTCCATTATTGTTTTCAGTCCAATATCTGTATCCAAGTACGAGAGCCCTTGTTCGATGATACTAGGAAGGGCTGCCATCCCTTCGAAGGATGAGATTTGATTTATAAACGCTGTTTTTAATTGAACCATTACTTCTTGTTGACGCTCTACCCTTCCAAAATCACTTTCATCGTCATGTCTAAAACGGACATATTTCAATATTTCCTCACCATGTAAAACATTTTTACCGACGCTTGCTTGAATGCTCATATCATCAATGATTTCCTGATCCACATTCACCGCTACCCCCTCAGGTGCAAGTAAATCGACCATCTTCACAAATCCCTGGAAGTCAATTACCGCTACATGATCGACCTTGACATCGAAATTTTCCTGTATGGTTTTCTTGAGCATTTCCCTTCCACCATAATAATAAGCTGCATTTATTTTGTTGTATCCTGATTTATTCCCGGGGATTTTCACATAACTATCACGCATAATGGAAGCCAGCTTCAGTTTCTCCTGCTCAGGAAAGTATTTTGCAAGGATAATCGCATCTGATCGAGATTTTTGCTCTCCCCTTGTATCAACACCAATTAACAGAAATGTTTTCACGCTTTCCTCGTTCTCTTCTTTGGTTAGTTTTTTTTCCGTACCTTCATTTCCATTTTGTTTGGGTAAAGGGGCATAGGTGCAGCCTGCCAGAATCAAGATCAATAGATATATGAACAATACCTTTTCTTTCATTACCTCACCTCATTGGAAAATTACCCCTATTTTCTACCTAATGTTGGAATCCTATGCATTAAACGTAAAAAAAGCCGACCAACGATAATCGTTGGCCGGCTTTTCGGGCAAAATCATTTATTTGATTTCTTTCTTTAATACTTCTACCGCTTTTTTCACTTGTGTGTCGTTCTTAAGGATTTTCTCACGGATGACCTGCATCAATTTCACGGTAGTATCATCTTTAATCGTGCCAGTTTCTTTAATTTTTTGTTCCCTTTGGAATGCTATGACCGCATTCGTGGTTGCTTCATCAAAGAATCCATCTATCTTACCTGGATCATGGCCTGCTTCCTTCAGCATCTCTTCAGCTGCTTTCACTTCACTCGAAGAATCGGATGCTTTCAATTCCTTATCAGGCGAAATGTACGGAAGGCTGGCATAATCAGGAAGCTTCACATTAATATCCGGTTTGATCCCTTTTTTATGAATCCAATTGCCTTCAGGAGTCAACCATTTAGCTGCCGTATATTTGAAGTTAGATCCATCTTCAAAGTCTTCGGCAGTCTGCACTGTCCCTTTCCCAAATGACTTGACACCAATCAATGGAATGTCCGCAGATTCACTGACAGCCGCTGCAACGATTTCAGAAGCACTGGCACTTCCGTCATCAATCAACACGACTACCGGGATTTTCAGTTCTCCATCATTCTCCGATTTATAGACTTCTTTTTTCCCGCTGCGCCCCTCAACTTGAAGGACCACTTCCCCATTAGGTATGAACAGGCTTGCCATTTCTATTGCTTGGTCAAGCAGTCCCCCCGGGTTTCCCCGCAAATCCAATACGAGACCCTTCATATCCTTCTTGGACATTTCTTCAAGCGCCGTTTTCAGCTCTTGGACTGTATGTTCGGAAAAACTGGTCACTTGAATTTTTGCAACTCCATCATCAAGCATTTCCGCATAAACCGTCTCAATCGGAATTGTGTCCCGTTTAATGGTGAGCTCAATCGGTTCCGACTCACCAGCTCTTGAGATGGATAGATCCACTTTCGTACCCTTCTCGCCCCTGATTTTCAGGACAGCTTCAGAAGAGCTTAGCCCTTCAACACTTTTACCATCCACACTTAAAATGATATCATTCGGCTTTACCCCTGCTTTTTCTGCTGGGGACCCTTTTATCGGTGAAACGACCATGATTTGTCCATCCTGCTCCTGAATCTCAGCACCGATTCCTTCAAAAGATGAAGAGATGCTCTCATGGAAACTCGATGCTTCCTTTTTATCCATATAAGCAGAGTAGGGATCATCCAATGATTTGATCATTCCATTAATTGCGCCGTCAACCAGCTTTTCTTCATCAACCTCTTCATAATAGTTATCTTTTATTTTATCGTATGTAGAATACAGCTTTTCAAATTCCGCATGCTTATCCGGTGCTAATGACTCTACTTTTTCATCTCCAAAGGTCAAGGCTATTGTAGTAATCCCTGCAGTTAGAAATATGACTAAGAAAATCCCCATAATGAACGTAAACTTCTTTATTTTAATGAATTTCCCTGCCTCTTTTGGCTGTTTTTGATTTTCTTCTTCCACTGAAGCCTCACCACTTTCATTCTTCATGACGATATAAACGATTTCTTTCTATTTTATCAGCTTTCATCCCATTCGAAAAATAATAGTTATCAAAAATAACAACTTATGTCCATATGTATTATTTTTACCCCTTTGCAAACGTTAAATTTAGAGAATGCTCAAAGGGCAACAGGCATCTCCTGACATTACAAAAATGCGGATACCAAGGAATAAATGAGCCTGTATCCAAACTGTCATTATACAGCATCACTTATTCCTGGTCACCCGCCTGTAATTTACATCAAATTATCAGTCCTGGATAGCTGCTTCCAATGCCACTTCAACCATTTCGTTAAAAGTTGACTGGCGCTCATCCGACGTCGTTTCCTCACCGGTTAAAATGTGATCGGAAATGGTTAATACAGATAAAGCTTGGCGGCCAAATTTAGCAGCAAGCGTGTATAGGGCTACTGATTCCATTTCTATCGCAAGTATTTGGTATTTTGCCCATTTTTCCAATTCACTATTATCGTTATAAAACTGATCGGCCGTAAATACATTACCGACCTTCAATTGCAAGCCCCTAGCCGTGCCGGCGTCATAAGCTTTTCTTAGTAATTCGAAATCCGCAGTTGGGGCAAAGTCCACCCCGCCGAAAGTCATGCGGTTCATTTGGGAATCGGTGGAAGCACTCATGGCAAGAATCACATCCCTGACTTTTACATCTTTTTGAATCGCTCCTGCAGTTCCCACACGAATCAGCTTCTGGACATTATAGCTATTCATCAATTCATTCACATAAATCGAAATGGATGGGACACCCATGCCTGTACCTTGTACAGAAATTCGTTTCCCTTTATATGTCCCTGTATATCCAAACATGTTACGAACTTCATTATAAAGTTTTGCATCCTCTAAAAATGTTTCAGCAATATATTTTGCACGCAACGGGTCCCCAGGAAGTAAGACCGTTTCCGCAATTTCATTTTCTTTTGCACCAATATGCACGCTCATACGACTATGTCCTCCTTAACTTGTGGTTGAAATGATATTCAAAAACTACTATACCATATCAACCACAAGTTAGGAAAATTGAACCTTATCCTAGAACTTGAAAAACTGGAAATCACGAAAAGCCTTTTGGCACCCTTCCTCTAAACCTCAAACAAAACGGCGGAGGTCCGCCGTCTTTTTTTTAATGGTTAATAAAATTAAGGGAAAGGAAGCTGCTAACCGTCTTATGACAGGTTACTCATCGACTTCTTCATCAATTATGCATTTTTCAAGAAGATATTCGAATGTGATGTCAGCAAGATCTTCAACTTCAGCTTCTGTTGGAAGATAGCCCCGTCTTATCAATTCTTGAAAAAAGAATTCCGCTATCTCTTCTGTATCAATAAAAACCTCAATTTCTCGCAAATCATCGCCCCCTTATTTAAAGGTCTATGAATGTGTAGAGACAAATATACCAGTAAGGCATCCCATAATGGAAAATCATATGAAGGGCCTATAGTTATCATGGTCCATTCGTGTTCAATTTGAATGGAAGCTTCTATAGGAACTTGGGAAATTGCCCTTTAAAAAGTTTGGGATACCTTTCACTTCGTTTGCTTCTTTTTATGATCTGGATAAATTTCCTCTGCCGCTTTTTCAATTTTAGCAAGGGCAATCTTCATGATATGACGATATTCATCATCGCCAAAATGTTCGTAGAGCTTACAATAATCATTATATAAATCCAACAGTCCATCAATCATTTCCTTTTTTTCATTTTTTGTCATTGTCATATCTCGCTCACCTTTACCAGGGTTGTTTTGTTTAGCAATGATAGCAAGCTCATTTTTCTTTTTAGGAAGGAGAAGACCCAACTTTTTAATGATTCCATCTGCACGTTTAGCATCGGCTATCAAAGTCAGTTCTTCTTCATGAGCTTCAAGCCATTCACCATCCGAGATTCTTGATAACTCATAGATTACATCCTCCCAGGCATTTTCCTTATAGCGCCAAATTTCCGTTCGATAGCCGATAATCTTGAAATAATCCTGTTCATATCCATCCACCTGGACCAAGTCACCTAATAAATATTTATATTCAATATCGATTTGCTCTTTTTGATAAAGGATTTCACCTTCATATTCATTTATCGATTGCAATGATTTTTCGATATAAAGACCTTCACTATAGTTCACTTCATACACATAAGCACCATCGAGAAATTTCACATCGGTTATATTCCCGACTGTCCCATACATTGTTATTACGACTGTATCGCCTAATTTAAATTTCGGCTGTTTTTTTTTGCCCATAAGAGACATCCCCCAATATGGTCCTTATCGTTTGATTATTAAATTATATGCACAAACAAACATGGAGGTTAATGGAAATGAGAGGGCATTTTGCTCATTTAGATAAGTAACCTGCCCATTTATTAAAGGGCACTAAAACCAAAAACCGTCTCATTTAATGAGACGGTTCGTAGTGGGGATGATGAGCGTCACTTTCGTTCCTTCGTCGCGGACGCTTTCAATTTGGAATTTCCCTTTTAATTCCTCCATTATCTGAATGCACGTCGCCACACCTAATCCGTTTCCATCCGGTTTGGTGGTATAAAAGGGCATACCGATATTTTTTAAATTCTCGGGACTGATGCCTTTTCCATCATCGCTGATCACTAATTTTACATATTGGGACACCGAAGTCTGTTGCACTTCAATCTGCCCCCTTGCTTCGATGGCTTCACAAGAATTATTCAAGACATTCAAGAGAACCTGCCTTAACCGGTTCCTGTCTGAATAAACAATGACGGATTGTGTCACCCTATCAATTATTCTTACATGATAACTCGGGATTGAGGCAGTATATGTATCTATAAGTTCATCAAGGAAATCCTTTAAATCGATTTTTTCCCATTCCAGTTGATGTGGTTTTGCCAAATCAAGAAGTTGTGTCACGAATACATTCACCCGATCCACTTCATGAAGCATGACATCACTATATTTTTCTATTAATGTTTTATCATGATCCTGGCTCTTCAAAAGTTGGAAAAAGCCCTTTATTGTCGTCAGCGGGTTCCTGATCTCATGGGCGACACCGGCAGCAAGCTGGCCAACATATTTCAATTTTTCCGTACGGACGATTTCCTTCTCACGATCTTCTATCGTTTCCATCATTCTTAGAAAGGCAAGGTTCAATTTTTCCATTTCCTCGAAGCTTCTTTTGTCGGAAATGATGAATTCCTTTCCTCCAATGAAATCCTCTGTCGCTTCGACAAGCTCCTGAACTGGCCGCACGAGGGTCTTTGTTAGTAAATAGACAGCCAGAATGATAGATACAAAAACGATGCTGTAGATGGTCAGGTACCGTGTTAATAGGTCATTCAAAGGTTGAAACACCTGTTTCTTATCAGCACCCACTACAACAAACCATTTATTCTCCGTTTCTGCTATCGTATGAACAGGCTGGATGGAATATATTTTTTCCCCATTCTCTGCACTGTACAATTCATCCGATAACGAAGCTTCCATCAGCTTATCTTTCGTTAATCCCATTTCTTTCAAGGCAGAATCCTGCATGACGCCCTGCGGGTCTTTTTTCGAAATCATGATACCTTCTTGATTGATCATGAAAAAGTTCACTGGGTATTTATCGCTAATTTCATTAGCCTTTTTCTCTATCATCTCCCAAAGGCCTTCCAATCGGAAAGCTGGAGATACGACACCGATCATTTTCCCTGCATTATCATATACCGGCGCACTCAGAGCTATTATGGGTTCTGAGAAAGTCCGGGTTTTATAAACGTCAGAAAGGAATTCATGACCCTCTATGGCCTCTTTGAACCATATTTTATTCGCTAGGTTGTCCCCGATCATTTTATTGGATGTATCTGCAATGACATTTCCTTTCATATCCAAATGCAAGACACCGTAATAATTTCCTTTTGCATCGATAAACTTTTTTAGTTCATCTGACTTCTCTTCTTTTGAATAGCCAGGATTGATGATTACCGAATTTGCACTCATTAACTTCACATCACTGATCCGTTCGTTCAAATAGCTATATGTTTCATTTACTATATTCAGTGAACCTGCATTCAGGGCATTTTTTGCTTCCTTTTCCAGCAGGGATCTTTGTGATCCATAGGATATGATCCCCAATATCAGAAGCGGAACACTTGCTATAAGTAAAGAATAAAGCAAAATTCGGGTTTGAAGGCTTTTAAGCATCCTTCCGATCCTCCCTATTCCTGATCTCCCAATATTAGTCCTTCTTCTATTTGGACATACTGTTCCCACGCTTGATCGAATACTGACATACTTTCGAGATAGTCTGCATTCAATTCCAAATAACTGCTCAGTTCATTATAATCAGTCGATTGTTTTGGGAAGCCATGATCCTCATAGGCATGATTGGCAAATATAGTGATTGCATCAATTTCCTTTGGTTGTCGAAATTTCATTAAATATAAATAAAATGGTCTCATGATGTCGAGCCCCCCCTAAAATAACTATGATTTCTGCTTTAATATATCGGAAACTTTCGCTTCCGTCCACTTTTTTAAAAATCAATTTGGTTTTTTCTTCCTCATTTTATGAAATACACGATTTTTCAACATAAAATGCATTCGTCATATTACGGAATTACACTTAAATATCGTACTCATTCCATATTGATTACATCCTTACGATAAAGGAAACGAAGTCCTTCAATCTTGTTTAACCTACTTCTTCAATCAAATGCCCAAGTCCCATAAAAACACGCGGAGCATGTTCTGTCATGCAGCTTGAAGGATGGCGGAATTTCTTCAGAACCTTATGATCCAATTTACCCTCAGGCTTTCATTTTGTGAAAGGGAAAATCCCCTTCATATAAGATAGAAATAGTGGTTTACACTGTTCTGTCTAAAATGAGGGGATTTATTCATATATGGAAAAGTAATAAACCCTGCCACTAAAAGTCAAAGTAATTACGTTTCAACAGCCTTTTCATGTTCATTAACTCACTGTACTTCGTTTGTTTTTCAAGCTGTTTCGAATCAATTAAAAATAGTTGATTTTCAATTTCCTTTACTATTTCATCACTTTGAAAAAGAGCATCGCAACTCTCACAATGAGATGAAGGGGTTTCCGTAATTTCAACCGCCCTCGTACCATCCGGCAGTTCCCAATACACAGTCCCCTTTACTGTTGCAAGCTTCCCTTTCTCACACCATGGACACGTCTCCATGCTATTCATCCCCCTTTGGAGTGCTCTTTTTTTGCTGTGCCTGGAATTTCTTTTCTTTTAACAGATCTCGCTTTTCACGTTGGTTTTTCAATGATGCATGCTCTGGGTTGGTCACGTAATTTTCCCGTCGATTCATTCGCTTCAGCCCTTCAGGCACTAAATTGAATTGCTTGTCGTTCATTAAACCCGATACACCTATATCTGACTGTTTTTCTTCCATATCAGGATATACCCCTTTGAAATAATCATCTGCAAGTCCTGGTGTATATTGCTCAGGTTCTGGATATGTGGTTATCACACCTTCAAAATTACGCAGCACCGTTTTTGTAGGAGATTGTGAAAGGATATAATTCGGCTGCAGTGTGATTTTCCCTCCCCCTCCTGGAGCATCGACGACGAAGGTAGGTACAGCATACCCTGATGTGTGGCCTCGGAGCCCCTCGATGATTTCAATCCCTTTTGAAATGGGAGCCCTGAAATGACCGATGCCTTCCGATAGATCGCACTGATAAATATAGTAAGGGCGGACACGGATCTTAACAAGATCATGCATCAGCTTTTTCATGATTGCGACACTGTCATTTATCCCCGCTAAAATAACTGCCTGGTTGCCCACTGGTACACCTGCATCGGCAAGCATCTCACATGCTTTCTTTGACTCCTCAGTAATTTCTATCGAGGTATTGAAATGAGTATTCAGCCAAACCGGATGATATTTTTTTAAAATGGCACATAAATTTTCAGTGATTCTTTGAGGAAAAACAACCGGAGCCCGTGTACCTATCCTGATTATTTCAACATGAGGAATTTCCCTTAAGTTTTTGAGGATATATTCAAGGATCGTGTCATTGATCAATAATCCGTCCCCGCCGGAAATAAGGACATCCCGAACTGCCGGTGTGTCACGTATATAACCGATTGCAGCGTCCAATTGTTTTTTTGGCACGCCCATGCCGATTTGGCCTGAAAAGCGTCTTCGCGTACAATAACGGCAGTACATGGAGCACTGATTCGTCACCAAAAAAAGTACGCGATCAGGATATCTATGGGTCAGTCCCGGTACAGGGGAGTCCTCATCCTCATGAAGGGGGTCTTCCATGTCATATTTGGTTTTATGCATTTCTTCCGAGATTGGGACCGATTGCATTCTGATTGGACACCTTGGGTCATCTTTATTCATTAACGAAGCATAGTATGGGGTGATATTCAATGGAATGGTTTTTGTGGAAATCCTCACACCTTCCTCTTCATCCGGAGTCAGGTTTATCACTTTTTTCAAATCATCAACAGTTCGGATCGTATTCGTAAGCTGCCACAGCCAGTTGTTCCATTGTTCTTCGGTAACATCTTTCCATAGCTCTATATCTTTCCAATTGCGATCTGGCTTATATAAGTCAAATAACATGGTTATACCTCCTGAGTTATGATAGTAGTATTAAATGCAAGAAGGGTGCCAAAATGACCCAAAAATTCGAAGGCCCATAAAAAAAACCGGACTGCTGGCTGCATCCGGACTTTTTCCATTCAAATATGTTTTTTTATTTTATATTGCAAGGTCTGTCTTGGAATTTGCAATAGCTTCGATGCCTGGAAAACGTTACCGTTCGTTTGAAGAAGGGCCTCGGTAATCAATTTCGTTTCCATCTCAATCATGGCCTCACGAAGCGGAAGTATTTTTTCTGATGAGGAAGTGATGCGCTTTTTTAAAAACTGGGGCAATTCTTCAAGGTTCAAAACATCATTCTCCGTATGGTTCATCATGAATTCTATCGTATGTTTAAGCTCCCTTACGTTTCCAGGCCAATGATATTTCCGAAAAAAAACCTTTGTCTCCTCATCCATGCCTTTTATGGACAGTCCTAATTTACTGTTAAATATTGATATGAAATGTTCAGTAAGAAGCTCTATATCATCAATCCGCTCCCTTAGCGGAGGCAGCTCGTAGCTCAATACGTTCAATCGGTAAAATAAATCCGGCCTTAGCCTGTTTTCCGATACTGCCTTTTTAGGATCTATATTCATCGCTGCCATGATCCTGACATCCACCTGTACACTCTTTGGACCGCCTATCCTCCTGATGAACCCATCTTCAAGCACACGCAGAAGCTTTGCCTGCAAGTCAATCGGCATCGATTGCAATTCATCCAAAAACAAGGTTCCGCCGTTGGCTAATTCAAACAATCCCTGGCGTTCCATAGCACCTGTGTAGCTTCCTTTAGCGGTACCGAATAGAAGCGATTCCAATAAATTTTCTGGTAATGCCGCACAATTTTGCGCGATGAATGGTTCTTTACTGCGGCTCGAATCCTGGTGGATGCTTTGAACAAAAAGCTCTTTCCCTACACCGCTTTCCCCATAAACCAATACTGATGATGAGGAGCGGGCTGCCTTTTTCCCTTGTGATATCAAATCTTTAAACCCAGTATCACTTGTCATGATTTCAGTGAAAGAATACAATCCGCCGTTCCCAGGTGTTTTCCTTTCAGGACTTTTGATCGTCTTGAGCGAGCTTTCCAGGTCAGCTAACCTTTCAGATAATTGCTTCAAGCTTGAATAATCCTTGGCAATTTCTATTGCACCTATCATAAACCCATCAACATATATGGGGAGCGTCGTATTTAACGTCTCAATGATTCGCCCATGTGCATTTACATACGATTGACTATAGTTGTAGATTGGTTTTTCAGATTTAATGACCCGGAGTAAGGTCGATGATTTATGATTCAAAGAAGGGAAGGCTTCAAGCAACGGTTTCCCTAGCACCTCACTTCTTTTCATCCCATCATGATTGGCCGCCACTCCGTTATAAAAGATGGTCTGTCCTTTTGGATCTATCACATGAATGCCTTCATCAATGGTTTCTAATATCGCTTCCAACACTTCACTTGTATTAAAAAATTCACTTGGCAAGATATCCCTCCTTAAGACCTTCTTGCTAGATGTATATGAGGAAATGCCAAAAACTTGTCATGAACCGCCTAAAAATGAGCATTCAAGTAAAATTTTTCACCCAAAGGTTCATGTCTTCCATTTTATCGAAAATATAACAATTATTGGCCAAACGTCCGCGGTACGAGTATCCATGCTGATGCAATGCAGCATTCATGCCGAATGAGAGCGACCGGGCAATCGAATAGATACAATAAATTCCATGTGAAATAAGATAGTCTTCAAGCGCGAAAATCAAGTGTTTCATCAAGCCGTATTGCCGATGTTCCGGCAATGTCGCACAGTCAGTGATTTCTGCATTATGGTAAAAGGAATCAATTTCTGCGGAAGCAGCACTGACGATCCTCTCTTCATGGACATAAATATAAAAAACCGTTCCCATTTCCATGCACTTTTTCACATATACCGGATCATTCATCGGTGTGGGATACACTTCGAAAACCTTCCCATACAATTGGGCCAGCTGAAGTGCATCTGTAACTTCTGCTTTACGGCCTTGATAGGCTGACGGCGGATCATCTATTCC
Organism: Peribacillus simplex NBRC 15720 = DSM 1321; assembly: GCF_002243645.1. Lineage (NCBI taxonomy): Bacteria > Bacillati > Bacillota > Bacilli > Caryophanales > Bacillaceae > Peribacillus > Peribacillus simplex. Next base: position 4,981,893 of record NZ_CP017704.1, on the reverse strand, counting down.
TGATTTTATCGGCAGACTCTGAACATCGGAAAGGATTTGATCTTCCTTTTCCCATTCTGCACTGTTGCGCCTTTCATTCCGGTTATACTTAACGAGGAAGAAACAATCGCTTCCCAAAAAGAATTTATCGATGCTTCCTTCATATAAAAAGCCCTGAGCAAGCAATGCCATAACGTTTTCCTTGCGTGACTTGAAGATGATTTTTTCTGCTGATATGCTTTTAGCAACCTTCAAAGATTCCTCCACGCATTCTTGAAAATGACCTAGATAATCGTCAACCCTTATTCGCTTATTAAAATGGTCGATCGTAATATGTATGGTGCACCTTGGCTTTTGAATTCTTTTTTCAATGATTCCAGCCTCCATTTGTCCCGCTCCTTTCACATCTTCGAAAATTGTTGCGAAAGGCCTGACCCTTCCTGGAATCAGACCTTGGGAAAAATGATTATTCCTGGTCCACCCCACACCATTCAATAATGGTCAATGCGATGATTTCCGCAACCTCCATCATTTTATCCACCTCTATATATTCGTTCGAATCATGGGCCATCTTCGTTTCCCCTGGTCCAAACACAACTACGGGGGTAGAGCCAACCGATGAAAGATACCCTCCATCCGTCGCCCAAGGGGACGCTTCGACAAGCGGTTCTTCCCCTACCACTTTTTCATAGTATGTGCCAATTGTCTTCATGAGCGGGTGATTTATTTCGAGATTGCCAGGCAGCCATCTGGCCCCAAACCATTCTAATTCAATAGGTTTTTCTTTGAACCATGCATCACTCTGGTTTAAAGCGTCTATTCGCTCCTTCAGCGATTTTTGTGCCTCATCCATGGTTTCTGTCGGGGCGATGCCGAATCTACCTTCCAGAACGGCTGTATCCGGCACGGAGGAAGGCCAATTCCCGCTTTGAATGCTTCCTATGTTGATTGGAATGGGGATAGGGACATTTTTATAGAGTGAATGACGGAGTGACTCATTCCGTTCTTGTTCAAGCATCTTGATTTCTTTCATTACACCAACCGCTTTATCTATTGCACTGACTCCTTCATACCTCGTGCCTCCATGTGCAGACTTGCCTTTTATTCTTAGTCGAAACCACATCGAACCTTGCTGTAAAGGGAATAGTTTCATATTTGTAGGCTCCGGAATGATTGCACCATCAGCTTTGTACCCCCGTAAGACTGCCGCAAGTGTGCCGGCACCACCGCTTTCCTCTTCAATCACACTCTGGAATATCACATCTCCCTTCAATTGGATTCCAGATTCGACGATCGCTTCAATGGCCAGCAATAAAGATACATTGCCGCCTTTCATATCCGTAGTTCCCCGCCCGAAAACTTTCCCGTCTATTAACTTGCCGCTATAGGGTTCATCGTGCCATGCTGCATGATCTCCTTCAGGAACTACATCAATATGTCCGTTTAAAATAAGGGATTTCCCCTTGCCTGTTCCTCTTTTAATAGCCACAAGGTTCGGATTTCCTTTAAAATCCCTGCGGTCGCAATAAAAATGGGGATGTTTTCTTAATTGTTCATCCCCGATTTCCCAAAGATCTATTTCTAGACCAAGTTGTCTGCACTTCTCGACCACAATGGCTTGTGCACTTCCTTCTTGCCCCCTTTTGCTCGGTTCCTGAACCAGTTTTTGCAAAAGCTGAACCCCATTCATCCGATGTTCATTCAACCATGTTCTTATTTTTTCCTCATACATATGCATTCTCCTCTCTCATTCTTTTAAAATATGGATGTTTTCAGAGACGGTAAACGAGGCTTCGGTCCGATGCCTGATTTCCTGAATGCTGGACGTATCAAATACATCAGTTAATAGGAGGCCCTCCGAAGTTACGGAAAACACGCCTAATTCGGTGATGATCATATGTACGCATTTCTTGGCAGTTAACGGCAACGTACATTTTTTTACTAATTTTGACATGCCCGTTTTATCGTTATGTTCCATCAAGACAATGACCTTTTTTGCCTTTGCAGCCAATTCCATGGCACCGCCCATGCCTGGCACCCGCTTTCCCGGTACAATCCAATTAGCGAGATCCCCCGCTTGACTTACTTGAAGTGCTCCTAGAATCGTGATATCCACCCTGCCGCGCCGTATCATCCCAAATGCAACAGTACTGTCGCAGTAAGAAGCACCGGCTCTAATGGTGATCGGCAGTCCCCCAGCATTGCAAAGATGTGCATCTTCCTTCCCCGTTTCAGGAGTACTGCCAATACCCACAAGGCCATTTTCAGCATGAAACATCACTTTATGGTCATTAAAAAGATGATTCGGTACAAGTGATGGAATGCCAATTCCCAAATTGACCAGCATCCCATCGCTTATTTCTGCTGCTGCCCGTTTCGCTATTCTATTTCTATCTTCGGTTCCCAAACCCATTTCCAATCGACTCCTTTTGATGGAATGATATAATCCACAAAGGCACCCGGAACAATGATGTCCTCTGGATCCAAAGAGCCAAGCGGAACGATTTGCATGACTTCGACTATAGTGATTTGTCCGGCCGCAGCCACGATTGGATTCGTGTTCCTGGCACTTTTATCAAATATTAGATTTCCATAAGGATCTGCCATTTCTGCGTAAACAATGGCGATATCTGCAGTTAATGCCGGTTCCACCAGATAATTTTTCTTACCTAGCTTTACGGTTTGCTTGCCATCCCGGACGATATCGGCATCAATTCCAATATCAGTCAATATCCCACCTAGTCCCATCCCTCCGGCCCGGATTCGTTCGACAAGAGTCCCTTGCGGAGAGAACTCCACTTCGAGTTCTCCATTGTTCATTAATAGTCCTGCATTTGGATTGGAACCGATATGGGAAACGATGATTTTTTTTGCACGGCGTTGGGTGACCAGTTTTCCGATTCCGATATCAGGGAAACCTGTATCGTTCCCAATCAAGGTTAAATCCTTTATACCTGATTCCAAAATCAGATTGATCAATCCCGGAGGCGTCCCTATGCCACCGAACCCCCCAAACAGGATGGACTGATCATCTTTAAAGTGATGGCGGACATCCTCCAAACGACAAATCTTCTGGAATGTATTTTCCACCACTATGACTCACTTCCTTGTTGTGATGGCCGTTTACCTATCGATTCATTAAATTGCCCAAAAGTTATATCGGCTCTCATTAACAATTCAGCACACTCCTCTTCCGTTATCGTTAACGGAGGGGAGATGATGATGGCTGCCCCGGTTACACCGTCAAGTCCCGCTGCTGCGGGATAAAGAAGTATTCCATTCCTCATTCCCAATTCAATGATTTCACTGGTCACGTCGGCTTCCTTCGGAAATGGGACCTTCGTTTCTTTTTCCTGGACAAATTCGATGCCAATCAATAAACCTCTCCCGCGTATATCACCGATAAAGGAATACTTCCCTGCCAACTTTTTCAGGCCCCTAATCAGGTAATTCCCTCTGTCGGCTGATTTCTCGACAAGTTCATTTCTTTCGACATATTCTAAAACGGCCAAAGATACCGCACACGATAACGGATTTGCACTAAGCGTATGACCTCCTATAATTGACTTCGAGCCTTTCATTATTGGCTCCATCACGTTTTTGGTCATTACTGCGGCCGCTATCGGGGTATACCCCCCACTCATACCTTTACCAAATGTTACGATATCAGGTTCCACATCCCAATATTCGGAAGCAAGCATCCTACCGGTACGTCCAAATCCGGTCATTACTTCATCGGCAATGAATAAAATATCATTGTCTTCGCAGATTTTCTTGAGTTTTCGAAAATAACCATCAGGAGGAACTATGGCCCCTCCGGCTGCGCCGATAACAGGTTCTGCAATGAACGCCGCTATATTTTCACTGCCAATACGCCGGATTGATGCTTCCAATTCCGAAGCACAAGCCATTCCGCACGTATGTGGATCAAGTTGAAGTGGACACCGGTAACAATATGGAGGCGATACAGAAGGATATGATTCAAGCAACGGAGTAAATCGTTCCCGGCGAATCGGATGGCCAGACATGGAAAGAGCTCCCATCGTGATGCCATGGTAGCTCATCCACCTCGATATAATTTTCTGTTTCTTGGGCTTCCCTTTTTCCTGCCAATGCTGAATGGCAATTTTCAATGCCGTTTCAGTCGCTTCGGAGCCGCTGTTTACAAAAAAGCTGTATGTCAGTTCCCCTTTGGTCAATTCTGCAATTTTTCCTGCAAGTTTCTCTGCAGCATCGCTGGTGAATTGGGAACGATACACAAATGAAACCTGTTTAGCCTGTTTTACCATCGCCTCTATGATTTCCTGGACTCCATGGCCAATATTGGCTGTAACAGCACCGGAAGAAGCATCTAGGTAATCCTTTCCTTCTTTATCGTATAAAAACACTCCCTGACCATGACTGATAGTCGGATAGGCTCCTCCCAGGACCGGTTTGATTAATGAAGACTGCTCCATAAGCCCACACACTCCTTCTCATAAAAAACAAATGCAATATAGTAAAGTGTATGTCCAGATTAGTCAATCTTGCTAAGGAAATTGACCAAAGCATGTAAATGTATAAATTTCTTGGTTTCATGGGAGATGTCCAAAAAATGGCGACAAAAAAAGTGTATCCGCGAGATTTTATTAAAAGTCAAGAGATTGGTTAGAAACCCTTTATAACATTATATATTTATTTAATGTCACACATTAAAAGGGTATAAAAAAGAAGAATAGGTGAGCAGATAAAATATATGCTCTGTCTATCCTTTTTTGTGCTACAAATGACCACATTTACAACAACAACGAAATTTTATGTTGTTGTACTAAAGCACCTTTTAGTATGTAATTCTTTACACGTGTATTCTTCTTAGAAGATAAAAATCAATTAAACAGATGAAGATGCAACTATTTTCCGTAAAGAAGAAAAAGGGGACCACTATAAGCAAATGAAGATTTCGGTGGTGGATTTACTGGTAAAACAAAGGAAGAGATGGACTGTATTGTAAATGATTTATTAAGGAATTATTCTGGAGCAAGACTGATATCAGTTTAATTTAGAGTTAAAAAAATGTTTGCATTATTTGATTCTCAATGTAATTTTTAAATTTAATCGAAGCTAAACGGTTTATTAGTCTAGCTTCTTCTTTAATTTTGCTTTTTTGTTCCGCTGGCAAACAGTCCTGATCTACTCTTTAAGAATCGGCCTATCTGTATTAGGCTAATATTAATATAAAGATCAGCTTTGGATTGTGGATTTCTTGGGATATATCCAATTCGATGGACGCATAGAAAGTTCTAATATTACATCTCTTTCACTATTATTTAAAGAAAAATACCTTTCATTACCCTCAGTAGGATTATAAGTATATAACATTCGCTCCCCAGCGAGTGTTAAATACTTAATTTCAACTGTTTTAACAATTACCTCTGATAAACCCTTAGTATATAGAGGAATAAATACCTCCTCATTTTTTTCTAAAACCGAAATATATTCGTTTATGTAATAAGTATGGGTTTCACTTATATCAGTAAGCTCGATATTAATACTCCCATCTAATATGCTCTCAGGAACACCCAATAAACTTATTTTATAGAAGGTTGTTCTTAAATGCTTTTTTAAGGCAATTTCCTCAAAATCTTTGGTTAATATAACTCTACTATTAGGATGGATATTTACCTCTTTAAACCCTACCAGTGAGTTGAATTCCTGTAATAATATATATGATCTATTCGCTTTTAAATATTGCTTGTTATCTTTTTCTATCTGATGCTGATACTGTGACTTTTGCTCCAGAAGCTGTTCAGTATGAAATTGACCTTGTTTTTGAAGTTGCTCGTTATGTATTTCACTTTGTTTTCGTATTTGTTCATTATGTAACTCCACTTGTTTACCAATTTGCATTTTTGCAACCTGGACAGCAACAATAGCACCTATTAATCCACCAATAATACTTCCTACGTAATTTCCTAAGAACCCAATCCAATCATTATTTGCTTCAACAGGAATCCTGGTTTCACCATTGATAACTGCATTGATTAAGATCGGAATTAAAACGACAAATAAACAAAGCAAGATAATTAAATAAAGGTATTTTTTAAAAAACTCTTTCGACGTCACCCAATCCACTCCTATTCCCTATGTTAGTTTAGACACTCAAAGGTATAAACCCAAGCATCAATACCATTGTACAGGTTAGTGGAAATAAATTACACATTTTATTTTAAAAACATAACTGCTCTTTTAGTTGCATAAAGGGAAAACTACATTAAAGATGGTTCCAATCTTAAGCTAGCCAATCTGTTAGTTTTGACAATGAGAAATCCTTTATTTAAATACGTCTATTGCATTTCGTTTGCTTTAACAATATTCTGGTATAAAATGGTTGGTGACGGCATAAATGATGCACCAGCCCTTGCAACAGCGGATTTGGGGATTGCAATGGGTGGAGCTGGAACAGATACAGCAATGGAAACAGCTGATATTGTTTTAATGGCTGATAACCTTGAAAAGCTGCCTCACACAATCAAACTCAGTAGAAAAGCTTTACAAATTATTAAACAAAACATTTGGTTTTCTTTAATTATAAAGTTTATTGCACTAGCTTTGATCTTCCCAGGATGGTTAACTTTATGGATTGCTGTTCTAAGTGATACAGGTGCGGCCATAATTGTAACTTTAATTGCCCTTCGCCTATTGAAAGTTAAAGGTTAACATCATTAAACAACCAAGATACTTTTTTAATAAGTTCGCATTTCAAATAGAAAACTAGAATATTTAATAAAAAAACTCGTCTAAATTTGACGAGTTTTTTTTATTATTCATTACTTCTTATCCAACGAACATCATCTATATCAAAGCCACGAGAACTTAAAATAGAAAAGAAAAATTCTTCATCTAGGTATTTCCCCTCCTTGTTATAATACTCTTCTACAAAAGCACTAGAACCGTGGAACCTCTAAAGAGATCCCTAAATTATATTTTTAGTTGATTTTTTTAAAAAGGTAAATCATCTATTATTATAGAGCGTACCTTTCTTACTAAATCCGTAATGTCATTTTCTCCGTTATAAACAATACTAAGAATTTGAAAGTCATCTGGATAGCGAACTGATTTTTTTATCATTTGTATCCACTCATAAGCTGTTATAGCAGCAGTCCATTCCGGTTCTTTTCTAAAGTCAGTTATTTTTACTGAACAACTACCAGACTGTAAGAACTTAGCACTGTTCGCAAACAATTGAACCTCAATTTGAATCTCCATTTGTATACTCCTGAATCTCTGTGCCTTTTTTGTTTATTCTTCAAACATTACAAAGCCCTCCTAAATTTTAAGGTGGGCTTTTTTTAATCCTCTACAATCACATCAATAATCTCTTTAAATTGAATATACTCAAAGGAACTATCTTTCTTCTGAATACGTAACTCTTTCGTGACAGGATGTATGTACACACAATACCCGTGCAAATCATATGGACTTTCCTCGTTATGCAATGTAAAACTTAGCCGTAAATGATATTCCATCGCATAATGAATGTTGTTTTCAAACTCTTCAACTTGGTATTCATCAAGGGCAGGCTTTTTATTAAGGAAGTAATCAACCTCTAACATTTTTTTATTTAAAGCTTTATGTTCTGGCATAATCAACGCTGCTTGCCATTTAACGAGCCCTCTATCACGAATTGTACTCATCAGAAAGATTCCTCCTTTACAACCATTATATACGAACTAACGCTCTTATAAAAGACAAAAAAATGCCTTCCCCAAATCAGGCTTGAGAAATGTTGGTTTTTGAACAAATAAAAGAGACCACTTATATTGTGGTCTTCCTTTATGCCCTATGGAACTACGTACCCGTTAGTCGAATAAGAAAAAGGCTGCAACAAGTAGTCAAAAGGAAAGCCCCTGTCAGTTTTGAAATCATAATAAATGATATTCTAATACTCTTTAAATAAAATCAGTAAAAAAATCCACTTATTAAATTGGATTTTTCGCCTTAAATGAATTGTATTCGCTTAATTCGTTTAAAAAAATTATCGGACTAGCACCCATAATATCCTTATATATATAATCACGATTTTGGTCCATTGGTGTATGAATAGTATGGACCGCAAACTGATTTTTTTGTTTAGGGGTAAAAATTCTAGTGGAAACGAAACTATTATCAGCTACCCTTTCTCTAGTGCTAAGTCTTAAGCCGAAGCCATTGCAGTCAAGGTCAAGAATTTGTTGATATTCCTTATTTGGATATGGAAATAGCTTGTTATCTTTATTAAATTCACTATTAAATTCAGGTCGAAAGTAGCCTATTAAAAGTGCTTCAACAGCAGTTAATAAATGTTTGGGAGTAATATTAAAATTAATCATATTTTCCTTATGCTTTTGGTTTAAATCATCATTAACAACTTGATATATCACTGATTCAAGACTGTGGATCTCAATTTCTTCATCAATACTAAATAACATTAGCCACACATCTTCGCCAGGTGAATTGAATAATTTTGTTAAAATCTTTTGGAGTGGTTTATGTTCTTCAAGTCTTTCATATCCATCAGTTGTTGCTACATCGCCACTTCCATAGCTTTGACCTATGTATAATACTTCTAATCCAATCAATCTGCATAAAGCCTCAACCGTCTTAGCCTCTTCAATTTCACCATTTTCAAAGTGTAAATGTCTGAGTTGGTCAAATGCTTCTTGAAGAACGATGGCTGCATTAGCCTCATAAACTAACTTGCCTTCACAATCATAAACCTCAATTTCTTTTTTATTGCTAACTAATTTATGTGAGAATGGACTTTTATTACTATCGAATGTTAATTGTAAGACTACTGGGAATGGATGTCTCTTTTCGTCTTCTTCATCCACAGTGAGAAGGATTTGGGTCTTAAGTTTCTTTTCATCAGTTATGGTTAGGAAATCTTTATCAAACCTCAAGATTTTCCTTTTACAAATTGCATACAAGTGATACTTGTCCTCTTCAATTAGTGGCTTTATTTCTGTCTTACGCGTTAATGGGACAATAAGTGTGGATTTAATTTCTATATGAATTCCAAATTCTTCACGGTATTTATACAAATGGATACCTCCTAGTGGTAAAAAATTGTTACTAATAAGAGAATAGTTTCGACTCCTATTGATTGAATTCCTTCTTCAACAAAACTGCCCCGTTAGTTCCATAAGAAAAGGCTGCCTTGAAAGCTTTAATCTTCATTAAAGCTCTGTTAATTGAACAAGGAAATATTACTTTTCATTCTCATTCCCCAGCCAATTTTGCGTTAATAATATGTTCTAAATAACGATTTTATAGCCACACTGCTTGTCTTCTTAATCTTCCTTCTACGCCTATTGAATATTGAAAGTTAAAGGTTAAACACAAAACTGATATCCGCTTTCAGGGTTGATTTAGATTCGGAATTTATGGTAAGTTTGGCCTTGTGCACATAAAATCCAATCCTTCTGAAACAGGTTTTTATCTAATTATTTTTCTCGGCCTATGTAGGAGGTAGTGTAATTGACAGATTTTCAACTTTCCATATATATATATTCTTTCATCAAAACATCTTCGTGTATAAATTAAACAAAAAAACAGTTAAATTACTCAACTGTTTTTTTTTGTTTAATTTATATTTTCTTAACCTTGGAAAAAAGGTTCAGTATGTGTGTAATTGACAATGAATAACGGATCCAACTGATAATGGAATGAAACAGCCAAACGATTTGTTGCTGTAAGTTGAGTTATTTGTTCCTGTATTTCTAGTCCATTTTCGTCTAAACCTTTTGTTTCAACATCGTTAACTGTTACGCCTTTAGGTGTGATCACTGTTAATTGAACAGAACTTCCGTTAAGCATACGAGTTCCATCGAAAGGTAAACGAATTTCAAATTGATAGCTTCCATTTGCTTGAGGGAAAATCTTATAATCGTAACGAAGTTCATATACATAACTACTACCAGCTTGAGTAACTTGGGTAAGTTGCCCTTTTAATAATGATGAGCGTAGTAGTAATTTTGCTACATCTTTTTCTGTCTCGACTATATTGCCTGATATAGCATCAGCTAAAACATCTTCAGTACCTGTTAAAAGATCTGTTTCTCGATAAGGTCTGAATTCTAAACCGTGTTTTTTTATTAGAGCGATAGCTTCATTGGATAAAGAGGAACCCGATGGTACATAGTATTCGTCGGTTAAAGGAGCATCTGTGATAATCGTAGTATGCACCATTACTGTGTCGTAAGAGTTGTTAAAACGTGAACCGCCGTGAACCACTACTGTTGCTTCTTGCATTTTAATATTAGGCATAAATTGTTTTCCTTCTTTCCTTTTAGTTTAGTAGAATAAGTAGCAAATCAAATTCATCACTTATAGTTCACTCGGTACAAAATGTTTATTTATTTGCCATTATTTACATAACAATTATATCCTAATTTATATAAAATTGGGTATAATTATGTAATATTTTATCAAAAATTAACATTTTTGCGTGTTGTTTTACCGATATAATTTATAATTATAGGACGTTTCATCTACACGTACTAAAGGAAATTAAATTCAGCTTCGGTTTTTCACCAGATACCTCCCCTTATAAAAGCAAACTAATTCCACAATAAGGGTAATAAATCTTCTTAAGCAATCCTGCCCCGTTAGTTTATTAAGGAACTTTATTTCATTTCAGGCTTAATTCTTTGTTAAAATTCCACTTTGGTAATGCCCCAAACCTCATATTCTTCCCCGAATTTTTCTCTAACGTCCATAGCCATTAAATCGGAAATTACGTTGTAATCATCATTTATATCTTCGCTGAGAACTCCTTTTACTGTGTTCCACTTAATAAAATTATCATCATCATCATAAGGGCTAATAATGTAAAAATACCGGGTTTCAAACTTTGTTATCATTGTTTCCTCCAGGATGAATTTTGGTTTCAAATCCGAGATTAAACGACAGTAGATTCGCAGGTTAAATAGTTGCCATAACAAAAAGAAATGTAAATGTGTAAATTGGGACTATCCAAATTTAGCGATAAAATAACCCTTTAACATAGCCAGTATTAAAATAAAATTGACTGCCTGGATGCTAGCTCCATTCTTTTATTCTTGTACCAGTTAGCTTGTAATACCTGATTTTCTTTCAACTATCATTGCCCCCCCACCTTCTTGCTTCAATATATTTGTCAGCTTGGATTTCGTCATCAAATGGTCCAAGGACATCATATTTTTGGCGGTTACCGTGGAAATTGGTTGAGTGTGTTAATCTTGCTGCGGCTCTTGCATTTTCTAAAGATCTTCTTGTTATAATGCCTAATACCTCAAAGAATCCGTTGTCAGTTGTGTATATAACAAATACTTTCATTTTATTAAGACCGTTTTGATACTGTTTAATTAAATCCTGTGGAATTACATCTAGAGTTTTTTTTACACCTATGTTGAAGATAATTAATTTCAAAGCATTAAGTAGTTTTTCATCATCATAAAGAAGTGTACCTTGCCTCGGCATTTCCCATTTTTCGGGTAAGTAATATTCTACAAGTTCACTTTTTATTTCTTGTCCTTCTAGTCTCAACTCTAGTGCAGGTAAATTCTTTTTGTATTCGTACTCTTTTTGATAAATTTCCCTGAGCTGATCGGTTGAGTAAGGTAATTGCTCAATTATATCTTTATCCTCTTCTAATTTCTTTTTCAAATATTCCTCAAAATCGGACATAATCAATCTCCTTTCGAAGTAACCCATCTTTTTCAAGGGTAACATTTCAACACCAATAAATGCTAAGGTTGGAGGAATTTTTTAAGATTATCTTGTATGTCCGAATCCGAAATAAATAAATTTATAACTTTTTCAATTGTTTCACTAATTGCTACCTTTCCCGATTAACGCCTCTAAAAAACACCTCCTACGGTTCAGGAGGTGTCTTTTTAAATTCGTTATACTGTGGTTTCTTTTTTCCCACTCATAATCGGGATTAAATTCTTGCGGCTCCATTTCTGCTTCTTTATATGTAACGGGTTCATTTGACAACGTGACAGTTATTTCAGTTTTTTCTTTATTTAATTTTAGCTTTAGAAATGAAGTCTTGTTTGTTTTTTGCTAGATTTTATACCGGTTGTTTTGATCTAGAAGATTCTAACCCCCTCTTACTCCAAAACAAGATTATTGAAATTCCATATCTTCTTAGCTATACCCGCAAGGTAAACACTCCTAATATTTATTTCTTCAAAGGTCCACTTGTCTTCTTGGCAGATTTCTTTGGTTAACATAATTATTGATTGCTCATATTTTTTTTTCTTTTCAAGAAAGGGATAATTAGAAGCAGTAATATTTAATTCACTTCCAAGCAGCGTAAGGTTCCCAATTCTATTAACAAACATCGAATATTCAGAAGCTCTTGACCCGAGTTCTTTTTGCCACGTATTTTCAATGACTTTATTACTTTTCCTTACTAATTCTCTTGGCATAATATGTTCGATATGAACGTCACTCCGACCACTTATCGTTTTTTCTCTTGTGTTGTTTGTTAGAGCATTTTCTATCATTTCTAAGATATATTTCGTTTGTGCTGACCTTGTAAAATCTCGGTTCTGGAAGTTTAAATAGAATTCAGTATCAGATGGGGTTCTCCTCTTAAGATAATCAACAATATAAGAAACTGGCCTTTCTTTATTGAACGATTCTAAAGCCAAATGATTGTATATTCTATCTATGTCTCGCGTTGAAATATTACATATACTTCTTCGCAACGTAAAAACTTCGATAGCCTCCAAAATCGATATCAATTGTTCCTTATTAAGGTTCTCTGATAGGCACTTAATTAGAAGGGGATAGCTCGTAGTTGCTTCTATACGAACTATCGTGTTTAGCAGATCATCCACCTCCTTTATGCCTAATATTCCATTATACAGCTTTAAATACATTTCAGATTTTAACCATATATCTTCAACTAAAATCAATATATTATCAGTTGAATCAATCAACTTTTGATATTTCGAATAGAGTTTAGGTATTGGGACTACACCATATTCAATAGAGAACAAATAATGTCTAAAGAAACGAACCTTATCGTGTCGGACCGACTCAATATCCTCGATATTTTCAATAATACTATCCCATATTTCATTGCATTCTTCCAACATTGATTCGTTGGCTGAAAATTTACTTAGTAAATAATTCTTAATCAAATCAACTGATGAAAGGGATAACCCACGGTTATTTAGGGTTTCAAAAAGCCTAAACGCGTCATAATATGAATCAGTAACCATTAATACAAGATCCAGTGACCCCAATAACTTTGTATAAATGTGCTGCCATTGCAGTTTACTGTCTTGCAACTTTTCTAAATAGAAATTATAAGCTTGAATGATTTTTTCAGTTTTCATTTCTTCCCTATTAATACTTTTTTCAACTAATTTTTTGAATAGTTTGTTATCCTTCCTTCCTAATATTAGCTTGGCTTCAATTTCATCTATTGTAGAACTTTTTAAAAAGTAATTATTTATGTAGGCAGCACGATCCTTATCAATTTTTTCTGCTAAATCACGAATTGCAGTTAAAAGTATTAGAATGGTTGTAATTCTTTGTTGTCCATCTACAACCTCAAAATACCCAAAACCTTTTTGCCGCTCTTGGCTTATGGTAATTATAAAGCCTAGAAAATGTGTTTGATCACCTTCTAACCTGATTAAATCATCCCATAAATCATTCCATTGATCTTTACCCCAATTGTATGGCCTTTGATACAGAGGTATTCTAAAGACTTCATTAACACTACCTAATAACTTTCCAATACTAAGTCTTTTTGTATCTATTGACATTCTCTCACCTCTACGATCAACTTCTAATGACCATTATATTCAAATTAGAATATTTCTAAACATATATTATTCTATTTCGAATAAATCGCTTATTTTCATCACTTTTTTGCTATGATATCTCCACTAAAAACAAATTAATAAAGAATATAAAAAGAAAAATGAGGTTTGATAATGATGAATTTGGGTGAAAAATTACGTGCATTGAGATTAGAAAATGGTATATCTACCACCCAACTTGAACTTCTATCAGGAATAAGTCAGTCAAACATTAGTAAAATTGAACGAAATGTTCAGTCTCCATCAGTTGATACTCTTCTGAAAATTACTGAAGCACTAGGAACTTCTCTTATTGATTTATTTGATATTAGTGATGATTTTCCTACCGATTTAGTGAACTTGGTTAATACAGCAAAAAAATTGACTCCTCAGCAAAGAAAAAAGGTTACTGAAATGATTCAATCATTTTTAAATTAGTATTATCGTGGGACTTATTTTGTTTAAACCAACAAAAGAGACTAGTCGTTAGTCTCTTTTTCTTGGTGATTATATGTATTTTAGCTGTGTTAATACTATCTAAATGCAAAGTTTTATTTTAACCTAGCCTGATTTATAGAGTTCATCATTTATTTTATTTGTGATAACGTTTATCCTTTTTTTCCTTTTGTCTATACCGGTTCATCAAATCACCTGAAACAGGCTACTAAAAAGGAACTAAACCGCTTATAACAAATATATAGGCGGTTTTTCACGTGCAAATATCAACCCCTCGGTAAACGTTGCTTGTAACATAGATTATTTTAATGCTCTTCGTAAATGTTCTTTTAGCGATTTATCATCTAAATCCCTATACATATTCGCCGCAACAATGTGTAAAGAAATATTCGGTTTAATTCCCAAATTAAAAACCTTGTCTTCAACCATTGTTTTAATTCTGCTATTCGGAGACGACGTAAAGATAATAAATACAATTTTAATATTTGTCTTAATATGGCTTATAGATTTTAGCAGTCTTTCTAAAGCTACAATAAAGTGGATTGGAAATTCACCAACCTTAATTTCAATAAATACTTCTTTATACATTGATTTACTGTCATTATCACCCACAAGTATGTCTGTTAAAAATCTACTTTCACCCTTCTTAGATTTATACTCTCTGCCAAGTTCTATCGTAAATCTCTCTGGATCAAAATACTCTTTAACAACATAACAGGTATACAGCTCCATTATGTATACTCTTTGATAATTAAGTTGATGCGTAAGATCAGAAATTTCCTCAATTCTATAATTTTTTTTATTTTTAAATGAAGAGAATTCTGTTCTTAACTCCATAATATGTTCAATTGTAAACATTGTACTCGGATAAATAATTTTTAAAACTTGAAGATCTTTAACAATATTAAAAAAAGCACTTTCTTCATAATAGTATATTTCTTTGTGAATCCCTCTAATTAATTTCTCAAACTTTGTAACATCTTTTAAAAATTGTTTTTTTGTGAGGTCAAAGGTATCATCTTCTCTATAGATTTCAGAAAAAGCGTATGAAGTAGAGGTCACATCATACGTAAGAATACGACTTTTTTTCATTTTTTCTGCTAAAAGTTGTATGCATTCGCCTAATTTATCAATATAATACTTTGGGAACTTTGTTTTTAAATCCTCATCTATTTGTATATCTTCCAATTGAAAAGAAGCTGCACCCATTAATTTTACCTTTTCCGTATATATACAAAGTTGACTCATTAAAAAATCCAAAAGAGAAGTATTTTTTTTATCTACGTTCACTTTGATTACACTATTAATACAATCAAGGAATTTGGTATCAATTTTATATAATGGAATTTTTTCTCGGGATATTTTTATGTAGGGTTTTGGGGTATTAAGTGAACTGTCCCATTCAGCTTCTTTACGTAAAATATTTATAAATTTTCTTGGTATACGTTTTGATTTTAGAATTAAAGAGTTTAAATAATCTTTATAAACACTTTCATCTAATGTTTCATTCTGTGCAATTTTTAAAAATAAGGCTTCTAACTCTTCATCTTTCGGTAAGCTTATACGATATGTATCTTGCACGATACTTGGGAGAATTGCATCATCTACCATTGATGTTTTTTCTAAACGATTAGAGAAATTTTGCCCAGTAATCAATAGAAATGTTGCTTTACCATTTATTAAAATAGGCTTCAGTTCTCCAAGAAAGGTATCCAATTCATCTTCTTTTTCAAATTTATCTAGCTCATCCAAAATAAATACTATTTTAACACCCATTTTTGTTATCTTTTCTATATACTCGTTTAGTCTTACTTCGGCAATCTCTTCATCATACAGCGTTTTTATTTCAGTTTGACCAATTGTGTTCTTTGTAAAAGACTTACCAATCTTAAATGTAAGAAAAGAAAAAAACAGGGATATCAACGATACTAGGACAGTTGCATATGGTACATTTTTGGGATCTGCTCTTATAGTACTAAGAAATGAAATTAACATTCCCCTTAGGAAATCAAAACCATAAAATATCGGAACTAATAAGAATATGAATAATAGAATTACAAAATTTATAGAACTAGTCCAAGTAAAAGTATTTGTAGTTGTCTTTATTTGATTGTCTTCTACGGAATAAAAGGTTTTTTTGTATAAACTAGAAAGCTCATCATCAAGCTTTGTATTATTTTTCAACTTAACCTCTAAATTTTCACTACTACTAGAAACTAATTGTCTAATTAATTTGCGGAGAATATTTTCCTTTTTATCACCATTAACGAAATTACAGCTAACAAATAGTATTTCCTTGTCGTCTTTAAGTTTATCTTTTTTATTATATTCCTCTTCAATTTCTCTCTTTAAATTTTGAACGAGACTAGTCTTACCTACCCCTCTATAACCTGAAATAATAAAACAGGATGGAGCACCGTGTATAATTTCCTCTTTTAAGCCTAGATGATCAAATCTGGAACTAATTTCTATATTTTTTTCATTGGGAGCACCACTCAAATATTCCGCATCCAGATATATAACGTAATCCTGTTTGTCGGTAGATCCATTAGTTTTTTCCATCTTCTCCTCCATTTTATATAACGACCTAAATAAAAAAAGGAAAATAAATTCCCCTAAATTATACCTTGAAATTATTGAATATTGTACATACCTTTTATCTTTGTTTATATGAGTACATAAATAAGCGTTTAAGGTTTAAGGACTCACTTAGAGCCTCTGGGTCATCAGCAGTGTGTAACACATACCATATCTTATATTTTAAAGAACTTATCTGTTTTAGATAACTCGATAATTTTTGATTGTTCAATTACCACAGCATCAATTTCATTAATTCGCTCTCTTAAAATAGGTAATATAAGTTGCCCCTCAATTTCTTTTGATAATTGTATTATTGTCTTCAATTGATTGATATGAGTGTTCTCCAATTGATCGTAAATCAAGAATTTAGGTGCTGCTATCTCTTTTTTATTAGCATATGTCAAATATGCTAAATCAAAAGCAATTATAAGTGCCCTTTGCTTACCAGTCCCCATACTCCCTAGTAAATTTCCAATACTAAACGGTTTTCCTCCCTTTTTCTCCCTCCACTCGCTATCATAATAAAGGAGGTATTTTTCATTGTATAATTTTTCCGAATAGGTTTTAAAAACACTATTAAATTCATTTATTGGTACCAGATGGTCATTATCTTTTGTCTGAGAATTAACACTTTCTAAGTCCTGATTTACTTGTTCTAACTCTTTTTTTATACCTTCTTGTATTTCTTTAACCTTTAAGAATTCTCCCTTTTTAATATTTAATTTTTCAATTTCATTGTTAATATCATTTAGATCTGCTAACAAACCATCATCTAAGAGATCAATACTCTGATTCTTTTTTAAATCAATTAACTCTTCTTGTTTTTGCTTCAACAACTTTAATTCCGTATCAACTTTTATAAGCTGTTTTCCAACAAATCTACTGCGGTTTTCCACCATTTGATTATGGAAATTTAATACATCATTGAATTTTTTGTTTAGTTTGTAACTGAAAACTTTTGCATCTTCATAAATTTCCCCGATTATTTTTATATCAATATTTGACTTACTTTCCTCAATCATAACTAAACTTCGATGAATAGAATTTTTTTCAAACTCAAGTAAATCGATTTCGGTATTTAATAAATCTAATTTATTATTTATATCGCTATTTTTCTCTAATTCATATTTATATATTTCTATATAGTCCACATTTCTTCTTTTTTCTAGTAATTCATTTATTTCTGATTCAATAAATAATAGTCCTTGCTCAATTTGATCCAATGAAGGAATATTAGAATCATTTTGATATATAGAAAACTTATTTTGCAATTTAGATAACTTTTCTTCCAATTTTTGTCTCTCACTAACTACATTTTCACCATTAATTTTTAATAAAAAGAAATAGATTGCTTCGTAAACAGCATAACTAGTAGAAACTAAATAATAGATTACATTATTTAGCTGTATATCATCATTCCGAACAAACTTAGATATGAGTTGCCTAAATGTAGGTTTATCTTGTTTAGAATTAAAAATCGTTTCTTTTAAGTAGTTTTCATATTCTTTTGCATTTACCTTTTCATTATTAAAATACCGTGGACCTTTACTATAAAGGCTCCTAGTAAAACTATAAATTTTACCGTTATTAATAAGTTTCAAAGTTGCCTGTACTTTATTTTCAACCAAAAGTTTTTTTAAATGAACGTTTTCTCCTTGAGCATCTCTACTTTTATAAAGTTTTGTTAAACTACTAGAATTTAAACAAATATCAATAATATGAATCACTGTAGATTTCCCCACACTATTACCCGAATCCTCTTTAATATCTGTTGTGTTATCTACAATTAAATTCAAGCCATTTTTTTTAAATTCTATATCTCTAATTATTTCTTTATTAGGAAAAGTTTTATAAACTTCTAAATTATATAATCGCATTTTATAATTACCCCTTCATCTATTAAATCTATTAAATCCAATATATAAAGCCAATCTAGTGTATATAAAATCTGATTTATAGAAATCGAAGGGTAATCAGTATTGATTTTTTTAAAGAAATCTTCTATATTAATTTTCTGATGTTGTTGCAAGTATTTCAAAAAAACTGCTCCCAAATAATAAATGTTGCTTTCCGGTTTAACATCGTTCCTAATTATCAACACTTTTTTTTGGCCTTTCTAATATTTTACATTCAGCTAATGCATAACAGACAAATATATTTAAACATAAATTAAGTTCTTGTTCATTAAACTGTTCTCCATCATATGAGGTTATGATTCGATTCCTGATTTCTGTTTTGACACTTTTAATTATTTCATCCGAAGATGTTTTAATCTTCTTTTTAAATTCTTCGATTGGTTCTTCAGATGTACACTGTTTAAAGATTTCTATTCTAATATCCCTATAAATATCATTTATATCAGTAAGTATATTTTTTTTGGAGTTTTCATCAATATGACGTAAAGATTCAAAGGACCTTTCACAAATATAATAGTAAATGTAATATTCTTCGATTAGTTCTTTATGAAGAAATATTTTATTATACTCAATTTTTTCCTCAATTTCATAAGGTTGATTATTATCAATATCCTGCTTTGGAGAATCAGATGTATATTGTTTTGCTAATACTTCAATAAATTTTGGTAATAATGAAGGAATACGTTTCTTAATATCAGCGTTTATATACACGGCATCAACATTATTAGCTATAACACCCTTGTTAACACCAGAATTATTTACCAATACGTACTCCTCCCTTTACTTCATTAGACATCACACCTGTATTTTGTCCTGTATTATTTATTGTTGCTGATTCTTCCGACTTTTTAACCAAGTTATAGGTTTCTGCTTTGATATTATATATTTCATTTTTAATTGCATCACACTTTCTAACCTGTAACACAGCAATGACAGTAGAGACAACGGTTGCAACCATAGCAATAAGACTAATAAATACATTTAAATCCATAAAAATTCCCCCTTTTCTGAAAAATATACCATATTTCCTTTATAATACCAAGGTACCATAAATTTTAGAATAGTTTTATATATGCGGTCTCTTGCTATGTCAATAATGTCTTACAAAATGCAACCCCCTCATCATATTCTTCCCGTACATTTTGAAAGATGATGATGATGTACACTCCTTCATTGGAAGCTACATTCCACTATTAGAAGAAGGCTGTTTTCGTAAATATTGTTGCTATTCTTTAATTCTCTTTCTTCGGTGGATAAAACAAAAATAACAGACCCTTTTGAAAAAGGGTCTGTTATTTACTTATTTCATCGGATTAATAATGCCATAAAAAACAAGATCTTCAAAAGAGTCATTTTTATAAAAATGATCTTTTAGAGTACCTTCGTATACCATTCCACACTTTTTCATTATCTTTCCAGATGAGGGATTCGATTTAAAATAACGTGCATAAACTCTATGAAAATTCTTCTCTTTAAAAATAAAGTCTATCATTGCTTTTGCTGCTTCGGTTCCATAGCCATTTCCCCAGTATTCTTCTCCTACCCAGTAACCTATTTCACCATTTTTATGTTGTTTATGATTTGAAATAGCGATAGCTCCATATAACTTTCCGCTATTCTTGTCTGTTATAGCGAATTCATACATTCGATCTAATTCAAAGTTTTGCTCGTGAGTTGCAATCCACGAAAGAGCACATTCTAAAGTATAGGGATATGGTAAATTCAATGTGCTTTTGTAAATATTATAATTATTACACATTCTGCTAACATTTTTTGCATCAGATTCTTTAAAAATACGCAGAAGTAATCGTTCTGTTTCAATTGTTTTTTCTGCTTCATTATAAATCATTATTTTCCCCCTATCCAAAATAGAAGTTTAATACATATACAATAATTTTAACATAAATTTCCATATATATATTAGATAGTTCGATTTTATTTCGGGCTTTATTTATCTAAATGAGCACACCAAAGTAACCATTCATTAATGGTTTTTTTTAAGCTAACCTAAACATTTCAACTGTTGAATGGTTTGATTTCCGACAAGATCCTAACAATAACTGTTTCACCCGTTCAGTCTTCGCTACGGTTTTCGTTTGGTCAATGTATTTGAACCAGAAAAGGTAGTTATCCAAATACTTACTTGCGACACCTTCAAACCTCAGAATAAATTTCTTTAGGCGGTTGTGGTAAGCATTAACGTGTTGAATATGGTAAATCGACTTTTTAACGTAAATTCCCTTTCGGATATTTACTATTTCGTGCTTTAGACCTTTATCTGCTGCGAATTTTATATAATTGGTTGCGTTATCCGAGCATAACAAAGCGTTATTGTCTATATATTGACCCAATACACGGTCAATTTCCGTACTTTTAATTCTTCCTGTCCCGGCCATCTCTGAATTTTCGTGCCTCCCGATGGGATATTTTCTTTTTGCCTTTGTGACTCTCCAAAAAGAATGTTTCATCATTCTCGACAATTCCTTTTAATGGACTGTGGCCCAAAATGATCTAATGGCCTTAAGGATTTTATGCCTCCAGTAGAAAGCGGTAGAAATATGAACTTCCAATACATCAGCGATTTTAGGTAATGTGTAACCGTCAATCATCATCTTAAAGTATTCTAGCACATTTACTTGGATATCGAGTTCCTGAGAGAGGTGTATTCGTATTATCATTGAACGTTTTGCCGCAATCTTTACAAAGATAACGTTGCCTTCCTAGATATTTACCGTTCTTTTTAACTGTGGTGCTGTCACAATGTAGGCAACCCAGCCCTTCAGAAAAGCGACTCTCACGGATATCATCAATTAGCATTACGATGTCTCGTTGTTCTTCTCGGAACAATAAAATTTTTATTTCCTTAAATAACTCTAATTGTTCAGCTTTTGATAATTCCGAGAACCCTTGATATAAGTTTTGCCACATTTTTACCGCCCCTAGACCGCAATTATAGCAAGGTCCTAGTGTATCGGTAAAAAACAACAATCTAAACGAAAACAGCCTTTTTCTTTTATTTAACTAACGCACCCGTTGGCATATAAGTAAAAGAAGTTTACTCCATTTACAAAATTCGCCTTGTATTGAAATAAACTCGTAGCTGACAAATCTGATAAAATGAAGGTGTAGATAATATATGGAAATAGGGGGTTGAAATGGAAAATACAGTTCAGGAACTAGCAGAAATGATTTATCATCATAAGACCAAAAAATACTTTGATGAGGTACTGAACTCATTTGAGAATGAAAATTACAGGTCTTCTGTTGTAATGCTCTATACGGTAGTCATATGTGATTTAGTTTTTTAAATTGACGGACCTCGAGGAAATTCACGGAGATGTTAAAGCAGAAAAAATATTAAAAGATTTAGAAGTTGATAAAGAAGAAAATCCTGTTTCACCTGGTTGGGAAGCAGAATTAATCGAAAAATCCTTTAAGGAAGCAAAATTACTGGAGAACGATGTTTATACTCATATTGAAACGCTTAAGAAATATAGAAATTTAGCAGCACACCCTGTATTAAATTCAATGGATATCTTGTACAGGCCAAATAAAGAACTGACAGAATCGCTGATTAAGAATATGCTTGAAGGATTACTGATCAAGCATCCCCTATTCACAAAGAATGTGTTTTCTCCATTTATGGATGAAGTGGAGAGGATAAAAAATGATTTTCCTACACAAGAACGATTGAAAACTTATTTGGAGTCAAAATTCTTTGCCCATTTTAATAAAGAGCTAACCGAGTATATGTTTAAAAACCTCTGGAAAATAGTTTTCAAGAATGATGGGGAACAAGAAAAGAGGAATCGAAAGATAAATCACGATGTTTTACTTATCATATATAATAAATATCAAAACATTTTATTTGAATATATTAAAAAGGAACCAGCATTTTTCAGTGATTTTTTAGATAAAGAAAGTATCTTAACGTATTTAATAGATTTTCTTTCACTATATCCTGAGGTTTATTTTCTGTTACAAGAGCATACGCAAGAATTATTGAAAAACCGTGTAGAAAAAAATACAAGTTGGCTAGTAAGAAGTATTTTCATCTCCAACTCGTTAAAAGAACACTTTAAATATATTGATTCTAAAATTCATTCCACTGGTTCCTACTATAATCAGCCCTATATTCAAACCCATTGGTTAACAAAAGATGACGTAGCTTTTTTTAATGAATTAGCAAAAGAAAAAGGAATAGTGAACGAATTTTATGATTTGATGATTAGCCATTATTACCATACCGGTTCATATGATGGAGCAGATATATCCTTCGAAAGATGCATCAGGCCTTTTTATGAAGAATTTAATAAAGAACAATATGAAACCTTATTAAGTGAAACAAACTATAACCCACAATGTTATGATGGAAAATATGGAAGTAGGAATAAGATCTTATTAGAAGTCGCTAAGAAAGTAATGCCTGACATAGATTTAGAAGGAACCTATACAAACATATTTTAAATAGTTGGCCTTGTATTAATTATTACTGTTGATTTTTAATCATAAAAAAAAGACCGAAAATAAATTGGTCTTTTTATTTTTCTTAAAAGAACCTAATAGTTAAATAACATAACAGCAGATATTTTTGTATGTATTTTATTTTCCATATATCACCTACTTAAAGTTGTCAAAATGATTCGCAACCCATTTAGTACTACTTTTAGCAATATATTCTTCTGATTGAATTAGTCTTTGAACCAGTTCTTTTTTAGATAATTTCATATAGTTCCTTTGTAAAATTTTCCGATTACGGTTTGGCTTTATTTTATGAAATTCCATATTCTTAACAGCGACAGACCGGTTGGATATATTACTTTTGCTATTGTTTTTTTGTTTATAAGTCTTGCTATGTTGCTTGTAATATTCATATAACTCTTCATTTGTACGGATAGTGTTATGATGAATCCCTTTACCTTCTTTATCTATTTCTTTTGATTGTTCTACTATTGTTGTAAACGTAATAGGGCTGCCTTTCTTAATCAATAAATCAATTGCTTGTTTCCCTATCTCTACCGAACGATTACGACGCTTCTGATGACTTTCTTTTAGCCCGGTACTTTCATTTATTGAAGTGAATGCTTGGCTCATAATTTTGTTCCTCTCTATAATTCTCAATGAGTTCTATTTCTTTTAATTCATTGCGTGCGTGTTTACGCATCACTTTTGCTTTTTTAACATCAATTGTTAAACCCAATGCACTATATCGCTTCTCCATATCTCTCGATAACTCAATGACTTCTAATAATTCGTGTTTCTTTTCAGGGTCTGGAATCTTAGCTTGGCAACCTAAACACGCCATTTTAATTGGACAAACGTGATTTGTAACACACGTTCCACCTATAACATTATTGAAAACACCAACTTTTTCTTTATATTCTTCTAATTCTTTTTCAAGTTCTTCGGGAGCTCGCAATACAGCTTCATCGAGATCTATATAATCCGATATAATATCGTGTAAATCACTCATTGATTGAGAAATCTGGCTTGGTGTAGGCTCTGAATAATAGCCGGTTATTTTTAAATCGCGTTGGTGTAAGAACTTTGCTACAATGTCTACCGGTATCTTTTGTCGTTGAACAGCTTCGGTAGCAAAAGCGTGACGTAATAAGTGTGTCTTTACTACAACAGGTTTACCTTCTTGTGTATCAAATCGTAGTCCGTGTAATAAAAAACGAAGACTTGTCGCAATCGCAAAGTTTTCAAGTGCTTTACTGTGATACTGAAAAAAATAGGGTTTAGGTTTAGGGAATAGTTGTTTTCGATTGCCACGATATAAAACACTTGGTATTTTTTCAGTAGCATAATGAGTTCTTAACATCAGCCCAACCCGTTGAATTAGTTTCATTGTTTGTTCGCTGATATAAAAAGCCTCAACCTCGTCACGACCTTTTGGAATAACATTAAAAGAAAAACGTAATTTGTTATCAACTTTAACTGTACGGATACATTCATTCGAGTTATTAATTTGTAATAATTCATTTAGTCTCGCACCTGTGGTCGTGCAAATATCTAGTATTAATAAACCGAATGTTCCCGCTACATATAAAGGTTCTACATCGAGCAATACTCCGTCGACTTTGTCTTTATGAATAGAAACAAAAGTGCTGGGTGTGAGTATTCCTTTATGTGTAGAGAAAAAAGGTTTAGTATTTCTATTTGAATTTTCTTCACCATAGCCCCACGAATTAAGCAGTTCTCGTTTTTGTTTTATTTCATCATCACTGGCGTTTTGAGTCCATTGTCCAACAACACCATTTTCAAAAAGTTCAATGAACCATAGCCCCTCTGCTTCCTCATCTTCATCCAATTTTTCAGCTTTAATAAACTCTACGAAGTAATGATTGTTTTCGTCTGAATAAACTCCAGTACGATTGATTGCTGCTTTTATAGAAGTCTTAAATTGGTCTTGGTGATTTAATACAAATGAAGGCTTGTCCCACAGACGAAAATAATAGCGTTCACCGACACGTTCGGGTTCATCGTAAGTGAAATCTAATGGTAGCACTACGTTTTGTAATTTTACTCGTTCACACGCTTTTAAATAGGCATTCCGTAGTCGTTCTAATTTCTCCAAACGAAAGTTCCCTTCACTTCGAATTTCAGAGAGTAAAGGTACGATAACATCTGTTTCACTCTTTCGAGTTCTTTGAGCTTGTTCTTTAGCTGATTTAGTAAAAGAAAAATCGCTTGCATTGTAAGAAGGCATTGGAAAAATAAATTGCTGAAAGTATTCTTGTTGTTCTTTAAGTATTTTTGTTGCAACCCATTTCCTTGTTGTATAAGAACAGGTTGTATATTCCTTTAAAAATAGCGATCTCATACTATCTGAATCTTCTTTAAAAATAGATCCTTTAAAGTACTGGTACAAATGCGTTTCCGTATCGAATTCTTCCATTTCTGTTAAATGATAGTATTCAAACAAATGGCTCAATCGTCGGTTAATAGTAGCGACGATGCGATAAATATACCTAACATTTGAATTTTTTTCTCTATAAAACAACATTAGAAGAAATAAATGATCTTTCCAAGGTTTGTCTACAACATTATTAATAAAGTATTTCAGATACATTTCATTCATTTTATCCAAAATAAAAGAATCTCTTGTATCACGAAAATGCAGAAGTTGTTTATCAACATTACCCAATAATTTCTCATAAAAAGGTGATTGTGGTTTAGGGGATGATACGGTCAGTGATCTCACTCCAATCCATCTAATAACGCTTGTATTTCAGGGTCCATTTCAATATCCTCGATATTTTTCAAAACTGTTAAATTTTTTAATCGTTTATTTTTCTTTTGCTCTACATATGCATTTTCTGACTTTTTCATATTTTCCAACATTTCATCGTGTGCTTTACGATGCTTTTCTTCATCAAAAAAATGTTCGTAAACCTTTATCGTATCTGCATTTTTCCACTTGATATACTTAATAAGTTCATTAATCTTTTGTTTAGTGCCAGCCTCTGTCTTGGAGGTATTATAGATTTCTCGTAACCTTGTGGTAACAAACCAGTGTCTTGTTTTATGCGGATTCAACTTCATTTCACATTCTTTAATAGCCTTGTCCCAGTGGTAATACCAAGCTTCATAGGAGAAAGGTGTTCCAAGTTCCGTTAAGAATATTGGAGCTTTATCCGGTAACCCATCAAAAGTACGTTGTAACTCGTCATACTGCACTCGTTCTTTATTGATATATTGCATCAGTAATTTAACAGTATCTTTTCCAAATCGTAGAAATTTCACTCTTTTGCCGTGACTTCCTTTATTGAATGTGCTCACCTCTTGAAAATCTTTTCGTGAGCGATAATCACCAATGGTTAACTCAATAACTTCTGAAGCTCTCGATCCTGTTTCAAAGAGCATACGAGCTATAATAACTTCCCTTAACGACCAGTTAACCTTTTTACCTGCTTGATACACCTGAGAAGGGAGGTAAGGATCATCAATAATTTCAGGCTGCCATTCTTCATTTATTAGCTTAAAATATGAATCAGTCAACCTTCTATGTGGTATTGCATCTTCTGTTCCTGCTTCAGCCGGCATACGGGGTTTATCCTTTCTTACACCTACGGTTTGACTTTTAAAATCATCTAAAATTGCATAAGAATCTAATAAGGGGTTCGTATAATTGTACTGTTTTAGCCGAATAAGTGATTTATAGAATGATTTTATGGCTGATAGAAAAAGGTTAACGGTATTAGGACTTTTGCTAGTACGATTTACAAACCGAAAGTTGTCCTTTTCACGAACTTTACATCCCATCTCAACCATAAGATAATCTTCTACAGCTACTCGTATGACTTCGGGCGGTTCGTTACACTGAACCCGGTTTCCCTGATATGTACTAAAATGGTCTAACCAACTAAAGAAAGAAAGAAGGTGATTCAAATAGGAAAGAGCCGAACTTTTATCAATTCTTCCTATACAATCGTGGTAATGATCTGTTAAAGGTAGAAAGGGCTCATCTTCACAATTAAAAACTAATAATTCATAACGGCTTTCAGTCCCTTCAGGACAGTAGTAATAATAATATTTCGTGACCAAAACATCACCAACCTATACTTCATTTCATCGTTTACTTATTCTTCAAGCCAATTGTAAAAAGGAACCGTTGCTGATTGTTGTTTATTTAATTGATTGTTATTATTATCAAACTCTTGTTGAGATAAATCATACAAACGTTTACCGGAATTATTTGGTAAATTAGTAGGTATAGTAGAGGGACTCCAATTTTCTCGAATTGCTTTTCGGATAAACCCGTCAGGGTTTTTAACTTTTGAAACGGACTGCTGCATAATAAGAAGTATTTCTAAGGTGCGTTTAATTCCCACAACTGATAAAATTGATAACATTTCATCAGTAGGAGAAGTAAGCGTAACAGCTTGATAAGCTAATTTAACTAACTCTATTTCATCAACATCTGATTTAATATCATCATCTTTTTGCTCGTTTTTGTTAATGGGGACAATATTATTTAGTTTTAATAAATCTGATTCAATAATTTTCCATCCTTCTTTATCACTATTTCTGTATGAGTTGGGGAATTTCCCTGACCGAATCCATCGCTTAATTGTTTCTTCGTGTTTTCCTAATAGATAAGATACCTCTTTTACTGTGTATTCTTTCAAAAAAATAACCTCCAAACAGAATGTGCGTTTCGAGAATATACGTTCTTATATATCTTACCACGACTTTTTATTCGTGTAAAATAATAACAAATATGGTTTGTTGTAGTAGTAAAAGAGGTCATTTAGAGGTCTTAAAAACTAAAAAAAGCACACCACTATATATAAGTGATGTACTTAATTTTGTTTTAATGTGTGACATTAAAGACAAGCCTTTCTCTTACAAGAAAAACATACAATCACTTGTCTTTAATTTTACAGAACAGATACACTTTTTTCTTACAATGCGCTATTTAGTTTTTCTTCACGAAATGACGACAAAAAACTTTCATCCTTTAAAACAGCCAGCACATTTTTATAAAAAGCAGTTTTATCGATAACTGAAGTATGTACATATTCATACTCTTTTAAAGACGGATGACGCAAAACATTTTTCATGCAGGAATGACAAACTTTTTTAGTTCCTAACTTATAGTAGTTTAAGTTACTTGCATCCCCATTAGAAGTGTCTTCGTTACAAACGAAGCATGTATGGCTCACACGGCCTTTTTTATTATACTCGGCCAAAGCCCCTTCTAAACGAATGGATGCGGGAATTGTTAATAACACATAATCACCTTTTCTATTTTAAATCTCTTAGTATTATATCAGAAAAATATAGAATTTGAACTATTAGACTCATATTCCCTAATAATGCTTGTAAAATAGGACAATTTCCAGGGCTGACAAGAGGAAAGACTCCTAAAATACACCAAAATGCAAAATATATTCATACAAATCCCCAACAGATTAAAACACCGTCCACTTTTTGAACGGCGTCTTCAAACTGTTTGTCATGAATGGATCTGGATCGTCGCTTTTCCGTTCTTCACTTTCATTACCGCTTTTGAACCAACCGGCACAGTTACGAATGGATGAACATGTCCAAAGTTGGCATTAGCGATCACGGGTATGCCATTTATCTCCCTTTTGGCAGCGATGATTTCCTGCAAAGCATATTCAGTCATTCCTGAATCCTTTTGGAAACGGCCGATGACGATTCCTTTAATCCCACTTGCGCCTGGCTGATGGAGCAAGGATTGTAAATCCCGATCAAAACTGAAAGGATGGCTTTCTTCATCGTCTTCTATGAAAAGGATGCTGTCCTCTAATGAAGGCATGTACTCTGTACCTTGTAATAGATTGAGTGTACAAAGATTCCCCCCAATGATTGTCCCAGCCGCTTCACCTTCCTGAATGACCATATATCCAGCATTCGGGTGGAAAGTTCGGTCATCCTGTTCTAAATGCCAAGAATCATCACTCCACGTTTCGCTTGGATCAAGATAAAAGCCTTCACTTTCAATTACAGCCTTTTTAAAATATTCCATCGTAAATTCCAGACCAGCCTTCATCCCGAACGTCGAGAAATGAGGACCTGAATATGTAGTTAAGCCTGTTTTATTATAAATGGCCAATAAGATTGCGGTTATATCACTATACCCAATCAACACTTTTGGATTTTCCTTAATCAAATCATAGTCGATATACCGTAACAATTGGTTAGCGTTATACCCCCCGATGGCTGTAAAAATCCCCTTCACATTCGGATCCCTGAACGCCTCATGCAAATCCTCGATCCGGTCTTCAATCGAATTCGAGAAAAAGTCATCATGGAACAAAGTCGTTTTACCAAATGTCACTTTAAAACCAAGCTCAGTCAATCTTTCTTCTGCCAATCTGCGTTGTTCCCCTTTGACAATCGCCAAGCTTCTTGAAGGAGCAATTACGCGAATTTCATCCCCTGCTTGTAAACGGGAAGGTTTCATATCTTTATCCCCCTAAATTAATTACATTCTGTCGTTATTTTAGCAGAAATGGTGAACAAAGAAAAACCAAGACCCTTTTGGTATGTCATTCACACAACTTATTTTCCTTGCAGAACCTTTAGGCCTGGTTTTCCAAATCAATGGCATTTTTTCATCATTCCAGTTGTGCCGGTTTCTGGATTGGAAAAAGTAATGGTTATGTATCGCCTTTCCCATGATTTCCTGGAATTATCCATGCCTTTTCAGTCAACTGCCATGGAATCAGAAAGGTCCACCGTCAAACCTCCATTTTCCTTACAAAAAGAAAAGACCAGCTTTATCAACTGGTCTTTGGGTTATTCAATTAGCAGCAGAATGAAGCACCGATGATAATCAATAGAATGAACAAGACAACGATTAATGCGAAGCCTGATCCAAATCCGCAGCAACCACCGCCGTATCCACCTCCACCTCCACCATAACCGTACCCTGGTCCTGCAACATTTCCACCATATCCGTACATTAAGTTTCACTCCTTTTAGAATTCTGATTTCTCTTTACACCTTACCATATGTCAATACGCCCGCCTTGGTCTGTGTATTTGCCTATTTTTCTGGATTTAAGAAAAAACTTCAATCAACACCTTAATCACCGTTCATCATTCAATGGCTGATATACCAAGAGTAACCATGAAAAATGTCAAAAAAACGTTTCATTTTTATTGTGTTACTTTAAAATTGGGATATAATAAGGAAAAAACAATTCTTAGCCTCTTTAAGCTATCTCATACCCAATTAGATACATAAAAGGTTAATACGGGGGAACATAATTGAAAACGAACGCAAAATCCTTCATCCCTTTCGCTGCAATCGCCACGATCCTTCTAATCAGCTATATCCTTCAAAAAGTTCCTAAAACATATGGATCAGATGATTCGATAAATGTTTATCAAAAATTCCAATCAGGCCAGCCCATTCAGTATCTCGTTATTGGTGACAGTATCGGAAGAGGATCAGGGGCAGAAAGGCCTTATCTCACATGGTTCAAACAGTTAGAAAATAAGATGAATGAAACCAATGATATTCCTTTACACGGAGACTACGTGGTCCAAAGCGGAGCCACTGCTTTTGAAGGTCTATTCAAGCTTTCCCAAAGAAGGGAGCATGATCATAAAGATCTGATTTTCTTCGTTTTTGGTGAAAATGATCGCAAATATATGAATGTCGATGATTTTACTATGACATATGAAGCTTTAATGAGAAAGGCAAAACGTCTCCACCCTAATGCTGAATTATTCACAATAACAGAGAGTTCCTTGAAATATGAGGAATTTGCGTCTGCAATTGGAACTTTATCCAAACATTACGGTGCAACTAATGTGGATATGCGACCAATATTCAAAGATTCAGGATATACGGAAAAACAGCTGACCAGAGATTTGATTCATCCAAATGGGCTTGGTTATAAATTATATGCTGATGCAATTTATGAACGGTTCCTGGATAACATCAAACGGGATAAGGCCGTAGCAGGTCTTCCATCTAAGCTTCATGCCCGTTCTGGATTTGAATTATCGGAAATTGACCACTATGAAAAAATGAGCGGTTTCCGTCCAATGGGCGGCTATTTCACTAGTAGTGAAAAGGGCAGTGTGATTGAATATAATTTCAAGGGAAGTATGCTTGGTGTGAAACTCCTTAGAAGTCCTGATGGCGGGGAAGTGAATGTACGGATCGACGGAAATGAAATCACGACTTTGAATACGTGGTGGCCATTTGCACGTGAAAGATATTTATTTGTCACAAATGGGCTCCGTCCCGGTTCACATACTGTCCGTTTTGAGGTGACTGGCAGGACTAAAGCAATGGAGCTTACCACCATTCCATATGTCCGGATCGCTTCAATCATCACAGATTGAATATTACCCAATAAATACCCCCCTATCATCTGATAGGGGGTTTTCCAATCAATCAAAAAGCTTTTTGTATTCTCCGTACCCTTCTTTTTCAAGATCTTGGAGCGGGATGAACCTTAATGATGCAGAATTGATGCAATAGCGTAATCCCGACGGTCCCGGCCCATCATTGAAAACATGACCCAGATGAGAATCGGCAGTTTTTGAGCGAACCTCGATCCTTCTCATTCCATAACTCGTATCGAGGTTTTCCACCACTTCTTCTTCTTTAAGCGGTTTAGTGAAGCTTGGCCAACCGCAGCCTGAATCGAACTTTTCCTTTGAAGTGAAAAGAGGATCACCTGAGACGATATCGACATATAATCCTTCCTCCTTCAAGTTCCAATATTCATTGTTAAAGGCTGGTTCCGTTCCATTATTTTGCGTGACTTCATATTGAATCGGAGTGAGTTTCTGTTTTAATTCTTCTTTACTTTTCATTTTTTTCCCCCCAGTGATGCTGTATAAATGCTTTGCGTCCTGAACCAATCGAATATCTTTCATAATGCTCAGGTTGCTTTTTATAATAATGCTGGTGGTATGTCTCGGCTGGATAAAACGTTTTGGCTAGCATAATCGGAGTTACGATCGGTCCGGAAAATTTCCCGCTCGCCTGCAGCTTAGCTTTGGATGCTTCTGCAATTTCACGTTGGTTTTCGTCATGATAAAAAATGGCCGTTTGATACGAACTTCCCCTGTCATAAAATTGCCCGCCAGCATCTGTCGGGTCAATTTGCTGCCAAAATAACTCGATTATCTTCTCATATGGATATACGTTTGGATCAAAGGTGATCTGAACAGCTTCATAATGTCCCGTGGTTTCAGAACAAACTTCTTTGTACGTGGGATTTTCCGTAGTCCCACCTGTATAGCCAGAGATAACGGATTCGATGCCAGGCTGTTCATCGAACGGCTTCACCATGCACCAGAAACAACCACCTGCGAATGTTGCTTTCTCTAATTGCTTTGTCAAATGAAAATCCTCCTTTTTTACAAACAATCCATTGAATGCATTTTAACGCTTTTATATTACCCTGTAAAATAATATGCTGATCGACCCATTTTACCAAAGTGATCCCTTCTCTTTTTAAATGGGAGACACGCGCCCAAGCATAAAAACATATGATAAGAACATACTGGAAAAATGAGAGGTGTTGGAAATGAGCGATAAACAATCATATTCACAAAAATCGGTAACATATGATTTACTATCGACTTATTATCAAAACAGCGATCCGCAATTGCATGATTATTATTACCATAAGCATTTGAAAAGTCTCGAAAAATCAACACAACAATTAAGATATGAACAAATGAATGTCCTACTGCCTGCACAAGTTCGCTTTTTACATGCTGTCCCAACAGCTCCCTCATTTGATGTTTATGTAAATGAAATGAGTATCCTCAAAAATTTCTCATATAAAGAGAACAATGGTTATTTACCACTGCCCCCTGGAAAGTACCAATTTGATATATACCGCAGCGGGCAAACCACCTCACCTCTTTTAAGCTGTGAAGTGGCTCTCGAAAGCAGGACTTCCTATACCATTGCTCTAGCACCTACCCTGGCTACTGAATCGTTGAAAATGTTACCCTTCGAAGATAATCCAACTGTTCCTCCAAATGAAGCAAAGGTTCGATTCATCCAGCTTTCACATGATTTACTCTCGGTGGATATTGCCGTCAAAGATGGAGATGTCGTTTTTGATCGACTCCATTTCAGGAAAGCAAGCGAATATCTTAATATTCATCCCATGATAGTAGACTTCGAAGTGAGGATAGCTGGGACAAAAGAGATTGTATTCCCTTTGCCAAACAAGGCTTTCCAAGAAAATACTCCCACAACCATTTATATTATCGGATCGAATCGGGAATCATCCTCACTAGAAACCCTAACGCTCTCTCCATAAATGGAAAAAAACCAGGATGCATCGATCCTGGTTTCTTATCCATTTATTCACTATCACTGTAATGATGATGGGACGGTCAATAAAAACGAAATATCATCATTTTCTAGATCGAATTCTTTCGCCTTCACCCTAACATCGCTTTTCAGTTCCATATCCTGTAATGATACATAAATACTTTCGTCATTGGGACTGATGCTAACCCAATCCGGCATGTTATAACGCTCATTTATTAAATTCATTACATATGAAACAGGAAGGTTCATTTGCCCGACTGCAATTGATTTTTGCTTTAGGATCAAATCCCCATTCTTTTGGGCAATTGGTTCAAAAGTCAATTTCATTTCCACTTCACGGTTGAAAAATGGCATTGTTCCATATAACTCGACTTCATCCGTTAAATACACTTCATAGTGAATGGATCCCGTCAATCCCTCTTTATCCAGATACTGGTTGATTAATCTTGTCAAATCTTCTCGATTCGTGTGAATTTGAAATTGGATATCTTCTTCGTGGCTTACTTCGGGTATCAGCTCTTTATCTTTAGTCGGCAGATTAACTAAAATCGTTACAAACAGGATGACCAGGATGTTTAGGGCTAATAGGGAAATAAACAAAGTCTTCCATTTGACATTTGTCATTCTTGGTCATCATCTCCTTTGGCACTCGCTTCCAATGTATCCTTTCCGATAGTGGTAATATCCATATCATTATAGATTCTTGTCGCGATTAATTCATATCCGCGGTCATTTGGGTGAAAATAATCCTCGGCATACAGCAAATCTTCTTCGGATTTCTCGAAAATGTCTGCTATTTCAATAAAATAGGCTGAATCATATTCTTCGATAATCTCTTTCCCGCTTTCATTCCAATCATTCATGATCATATCAAGTTCATAAAAATCTGCGAACCATTTGGAAAATGGATTATAGACGCCCACAAGGTAAATTTGCGCATGATCATTTTCGGAACGAACCTTATCAAGTATTTGCCTTAATCTTTTTTCATACCCTATTTTTGCCGAATCAAACTGATTCAGTTCTAAGTTCGAGAAATTCTGCTTAAAGACCTTCATGATATCATTTCCACCGATTGTGACGACAATCGAGTCAGCTTGCTTTATGTCTTCTTTAATCCTAGCTTTATCCAGTCTTTTCAATAGTTGGTCGGTCCTATTTCCACGTATGCCATGATTAATCATCTCAACGGAAGTAATCGATGGTTCTTTTTCCAGCTTATTTTGTAGATAAGGCAAATACCCGCCATTATCTTTACTATCTCCGACA
This sequence comes from Peribacillus simplex NBRC 15720 = DSM 1321, assembly GCF_002243645.1. Classification (NCBI taxonomy): domain Bacteria; kingdom Bacillati; phylum Bacillota; class Bacilli; order Caryophanales; family Bacillaceae; genus Peribacillus; species Peribacillus simplex. The sequence goes on along the minus strand of NZ_CP017704.1, from coordinate 4,947,074 downwards.
CCTTGAGTCAAGGAATCGCCAATCGATACGATTTTCACAGGGTCCGGAAAAAAGCTGGCAGGAATGGTTTCCTTTTTACTCAGCTCAACTATGCTTTTCTGCTGAACAGATGGCTGATTTGAGGCTGTTTCGCTTTGACCGCAGCCTGAGATCCAAACTAGGCATATGAAAAGACAGGTGATTCTGTACCTCATGACCCTCACCTTCCTACCCATATATTATATCATGCAGAAAACGAAAGATTGCAAACAATATACCTTCATTGTACTTCTAGCTTGAGCATTCCTTACTATACGATATGAAAAATGCAGTGAATTAAAGCTAGTCCTATAAAAATTAGCATGTACTGAGCATGCAAAATCATTCTTCGCTGCTGCTGTTTCTTCAAAAACAAATTGCCTCATTTTCACCATCGCTAAAGCTTTAATGAAATCATATTAAAGGCTGGATGAAAACAGAAAGAACAGGTCATTTAACCTGTTCAATAATTCTGTAAAATTTTTATATGCTTAATGATTTCATCAAAGGGAATATCCTGCAGACCTGTATAATCCATGATGATCTTTCCTTCTTGATCGATTAGAAAAAAGCTGGTCCCATGAATCACCTGATCTTCTGCTTCTGGTTTTTTGACGATCGTTTTAAAGTTATCCAATGCAAACTGCTCGATTTCTTCCTGACCATAACCGGTCAGAAAGTGCCAATTGCCGTAATCCACATTAAATTGGTCACCAAACCTTTTTAAAACATCAGGTTTGTCAATTTCCGGGTCCACGGAAAATGAAACGAACTCTACATCCGTAATACCTTCATCCTTCAATTGCTGCTGCAGCTTCGACATATTCGAAGTCATGGGTAGACAGACCGTCTCGCAGCTTGTGAATATAAAATCCGCTACCCAAACCTTTCCTTTAAGGTCACTTTTTGAGAAAGGTTTACCCTCCTGATCAGTGTAACTGAAATCTTCAAGGTCCCAATTTTTAGCATCAGGTACACCATTGGAACCGCATGCTGTCAACAGCAAAAAAATTGATGCCCCCATAGCTGCCATAAGCAAATGCAGCTTTCTCATCCCTACCCCGTCCTTTATGTATAAAATATTCTGTTACTTCATTTATTCTAACAGACCAATTGGAATGAGAACAGCAACTATTTCTACGAATTAAAGACAATTGTAAAAATGACAAAACCTCCGCGATTCGCAGTTTATAATGGTTTATCCATATCAGTCCCAATAATACATGATTGCCATGGCGCCTTCACCTGTATGAGTACTGACAACGGCAGTTGTTGCTTCTATCTTTATATCTTGATATCCCGATAAGTCTGCAATGGCCTGGCGGACCTTATCCGCTATTTCAAGACCATTCGCATGTACAAATCCAATGCCTCTAATTTTTTTGCCTTGAGTATCTTCTTTGAATTTCTTGATGATGAACTTCACGACCTGTGACTGGCTCCTAGCTTTGGATACAGGATTCAGTACACCATCGTCCAGAATTGCAATCGGCTTTATGTGAAGCAATGATCCGATAAAAGCAGAAACTTTGCCAATCCTTCCACCCTTAACGAGGTTATCAAGTGTTTCTATGACAATGATTAAACTTGACTGCTTTTTAATATGTTCCAGTCGATCAATTATCTCCGCCACGGATTTCCCTTCCTTCGCCATCTTCGCTGCCTCGATCACCTGAAATGACATCGCTTTTGAAATGAATTTCGAGTCAAAAACGGTAACCTTCGCTTCAGACATGCTAGCTGCGCTTTCCGCTGAGCGAACTGTACCGCTCATGCCACCTGTCATATGTATGGAAATAATCTCGCTGCCATCCTTTCCGAGTTCATCATATACCTCCACAAAGGTACCTACGGCTGGCTGTGAGCTTTTTGGCAATTCTTTTGACTGGTTCATCCTTTTCAGGAATTCTTCTTGTTCGATTTCAACCTTATCCAAAAAAGTCTCTCCATCTATAAAGATCGATAAAGGGACCATTGTTATATCATATAATTCCAGTTCCTCTGGTGTCATATCTACTGTCGAGTCTGTTACTATCTTTATTTTATTCATCACTACACATCCCTAAATTAACATATCTATTGTATTATACCTGTTCAAGGTAGGCATTCAAACCAAAGGTCTTCTTTTTTTCAAGTGAAGTGATACTTATCTTTTGAAATGATTACACAAAAAAAGACCGTTCCATGGAGCTAACCTGAACACATGCCGATTTATTCGTAACTTCATGGCATTCGTGTCATCTCCTTTAACGGAGAAGTTAGCTATGGAACAGTCCGCATTAAGCATTATTGAGTAAACTTCCAAAAAAAAGCTTGTTATAAACGGGCCATTTGAGTACAGATGCTAAATAATGCTTAAATGAGTAATTTTCTTTATGATCTTTATTGGCAAAAACCTTCTTAACAAATATTTCCAAACGCGCGGCCAACATAAAAAAATTCGGATCACTAGGCAGTAAGACAGGTATTTCTGAAATTGTGACCTTATGTCCAAAACAATCTTTGAATTCCAAGCATTTGAACATCAAAATATCAATCCTCATTTTTTACCGATTGCTTATATTATACACAATAAATCCAAAAGTATAAATATTCAAATGTGTAAAAAAACAGATAAATCAGATTGACTTTCTTAAAAAAAAAGACCCATAAGGGCAAAATGCCATTATGGGCTTCTCTTTATAAACCTTCCTCGTAGGTGCCTTCCCGCAAGCTTTCACGTTTCACCCTTCGTTTATAGACGACTTTAGATAAAGAAATACTGATTTCGTATAATAACAGCAGTGGAACCATCACCATAAAGTCTGACATAAAGTCAGGCGGCGTAATCGATATCGCTATGACAACCAGTACAAAGTATGCATATTTCCTTAACTTTTGTAGCACATAAGGATTAATTATGCCAAGTGAGGTCAAGAACATGGTAACGACTGGAAGCTCGAATAAAACAGCAAAAGGTATCGTCATATTAAATACGAATGAAAAGTACTTATCCGCTGTAAAACTGGTTATGAACATCCCATCGCCCAATTCAATCAAAAATTGAAGAATGGTCGGGAAGATGACAAAATAACCGAAAGCAAGCCCTCCGATAAAAAGCAGGAAAAGTGCTGGAATATAGGCAAGGGTCGCCCTTACTTCATTTGGCATCAAAGCGGGTTTAACGAATAACCAGATTTGCAGAGCAATTACCGGTATCGTTGCCGCAATGGCTACGACACCTGAAAGCATAAAGTAAATCCAGATAATATCACTCGGTCCCAATACCATCAGGTCAAAATCGAGATCTTTCACGAACCAATTATAAATCTCCTCAACATAAATAAAACTGGCGATAAAAAAGATGACAAAAGCAACAGCCGTTATGATGAGCCGTTTTCTCAATTCATCGAGATGATCGATGATATTTAATTCTTTATCTTCCAAAGTTGATCACGCCTTCATCTGAAAATCCGTATCTTTGTTCCAGCAAAAAGGCGCAAGACGATTCCATCTTACGCCCAGCATTCAATCATTCATGATTTTTTTGTTGTAGCTTCTTATCCTCTTCATAATCACCTTTTGTTAAATCACTCGTGGACTTTTTAAACTCACGAAGCGTTTGTCCAAAAGCACGGCCAATTTCTGGAAGTTTCTTCGGACCAAAGATAATTAAAGCCAATATTAAGATGAGAATTAGACCAGGTACTCCAATGTTCGACATGGATACATCCCCTTTGGTGTTGTAATTAGACCTACTCCGATTATAATACCATTTCCAACCAATTGAAAGGGAACTGGCAATTCGTCATAGAATGGTAACAATTATCGACAGTATGCCCATATACGACTGGGCCGGCAGAATAAAATGTAAATACATAGGTATTATTCTATCCTAATTTAACATTTTGTCCATGATTAAATCAATAAGTGAAATAAATTACTGTCTTTATTGACCTCTACGAAAGAGAATCCTTTCTTGTTCATCCTTTGAATGAGCCCTTCATAATCATTTTTATATTTTAGCTCTATACCAACCAGGGCCGGCCCACTTTCTTTATTATTTTTCTTCGTATATTCAAAACGGCTTATATCGTCATTCGGTCCTAACACCTCATCAAGGAATTCCCTTAAAGCTCCAGCACGTTGTGGAAAATTCACGATAAAATAATAAAGCAGCCCTTCATATAATAAGGATTTCTCCTTAATTTCCTGCATACGCCCAATGTCGTTATTCCCTCCGCTGACCATGCAAACAACCGTTTTGCCTTTGATTTGTTCTTTGTATAAATCCAACGCGGCTACAGATATAGCCCCTGCCGGTTCAGCGACAATCGCATGCTGATTATATAAATCGAGAATCGTCGTACAGATTTGGCCTGAAGGTACGACAACGATATCTTCCAGGTTTTCCTTACAAAGCTGATATGTCAACTGTCCCACACACTTGACAGCTGCTCCGTCAACGAATGTATCTATGTTTTCAAGTTCTGAAACTTTTCCTTCCTTGAAGGAGTATTCCATCGAAGCAGCACCTTGCGGCTCCACTCCAATGCATTTCGTTTTTGGGGAAACCGATTTGAAATAACTCGATACTCCGGCCATTAAACCGCCACCGCCCATAGCGGCAAATACATAGTCGATTCCATCTTCACAATCATTCAGGATTTCTACAGCCGTTGTACCCTGCCCGGCGATTACCTTTTCATCGTCAAATGGATGGATAAAGGAACGCTCTTCTTTTTCACAGCATTCCATCGCCATGGCAAATGCATCATCGAATGTATCTCCGATAAGAATGATTTCCACATTATCCCTTCCGAATAACTGAACTTGATCGACTTTTTGCCTTGGAGTTGTAGCAGGCATATAAATCTTCCCGTGAATACCCAATTGGCTGCAGGAAAAAGCAACTCCCTGTGCATGGTTTCCTGCACTGGCACAAACGACTCCATTCTTCGTTTCTTCCTTGGTCAGGCTTTTCATTTTATAGTAAGCCCCTCTTAATTTAAAGGAACGTACGTGTTGTAGATCCTCGCGTTTTAAATAAACATTACAATCATATTTTTCAGAGAGCCTCTGATTTTTTTGTAAAGGAGTATGTAAAACGATTTCTTTCAGTTCTCTATAGGCAATTAGAATATCTTCCAATTGAATCCCCCTATTCTTAGATGCAGTCTGATTCATAACAATCCCTCTTTTCCTTCCTAATGAATTCAATCATTATAGCACTTTAATGTTATTAATGTAATTGATTTTTCTAAAAATTCTTTCTTTTGTTTGTTCCATACCAAAAAAATCCGATTATGGTCATTTCACCATAATCGGATTAGCACTTTATTTTTTTTGTAGAATAATAAAATCATGTGCATATCGATTTTTTTCATCGATGCTGCCTGGGTTTGAGGAGATATTATCCCATTCATTTTCATCAATCACGGGAAAGAAAGTATCACCTTCAAAGGTTTCATGAATTTCCGTTATATACAGACGGTCGGTAAAAGGAAGGATTTCCTTGAAGATTTCGGCTCCGCCAATCACGAAGACTTCCTCATCATGGTTATCTGCAAACGTTTTGATTTGGGCAATATCATGTAAAACTACGCAGCCTTCCGCTTTAAAATCCTGATTGCGGGTAACGATGACATTTTCCCGGCCAGGCAGGACCCTGCCGATCGATTCAAATGTTTTTCGGCCCATGACGATCGGATGGCCCATCGTCACTTGTTTAAAATACTGCAAATCTGCCGGTAAATGCCATGGCAGTTTATTGTTTTTACCTATCACACGATTTTGATCCATAGCCACTATCAACGATATCATATGCTCACCTCACCTTTTATATGGGGATGGGCTTCGTAATTTTCCAGAACGAAGTCCTCGAAGCTAAAATCAAAGATATTTTTCACATCTGGATTGATTTTCATGATTGGCAATGGTTTGGGATCACGAGTCAACTGAAGTTCCACTTGTTCAAGGTGGTTAGAGTAGATGTGGACATCCCCAAAAGTATGTACAAATTCGCCAACTTCCAAATCACACACCTGTGCGATCATCATCGTTAAGAGCGCATACGAAGCTATATTAAAAGGAACACCTAAAAAGACGTCCGCTGAACGTTGGTATAGCTGGCATGAAAGCTTGCCATCAGCGACATAGAATTGAAAGAAAGCATGGCAAGGCGGCAAGGCCATTTCGTCCAGTTCCCCAACATTCCAAGCACTGACTATCAATCTTCGTGAATTTGGATTCGTTTTGATTTGGTCGATCAATTCACTGATTTGGTCGATTTGCCTTCCATCGGCCGTTCCCCAAGAACGCCATTGATGACCATAAATCGGACCTAATTCCCCCTTTTCATCAGCCCATTCATTCCAAATGCGCACGCTGTTTTCCTGAAGGTAGCCAACGTTTGTATCACCCTTCAAAAACCATAATAGTTCATGGATAATCGCTTTTAAACTAACCTTTTTCGTTGTAAGTACTGGGAATCCATCTTTTAAATTGAATCTCATTTGATATCCGAAGGTACTGATCGTTCCTGTTCCCGTACGGTCACCTTTTTGCGATCCATTTTCGAGTACATGCTTACATAAATCTAAATATTGCTTCATGATAAACCACCTTTTCTACTTTCATTCTCCTTTATTTTAACGTATTATTGCCCAATGTTTAATCTAATTGTTTAATTAAATTATAAGTCTTGGGTGCTTTTTGTCTAAGCAATTGATTTTGTTCATTGTTCACATAAAACATGGCAAACGTTTCTGCAAAGTATTCCTCAGGGTAATTGGAAAAATACGTCTGTCCAGGAAACAGCCCATCCACTTCCTTCCCCCAAATCTTCAAATAATCCATGTCTTCACGGATTCCATCAAACACTATATTATCAATTGAATGCCCCAGCTCATGCAGTTCCAAATTAACGGAGCCATGCCCGTTGCCCTTGTCACTTGCTCCGATTTTAACCAATACCGTATGTGAACCGCCCATACCAGGCACATCATCCCAAGTTGTTTCTTTATTCAAATAACCACGCGGAGTTTTCCCCTTTAATTTGGCCGCGGATTGATTTTCTGTTAAATCACCATCGAATAGTTTGATTCTCACACCACTTTCAGCAGTTTTCACCAAAAGGGAATGAGGCAGTTTATTAATGGTTCCAGCAATTTTAAGTGCTTCCCTTTCATCGTACTCATCTTCTGGAAATAAAAATATTCTTTGCAATTCTTTATTTCCCTTAAAAAGTTCAGCTTGTCTTAAAAGATTATCTTTGGGTAGATTCCGCCATTTTACCCCTTCACCCTTCGCTAATGAATAGGAGAGCATTGAGAGTAAAAAGACAAATAATGCAAGTATGGATAACCATTTCTTCCTTTTCACACTTTTCTCCCCTTTCATTGTTCCTCATTATTGTTAAGAAAATATATGTAATTTAAAATCTCTAAACCTTTCATACTATTATATTAGTATAACATATTGAACTAATGTAAAAACTGTATGTTTTTTTGGTAATTTCGGTTGCACATTCATTAGGAGAAGAACCATTAATCCGCTCTTTTCATATATCAACAGTATATAATCGTAAAAGGTTTAAGGTGATCGCATGGAAACCAACAATAAAAAAGCCATATTGAATGAGTCCCGTGAACTTGCTGAAGAAGTCCTTGATATTTACAGTTTAAAAGTGTTTATCATTCTCGACCTTTTTCTGTTCTCCATTTTCTTTGGCATACTGCTGCACCCGCTACTGCATTCTCTCTGGCTTAACTTTTTATTGCCTTTGCTTTTCTTCACTACATTTACAGCCCTTCTTCAAATATTTGATATTTTCCAAGAAAAAAGCTGACATCATATTTGATGTCAGCACTGACTGTAGGCAAACTCGATGAAAATCGAGTTTGCCTACAGTTTTTTTATGGGTGTACAATTTTTGATTTCCGCTCCAGGCACTCGCTTTCCGCGGGCGGTCCGGGAGCCTCCTCGGCGCCTTTGCGCCTGCGGGGTCTTCCCTGGACGCGCTTTTCCCGCAGGAGTCTCGCACCTTCCGCTCCAATCAACTTTGTTTTAACTTTTAGATTGAACCCTTTTGCCTAAAGTCTTTATTTTTTTGAAATAGAATTATTAAAACTTGAGGTGATGAGGATGCTTTCTAAACATGATTCTATTCAGCGAGATCAACTTGAAATGATTTTCAAAAGGGGTTCGGAATTTTTTAATTCCGAACCCCTTTTGTCTACTAACTGAAGCACAGTTCTTTAAACTGGCTCTACTTCATATTTATCTTTATTAACTTATTGTACTAAAGCTCACCGTTAGTTATATAAACATCTATTAATTTTTCGAACGGTTTTCAGTAAAAAATATAGTTAAAAAGAAAAAAATCTTCCCCTACTAAAAAAAGGAACGATGATGAAAATTATTTTTTTATATAATGAAGCATAGCAAGTTGACCTAATTTCCCAACTTTGGTTAATGTGTATTTTAGAGTAATATCATCTCCGATATAAAGGGAGATTCCTTTCCCTAAAATAATTGGTGCAATGGCTAGTTGGAATTCATCAATTAAATTTTCTTTAAAAAATTCACGAGCTAAGACTCCTCCACCAATTAACCATATATCTTTACCAGGCTTTTGTTTTATATTATTAATGAAAGTTTTGACATCTTCATCAATAAATGAAGCATATTCATCTGATCCACTAACAGATTTAGAAAATACATAATTTTTATAATCACTATAAGGATAATTCATATCAAATCCACGAATGACATCATAAGTTCCTTTTCCCATAACAACAGTGTCAATTCTTTCTAGGAGTGAATTGTAGCCAGAATCTCCTTCTACTTCTGTTGATTCTAACCACTCTAATGTACCATCATCATTTGCAATATAGCCATCAATTGAAGTACCAATGTATAAAATAATGTTACGCTGTTTTTTCATCAACCAACTGATCCCCCTCGGAACATAAACTTGATATTTCTTCATAAAAACCATCTTTTAATTCCATTGATACTTCCTCCAGGTAAGATACCAATCTTAACAAGATTAATTCTTCACTAAATTTAATTCTCCTTCTTTCACTAACCTGCGTCGTTAGTTCATGATAAAGCCGCACTTTTATTCGCTAATGCAAAAGAAAAAAATGGCATGCGGTTGGACGACTTTTAAAAGACTTTAAAAATTGGACATGCAGGCGATGCTGATTTTGCTGCCATGAAATTAAAGAAAATACTAACTGGACATGGAGAGATTGAGAAATGGTAAAAATCAAAATTGGAGAGGTCTAATTAAGAGAAATAACAAAAAAATCGTGAAAGTGGATCGGGATGAGACCATTCCGAACCCTTTAGTTAACAAAAAGCTGACATCATTTTTGATGACAGCTTTTTAAATAGTGCTCAACCATGTTCCTTGAGCTTTTTCCTTTTGTTCAAATGAAATACGATCGTGGTGCCGAAAATCAGCAAAATAAAGGCAAAAAAGATTGCAGGCGGGATTTCGATTCCAGCAACGGCCATTAACATTTTTATTGCAATGAATCCGATAAGGACATATGCGGCAGTTTCCAATTCAGGAACCTTATCTATCAATTTTAGAAATAACCCCGCCACTCCCCGCATCATCAAGACACCAATCATTCCGCCTGTCAAAAGGACCCAGACTTTTTCACTCACCCCGAATGCGGCCAAGACACTATCGACGGAAAATGCTATATCCATCAATTCCACTGCTGCAACCGTTCCCCAAAATGCACCAAACATACGGATCAGTAAGCTGTTTTTACTCATTCCCTGGATATCTTCATCAGCTTGTTTATTTCTTTTATCCCTAAAGTATTTAAATGAGAGCCAACCAAGATAGGCAGCTCCAATCACTTTCACCCACCAAAGTTTAATGAGGAAAACACCGATTCCAATCGCTATAAATCTAAAAGCGTAAGCACCTAATAAACCGTAAAAAAGTGCTTTTTTCCGTTGTTTTTCCGGAAGGTGCCTGACCATTACAGCTAATACCAAAGCGTTATCCGCCGATAGCAATCCTTCCATTAATACGAGCGTTCCAATCAATCCCCAGCTCACCGGGTCGGATAAAACCTCCACCCACATATGCCAGTCAAAAAATTGAGCATACGTTTGTATGATGTTATCTAACAACTCTGACATGATAAAGACTCCTCTGCTACTATAACAGCAAAATTAGAAAACCTTTTAAAATAACATTGTTCCCCGTTATGATAAAAAGTCTACTTTTATTTTAAACACAAAATAAATACGTTGCATGACAACGTATCATTCGATGCTTATTAAAAATTCATTTTCATTTCATCATACTCTTACACTTAAATGAAATCAACGAAACCAACCACTATGAGAGCCTTTGTTTACTCGTCCACTCTGGCGGCGTATTTTTATCCCAATATATTTTCCCTATATTATAATGGGTGGCAAATGAATCATGATAGGTATGATAGTGAAAATCGAACCAATATCCTTCAAGTGGAGGATTTTCCTGCCTGACATGGAATCTGATGATATCCTTGCCGCTGTTGGAATCATAAATATGAAATATTTTCTCGGCCCTTCCCGCACTCGGCTGCTCAGTGATGGTTAATTGCTGTAATTTTTCATCTGGAAATTGAGCAGCCATTTCTGTAATGGCTTCTTCCATTTTTGGTAATATGGCCATTTTGAACTCATCGCCAATTTTAGGATTAATCTTATCGCCAAATTTCATAAATGCGTTTTCCTCTGCCTTATTCAGAATGCCCGATAAAAATTCTTCCCGGTTGAATTCTTCTGCCAGTTCAGTTGAATTCTGCGAAGGAAGATAGGCTAATCCCTCTTCTTCCACTAACCCTTTTTTAGTATCCTTTAACGAATCGGCTTCCGCAAGCCACGCCAGATCTGAAGGAGTGACAAGACCAAACGTCAAAACGGATACTAAAATGACAAGACTTTTCCTAAACCAAACTGCTGCTTTCAACTCACACTCCCCCTCCTTTTTTTGTATTGTCTTTATATTTAGTATACTTTTATTTTTTGGTAATTACGAATATATAGTTACCCATGTTTTAAAAATCAAAAAAAAGGATAAATACCTATATAAACCTTATGAACCCGAACTTTTTCATTAAATATCAGCAATTTTACATTATTATGAAGGATTTTGACGATTTTTGGAGAACTTAATTAGATTCAAGTCTTTTTAAGGAGGGGTCTTATATGGCTTCGACTGCCATGGTGGCTTTATGTCTTGTAACATTAGCATTTTTCGTATATTTATCATTTGCTGATTAAGAATAAATGAATACCTACGAAAAATCACCTTGTCATTTTTCTACAATGACAAGGTTTTCTTTTCACTCAAACATAAGCCTTTCCTTTTGGCAAATAAAAGGACTGAATAATGGAGGAATCATTTTGGAAAACAACAATGAAAACATTAAAGATAAAGATTACAAAAGGGAAACAGCGACAGGAAACGCCGGAATGGTCGTTACAGCTCATCCCGTAGCCACTTCCATAGGGGAAAAAATATTACGTGAAGGTGGAAATGCTGTCGATGCGGCGGTCGCCATCCAATTTGCCCTAAATATTGTGGAACCCATGATGACTGGTATCGGCGGAAGTGGTTTCCTTATGGTATATAACGCTAAAGATAAGGAAACGAAAATATACGATGGCCATGTAAGGGCACCTAAAGCCGCTCATCGAGACATGTTTCTTGATGAAAACGGTGAAGTCATCCCATTTAAAGAAAGATCAATCAAAGCTACAGCTGTTGGCATTCCCGGAATACTGAAAGCTATGGATGAAGCACTCGCCGAAAATGGAAGCAAGCCATTAGCAGACCTTATCGAGCCATCCATTGAATTTGCAGAAAAAGGAGTTCCCGTCAATTGGGTTCTTTGCGATGCTCTTAAAAATTTTGAATATCGATTGGGCGATGAAGCGCGTAAGTTCTTCATGCCAAACGGAAAACCCTATCAGGACGGTGATTTGCTGATAAAAGAAAAACTGGCGAATACCTATCGGATTTTACAACGTGAAGGAATTTCCGCTTTTTATGAAGGTGAAATCGGAGAGGGCATCATTTCATGTATACAGGAACTTGGAGGGTTCATGGAGCTTTCTGATTTAAAAGACTATAAAGCCACAATCGATGTACCAATATATGGGACTTATAAGGATTATCGAATTGCATCATCAAATGCCCCAAGTGCTGGCGGATTCACGGTCATCCAAATCCTGAAAATATTGGAGAGCTTCCATTTAGAACAATATGACGTCCGTTCTTGGGAAAAATATTATTTAATAGCAGAAGCGATGCGTCTGGCATTTACAGACAAAAAGGCATTTCTCGCTGATCCTGAATTTGCCGAATTGCCATTGGCAGGTCTCATGCATGATGAGTATATTTCTAAACGCCGCTCATTCATTAATTTCAAAGCAAGGAATAATGCCATTGACTTCGGAAACCCTTGGATTTATGATTCCGTGCAACAAAGGGAAGTCATTCCGCAGCCTAATGAAGAAGATATCAGTGAAACAACACACTTCACTGTCCGTGACAGATGGGGCAATATCGCAGCATGCACTTCTACAGTGGAACATCCATTCGGATCAGGCATCATGGTTTCCGACTATGGTTTCATGCTGAATAACGAACTGACTGATTTTGATTCCATTCCAGGCGGCATGAATGAAGTGCAGCCCAATAAACGCCCCGTCAGCTGTAAAAGCCCGACCATCATCTTTAAAGACGGCGAGCCGATCTTGACGTTAGGTTCACCTGGAGGACCAACCATCATCAGTTCAGTCGTACAAACGATCATCAATGTCCTCGATTTAAAAATGGATTTGAAAGCAGCCATCGAAGAACCTAGAATTTTCACTCCAATGGGCCCTCACATTGAATGGGAGCCTGGAATGGATATGACTAGCAAAGGCCATTTGGAAGCAATGGGCTTCGCTTTTAATGAAGTTCCCCACTCTATAGGGAATGTCCAAGCGATACAAATCAACCCTGATGGCTCGAACTATGGTGCTGCCGATTCTAGCCGAGAAGGCTGTGCCATGGGTCTGGACGAAACAGATTATAAATCATGATCACTGGATGGAAATGAAGCCAAAATGGAATCTGGATGTTTTTCTCTTTATTACCTCAAATCCAAATTCCTCAAAGCGGGAGCTGCGAAAATGGTCTTTCAACACGACTCTCTTGCGCGCAACCCGCTTGGCTTCTTTCATTATTTCCACAGATAAATCCTTACCTTCCGCAAAATGAGTCAGTCCTCTGATTCCATTCGATTCCTGAATCGTTTCTTCAAACATGGGGTCGAAATATACGACATCAAAATGATTATCCGGCAATGTTTTCAAAATTTCGTAATGATCACCTTGCATGACCTCTATTCTTCTCATCGCAGAAATCATTTTTTCTTCTGCATCCTCCCATGTCTTCATCCCATGGTTCACGAGCAAGGCCAAATATTGATTTCCTTCCAATGCGACAACCTGTCCATGTTCACCCACTGCGAAACTTGCGACAATTGCATCAGAGCCCAAGCCCAAGGTACAATCAAGCACAGAATTCCCTTCATTTATATCTCCGGCAATGAGAAATGGATCACTTTCGCCGCGAACTATTCTTTTTAGACGGATCATCGCCAGGTTCGGGTGAAAAAAGAATGGTTCTTTTTCCTGGTATCGATATAACTCCATCCTCTTTTTACCAAAAACAAGGCAATCATCTTCATTCTGTTCCGATTGGATATCTCTCACCGACCGTTTTCTTCGGGCTATAAAGGGGATATGTAATTCTTCAGCTAACCTTTTGGCTAATATCATCGTTTCTTTATCGGCTCTTCCTACTGTTGTGACAAACATGAATCCTACCCCTTCATACTCTCTTTAATTTGAAAAGAATGCCCTGTTTCCAGGACATTCCGCTTCATCACTTATTTACTTGACTGAACGCTGCCAATAAATTTTCCATAATAGCTTCCATTGGCTGTCCTTCTATATCATGGCGTGGAATGAAATGTACGACCTCTTTGCCCTTTAAAAGAGCCATGGATGGTGAAGAAGGCTCTATTCCATCGAAGTATTCCCGCATTTTAGCTGTTGCTTCCTTATCTTGGCCAGCAAATACAGTTACCAAATGATCTGGCTGTTTGTCTGCTTGGAGTACGGCTTGAGTAGCAGCTGGACGGGCTAACCCGGCAGCACAGCCGCAAACTGAATTCACGACCACAAGTGTTATACCTTCTACCGATTCCATAAAGTTTTCAACGGCTTCAGCGGATTCCAACTCATCAAAACCTGCTTGCACCAGTTCCGCACGCATTGGTTTCACCATTTGTTTCATATATTCATCATATGCCATCGACATAAAAAAACCTCCTTGGTTACAATTCTTCAATTAGTATAATCATACTATATTCTTGAGAGCATATGCAAAAATGACGCTTAAAGCTTTGTAAAATTTCATTGTTCTTCACAAAGAAACATGGCGACAGAATCCTCTTTCATTCTGCCACCATGTTTTAGTCATCCTTTTAACTTAAACTTTCATTACTCCGCCTGAGCTGGCATTCGTCACAAGTTTGGAATAACGCGCTAAATAGCCTGTCCTGACTTTTGACTCGAAGCCTTTCCAATTGGCTTTGCGTTTTTCGAATTCTTCATCGGAAATTTCCAATTGGATTTTACGATTATTCAAATCCAATTCGATGATATCTCCATCTTCAACAAAGGCGATCGGGCCTCCCTCAGCTGCTTCGGGGGATATATGACCAATGCTGATGCCTCGGGATGCGCCTGAAAAACGGCCATCAGTGATCAGACCGACTTTCGCTCCAAGTCCCCTCCCGACGATTTGGGAAGTGGGTGCCAACATTTCCGGCATACCCGGCCCACCTTTAGGTCCTTCGTAACGAATGACCACTACATCCCCTTCTTTAACTTTTCCAGTAATGATCCCGGAAAGTGCATCTTCCTGGGAATCGAAACAAATGGCAGGACCCCTGTGGTAGCCACCAACTGATTCGTCAACCGCCCCCACTTTTACGATGGAGCCTTGAGGAGCAAGGTTACCAAACAATACCGCAAGCCCGCCACGCTCAGAATGCGGATTATCCAACGGATGGATAACATCCTTGTCCAATATTTCACAACCGGCAACATTTTCGCGGAGCGTTTTACCCGAGACAGAAAGGCAGTCTCCATTAAAGGCACCTGGTTTTTTGAGTAACTCATTAATGACGGCACTTACACCACCGGCATTATGTACATCTTCAATATGATAATCGGATGCCGGTGCGATCTTCGCTAAATGCGGTACGCGGTTAGCTATTTCATTAATGCGTTCCATTGGATATTCAAAACCTGCTTCATGTGCCAATGCAAGTGTATGCAAAACGGTGTTGGTAGAACCGCCCATCGCCATATCCAATGCAAATGCGTTGTCAATTGCATCAATCGTTACGATATCACGAGGCTTGATATCCTGTTTGATTATCTCCATCAACTGTTTAGCGGATTTCTTAACGAATTCCTTACGTTCTTCGGCTACCGCCAAAATCGTTCCATTTCCCGGAAGCGCAAGTCCCAATCCTTCAGCCAGGCAGTTCATGGAGTTTGCAGTGAACATTCCTGAACAAGAACCGCAAGTAGGGCATGCAACTTGCTCGATTTCCTGCAAATCTTCTTCATTGATATTACCTGCTTGATAAGCACCCACCCCTTCAAAAACGGATGTTAATGAAAGAGATTTACCGTTTTTATCTTTACCTGCTTTCATGGGGCCGCCGCTTACGAATATTGTAGGAATATTGACACGAAGTGCTCCCATCATCATTCCCGGCGTTATCTTGTCACAGTTTGGAATGCAAACCATACCGTCAAACCAATGTGCTGATACAACAGTTTCCACGGAATCTGCGATGATCTCACGGCTTGGCAAAGAATACCGCATACCAATATGACCCATCGCAATTCCATCGTCTACCCCAATCGTATTAAATTCGAAAGGAACACCGCCTGCTTCGCGAATCGCTTCCTTCACTATTTTTCCGAATTCCTGAAGGTGGACATGACCTGGAACGATATCGATATATGAATTACAAACCGCGATGAACGGTTTACCGAAATCTTCTTCTTTAACCCCTGCTGCCCGCAACAGACTTCTATGTGGAGCTCGATCGACCCCTTTTGTAATCATGTCACTTCTCATATTTGATGTAGACATTTGTTGTACCCCCAATTTCCACTAAATGTTTATTGATTCAATATAATATAATTTTTAGTATACTCTAAAAATTCTAACATATTTACATACAAATGCAACCATTCAACACTAAATATCTACAAAAATCATTTTACTAAAATAATAGAGATCCAATTTATATCTAAAAACTTCTGTCTATCGAAAAATTGGCCATTTTGAATGTTTTTGAATTCCATCTGAGGGGAACTAATCTCAAACGACTTGAAGATCCGCTTCAAAAATAAAAAGGCATGCGGATGAAATCATCCGCATGCTTTTTCCTGTACCATTTTAGATCCCATTAAGTCACCATTAAATCTCACTTGTCATTCGCTTGTCTTGATTCTGTCATTTGCTTCCAAACCGAACCTTTTGCTTCTTCCCCATTTTCTATACGGTCAATGGCCATCTTGACCTGCAGGGCCACTTCGAATTCAGGGTCCTGTTCCGCTTGTTTAAGATAAGGGAGGGTCGTTTCATTCCCCGCTTCGTATAAAAACATCGCAGCCCTCCATCTAACCAATTTATTTTTATCCGAAAGTGATTGAGACATTTCCCCCATCGCTTCTTCAAAGCCAAGATCGGATAAACAATCACCAGCCGTACGTCTTACCGCTGCACTTTTATCTTTCAATGCTTTATACAAACTCGGAAGCACTTTTCTATCCTCGATCATACCCAAGTATACAACCGCAAGCCTTCGAATGGAGACCTTACTGTCGGAGAGTGCCATATCCAATACTGGAATATCATCAACTGTTGGATCTTCCATTTGTTCCAAAGCCTGATAACGCTTTTCCCAGCTTTCGTCATTCAGCATTTCTGCAGTCAGTTTAATTTTCGGTCGTTTCAAAAATGCCTCCTTCGTATCCACGATTTCTTTTGCAGCGGTTACTAGCCGATTAATTCGTTCTTCCGGATAAGCTGCAATTAACTCATCCGATACTTCCTTCACGATATCTTCCATATCACCATATCTTACGCCATAATCCTTCCATTTTCGAAGCAGGACTACATTATCATCTTCTTTTTGGGCAGCGGCAATGCCCTTTATGAAATAATCCGGTAAGGCAAAACGTTTTTCATGTTGGCTATCACTTGCTTTAATTTGCATCGGAATACCCTTGAATTGTTGAATGGCAACACTTACTTCACCGTAATGTTCATTTAATGCCGTTTGTTGATTTTGTTCTTCGGTTTTTTCCCCGAAAACCTGACGGATTTGGACCAAGATATCTTTCCAATCATATTTCGCATTTCGCTCAACGGCTAAGAAGTCGGCAACATGATATACCCCTTTCACTCCCTCGATCGTAAATAAATCTTTGATCAGCTGGGGTGCTTGGTCAGCTTGATCTTTCTTATAATTATTGCTTTTACCAGCTAATAGCTCTTCAGTTAAATTGATTTTCATTGTATTCGGACTTGGTGTAGGTTCTATCGACTTAATTTTCAATGCATTTCTCTCCTTTTACAAGACGTTTCCATGTACTAGATATTATCACATCGGCAACAGATTCTCATGCAATTGAGATTGGCTAAAAAAAGACCGATCCAAGTTTGCTCACTTGGACCGGTCACCACGCTCATTCCTCTTCCAATTTTTCCGCTAAATACGTCCATCTTTCCATCAAATGGTCTAATTTATCCGTTAGTTCCTTTTCTTCTTCAAGCAGCAGGCGGACTTTTTCAAAATCGCTTCCCGCTGCTGCCATTTCTGATGTTATGTCTTTCAGGCGTAGCTCAGCCCGTTCCATGTTACCTTCTATCTCTTCCCATTCCTTGCTTTCCGCATAAGTTAGTTTTTTCTTTTTCTTTTCGGTCCGGTTCAGCTGAGGTTCCGGTACTTTTACCGGCACGGCCTCTTCCGTCTTTTCTTCCAAGAACTCTGAATAATTGCCGTAATAGAAATCAATTTCACCTTTATTCTTGAAAACAAGAAGCTGATGGCACGTTTTATCCAAGAAATACCTATCATGTGATACAGTAATGACTACACCTGAAAACGTTTCTAAATAATCCTCCAGAACGGTCAAGGTTTGCGTGTCCAAATCATTCGTCGGTTCATCCAAAAGCAGGACATTAGGCGCGGACATCAATATGTTAAGGAGATATAAACGCCTTTTCTCCCCCCCGGACAGCTTGCGAATTGGCGTCCCATGCGATCCCATTGGAAACAAGAATCTTTCAAGCATCTGCGCAGCCGATATGAAACTACCATCTTTAAGTGCGATTGAATCCGCCGTTTCACGTATATACTCTATCATGCGCAAATTCTCATCCATATCGACACTTTCTTGCGTATAGTAGCCTATTTTCACGGTTTGCCCTTTTTCCAGGTTGCCTTCATCTATAGATTCCCGTCCTGCCAGGATATTTAACAAGGTTGACTTACCACTGCCATTATTACCGACGATCCCAATCCGATCACCTGGTTTGAAGAGGAAAGAAAAATGGTTGATGATGGTACGATCACCGAAGGATTTAGAGACATCCCTCATCTCAAGTACCTTTTTCCCAAGACGGGCACCGCTTAATTCCATTTCCAGGTTGTCGGATTTCTGCTTATCCTTTACACCTGATTCCAATGTTTCGAAGCGTTGGATCCTGGCCTTTTGTTTCGTTGTACGGGCTTTGGCACCTTTACGGATCCAGGCCAGTTCTTTTTTGAATAGACTTTCCTTTTTCGTTCTTTCAGCCGATTCATTCTCTTCACGAATGGCCTTTGATTCTAAATAATCCGCATAGTTTCCTTTGTATTCGAAGAGCTGGGTTTGGGCAATTTCCCAAATCTTATTGGACACACGATCAAGGAAATATCGATCATGGGTTACAAATAAAACGGACTTTTGGTATTTCCCCAAATATTCTTCAAGCCAAGTGATGCTTTCGAAATCGAGATGGTTCGTAGGCTCATCCAAAATCAGTAAATCAGGGGTCTCAATCAAGGTTTTTGCCAGGGCCGCACGTTTTTTTTGGCCACCTGACAGTTCCCCCAATTTCCTTGAATGATCAGGAAGACCAAGCTTGGTCAGAATCGTTCTGGCATTGGCACTAGTATCCCAGGCGCCAAGCGTGTCCATATCCTGTTGCTGTTTTAACAAACGGTCCTGTATTGCGCTATTCTGCGGGTCTATCTGGAGTTGAACGAGCGTCTTTTCATACTCTTTAATCAATGAAAATACAGGAGTTGAACTTTCATACATATATTCCATGATCGTCAATTTCTCATCAAAATGCGGATCTTGGGACAGATAGGAAATCGTATAATCATTCGGATGATCCTTCGTTCCTAAATCACTGTCTTCCAACCCTGCGATGATATTCAATAATGTCGATTTACCGGTGCCGTTTATACCAACGATCCCGATTTTTTCCCCTTCGGTAATGGAAAAAGAGACATCTTTAAAAAGCAGCTTTTCCCCTTGAGTTTTCATTACATGTTCCATGCTAAAAACTTTCATAATCGTACATCCCATTCCTTATTAAATTCCTTTAAAAATCCAACCATATATTCATGCCTTTCACTTGCAATCTTCTTGGCTGTACAAGTATTGAGCATATCTTGCAAACGCAATAATTTTTCATGAAAGTGATGAATGGAAGAACTTTTGCCATTCCTGTATTCCTTCTTGGTCATGTTTTCCCTTATGGGCAATGAAGGATCATACATAAGTTGTCCCTTTTTCCCGCCAAATGCAAATGTCCTGGCTATGCCAATGGCACCAATTGCATCCAAGCGGTCCGCATCCTGAACAATTTCAGCCTCGATCGAAGGAAGCTTCAACTGCCCTGCACTATATGAAATTGTATGGATGATCTGTTTGATGGCATCCACACTATCAATATCCAAATTTATTTCATCAAACCAAACGTCAAGCTTTTTCCAGCCTCCATCGGCATCCTGGTTTAGTTTATCATCCGGGATATCATGAAGCAGAGCCGCCAATTCAATAATGAACTCATTTCCTTTTCGTTCTTCTTTTGCAATATGTAAAGCCAGCTTACGAACACGATCGATATGGAACCAATCATGGCCGCTGGCATCAGAATTCAATTGGTCATATACATACTTCTCCGTTAATTCAATCATCTTTTGTTTCATTTCACCACTCCATGTCCTTTCTATTTTACCATGGTTCTCAATAATGGTGTGCTTTAATCTTCATTGAACCAACTGATCCCAATCGTCTGTTCACCAGTATGCACCCCGATGGCACTGCCCAGTGGGGATACATGGGTCAACACTTGAGGAAATTCGTCGGAAATCATCTTTTTCCATCTTTGTGCCTGCTCCGATACTGCACCATATAATATGGTGCATTCTTTTACTTTTCCCGCTTCGACTGATCTGCGAAAATCAGTGAAGATCTGTTTTTCCGCTTTTTTAAGGTTCCGAGGTTTGGATTTAGTATGAAGCAGACCGTTTTCGATTGAAATGATGGGTTTAAAGCTCAATAGGCTTCCTAGTATATACTGTGCGTTTGTTAACCTGCCGCTGCGATGCAGCTGATCTAAAGAACCTATTAATACATAGGTTTCATGGTTATCCGCATACATCCTCGTTTTGACGAATGCCTCATTGATGGAATCACCATTATCAATATAATGCATGAGCTTTTTCAAGATTAATAGCATTGGAAAGGGAATAAGTAAAGTATCAAAAACGTCAACGGGGATCGTAACCATTTGTGCAGCTTGCCTGCTCGCGGAAACGGTCCCGCTCAATTCACTTGAAAGGTGTACGGCTATGATTCGATCATAGCGTTTTTCAAGCTCCTTATATAACTCTTGGAATCTGCCGACCGAGGGCTGTGACGTAGTGGCGGTGATTTTTTCCTCACTCATCCGCCGGTATAATTCCTCAGGTAATAGGTCGACGCCATCTTCATATTCCTTCCCATCGATGATGACGACCATCGGAACGACATATACATGTTCATTCAACGATAACTCTTCGTCTAAAGTTCCCGTACTATCTGTTACCCATGCAATTCGTTCCATGGTTTCCCCCCTCATTTGTGTCTTCTATTATATTCAACATCCCAACCATCTGTCCCCTTAAAAAAACGGATGCATTCATTAAATTTCTCACCTCAAAAAAAGAGTCCAACTGAAGCTTCCGTTGGACTCGATATCTTTCTTCATAATATTTTTTTTAAATCCTCTTCCATTTCCAAAGGTTTTGTTTTAGGAGCATACCGACTGACGATATTTCCATCACGATCAATCAAAAACTTTGTAAAATTCCATTTTATCGATTTGGATCCCATCACTCCAGGAGCATTTTCAGTCAAATAGCTGAATAAGGGATGGGCTTCCTTTCCATTGACATTCACTTTTGCAAACATCGGGAATGTTACACCATGATTCAATTTGCAGTATGAATCGATTTCCAGGTCATCACCAGGCTCCTGATTCAAAAACTGATTACAAGGAAAACCAAGCACGACAACCCCATCCTCTTTATATTGCACATACAGGCTTTGCAAATCATCATACTGTGGCGAAAAACCGCATTTGCTTGCGGTATTCACTATAATCATCACTTTCCCTCTATATTCCTCAAGCGAGATGGTTTCGCCATTGATTTTATTGACTTCAAATTCGTAAATGGACATGTATGATCTCTCCCTTTAGTATGATGATTCATTTTACCGTATTTAAAGGTAGGTTTACCAACTTTTATCCTTTTCCTATCATCCCGAAATCTTCACTGCTTGTATGGATTGAATCAAATACTCTACCATGTCTTCCAAATCATCCATTTGCTCTTCTTTTACAAGCCTTCCAAATGAAACTTTATATATAGAAGAAGTAACGGGTAGCATTTTTTTACTGACCGTATCGCTAGTCGTCACTGTAATGATTCTCTGATCTCCCCAAATTTTTTCCAGGTCGTTCAACAATTGTTCCGCATTCACTTCATCAAGCTTTTTGGGAAAAGAAATGAAAATATTAACCGTGCAGCCCGAATGCATATCATCATTATCGGCATCGAGTAACTCCGAACTTAGGTTCTTGAGTGAAGCGTGTAACTCAATGGCACCGCTAATCGAAATAGGCACGATTGGTTTTTTCAATTCCATCTCAATCTTATATGATCTGGACATGGTTGAGAGATTCACTATCTCATCACGGTTAATGACCAATATATCTCCAATGAAGTCACGATCGTAAACCGCTCCTTCCAATACCACTTTCATGTTCTCAAATGCTGTAGGATCAAACAATCTCAAAACACCTCTCCAACTTCATAGTTTATGTATTCATGATCTTCCCATTTTACCATTCGCAGGCCTTTTCCTTGGGGATTTATAAGAAATTATTAAAATAGCTTTTCTATTCAATAATTTTCTATATAATTAAAATATTATGATTTTTGAAGAAGGAGGCTAATCATGCCAATCAGAATTCCGGAACAACTGCCAGCAAGGGAAATTTTAGAACAGGAAAATATCTTCGTAATGGATGAGGAAAGAGCTACCAATCAGGAAATCCGTCCATTGAATATATTAATTTTAAACCTAATGCCAGAGAAAGAAAAAACGGAGGCCCAGTTACTGCGCTTTCTTGGCAATACTCCCATTCAAGTAAATATATCATTCCTGCGCTTGAGCACACATGAATCAAAAAACACAAGTAAATTTCATTTAGATCAATTTTACAAATCATTTAATGATATTCGCACGAAGAAATATGACGGCTTGATCATTACAGGCGCTCCAGTAGAAAAGCTGGACTTTTCAGACGTTAATTATTGGGAAGAACTGCAGAATATCATGAACTGGTCAAGCGAAAATGTCACATCCACCCTACATATCTGTTGGGGGGCACAAGCTGCCCTGTACCATCATTATGGAATAGGCAAATACGAACTTCCAGAGAAATGCTTCGGCGTATACACCCATGAGGTCCTTGAACCGAATGAAAATCTAGTCCGCGGTTTCGATGATTATTTTATGGCCCCTCATTCACGCCATACGGATATTGACTATCAAAAATTAGTTAACCATCCTGAATTGAAGGTTCTCGCACAGTCCGATCAAGCTGGTGTATTGATGGCTGCTTCGGTTGATGGAAAAAGAATTATGGTTACCGGCCATTTCGAGTATGATGCCGATACCCTTGGTGAAGAATACAAGCGCGATAGGGAGCGTGGGATCAATACGCTACTCCCTGAAAATTACTTTCCTGATAACGATCCGACCAAGGTACCTCTTCACCGCTGGAAGAGCCATTGCAGCCTGATGTTCTCGAATTGGCTGAACTATTATGTCTACCAATCAACCCCTTATGAGTGGGATTGAAAGGGTAAGAAAAAAGAAGCTTTCACTTTTAAGTGAATCGTTTTTTGGGGCAGCCACTTCCGATTATCATGGGGAAACAACCTGAGTTTCTGACTCAGGTTGTTTGTTTCATGATTCCTTATTACCGAAGTATACCTCTTCAAAAGGTTGGACGACCACAAATCCTTGACCTTCGAATTTCATTTGAACGGATTCGCCGCTTCCCCTTCCAAAAAACGACTTCAATGAAACATCCGTTACGAATTCAGGCTGCAATTCCCCTGACCAAGCTACTGTGGCATTCGGGTCCGTATAGACCGGATTCCCAGGTTCCACCATTAAAGTAAGCGGCTCATAATGGGAAGTGAATGCGACCATGCCTCTCCCCTCGAGCCTTACGTTGAACAATCCCCCCGCCAATAACCCGGCAATGCGCCGCATCATTTTTATATCCCATTGAATCCCCGGTTCAAATGCAAGTAAATCATTTCCGTTAACACAGATCGATTCACCATTTAACTGTAAAATAGAAATCTTCTTCCCTTGATCCGCGACGTATAGCTTGCCGCTTCCGGTCGCTTTCATCAAGGATGCACCCTCACCAGTCAAAGCTTTTTTAAAGAGTTTACCAAGACCATGCTCCAAGATGCCTTCCCGCTCGAATTTAATATGGCCGCGATAAGAAACCATCGTCCCCATTTTTGCCCAGATCTGCTTTTCCAAATTAATCTCCAGAATTCGTTCCGTTTCAAGTTCGAATAAGCCTTGCCCTTTATCCTGCTGTTTCGTCTTTTCAACGAATTGATCGATTTGATACTTCTCCATCACTGCCCCACCTCTTTTTGAAGGAGAAACAGCCACATGAACGATACAGCTTGCTTTAATTCCTTTGAAAAATGTCCCAGTTTTGTATAGTCCACCCCTCTCTTTGCAACGCCGGTATCAGCCACTGCCTTCCATCCCGTTTCTAAAGCCATTTTTTCAAATTCCCATGGCTGCATTGTATTCATGATGACTTTATCTCCTAATAACCGTTGAAAACTGAATTTTTTTCGTGGTTCGGCTGTTGGACCAAGTATCCCAAAACAGACATAGCCGCCAGGCTTTATTACCCGTTGGATTTCCTTCATCACCGTTAATGGTTCACCCGTATATTCCAAAGAATTAATGACCATTGCCGCATCCATTTCTTCATCTTTGAATGGTAGATTATAAAAATCTCCTTGCAGAAAAGAAAGTTCTGGTTGTTGAGCGGTTTTTCCCTTTGCAAATTCAATCATCACATTGGATAAATCAACTCCGGTTACTTTAAATCCCGCTTCGGCCAATTTCAAGGAACCAACTCCATCTCCACAGCCTATGTCAGCTACCTTCACTCCCGAAGGTACATATTCAGAAAAGAAAGGAATAATGTTTTTCCGGCTCCCCGTTTCCCACATTTCTTGCGAATTCTTCACCCACATAGGTGCAAAAACATCCCATTCCTTTTCCGACTCTTTATGCCATGTATGTAAATTCATCAGAAATTCACCCTCCCATTTAACCCCTAATTAAATAAGTTCCTGAAAAATATTTTCCCGAATCAAAATACCGGGGCTTCTTTATAGCTATTCTGCTCATAATTAAAAAATCCTCTTTTAAAAAGCCGCTGCCTTGTACACCTTATTTTTAAAATGAACAATGCCCGATTCAAGAAAACAGATGATTTTCAAATACATAAAAAAAAACTGCCCGCGGCAGCTTATTTAGAATTTTCTTCATTTCTTTTTTGTATCTTTCTTAAATCCTCGACACGGTCAGGAGATTCTTCAAAGAATTCAACCAGGTCTCCAATCCTATCGATGGCATTCCAACTAAGGTGGTGTTCAATACCTTCTACATCATGATAAATATTTTCTTCCTTGACCCCTATCAACCTTAGCATCTGTTCTAAAAGTTCATGACGGTATACGAGCCTTTTACCAACTTTTTTCCCATTTGCAGTTAAAACGAGGCCCCGGTACTTTTCATATATCAAATATTTTTCCTGATCAAGTTTTTGAACCATTTTTGTAACAGAAGAAGGGTGGACGGAAAGATTTTCGGCAATATCGGAAACTCTTGCATATCCTTTTTCTTCAATAAGTAAATAAATTTGTTCTATGTAATCCTCCATGCTCGGTGTAGGCATTCGGAATCCTCCCATTCAAACGCATATCTAAAAATTTTACTATATAAACGACCCCGAAACAAGAAGATATAAGTCTCAGGGCGCCTTTAATGAAGTTTCTTCTCAAGTTTGCTTGACGTTTTGTTCTGTTGGAAATGTAAAACTGATCTTCTTTTCAGAATCGGACCATGATAAAATGGCATCAAAGGTCTTTTCCCCTTTTATAAAACCGCTTATCATATCCGTTTCACCGCTCGCCAACAGCTTTTTTATATTTGCTTGACTGATTTTCTTATTGAGGATTTTTTTGGAGATAGTGAAGTTACACTTTGTTTTTTGATAACTTACACATCCATAGAATTCCCCTTTATCGACAATCTTAGAACCGCATAGTTTACAGCTGCCCATAGATGCCGAGCTTCTCTTTTTAGGGCCACTCCGTTGAATCGACTCGGTGTCCAGACCCTGAAAATCCCAGCTTTCCGATGATTCCACGGCATCACTGATAATTTTTGCTGACATCTTTTTAACAGCTTCCATAAAGCCGCCAGCTGAAGCCTTTCCTTCACCAATTTCCCTTAAACGCTGTTCCCATTTGGCTGTCATCTCGGGTGAAGCCAGGATTTTCTCCCCGATGGCAGTAATCAGCACTTTCCCTTTATCTGTCGCAAACACCTGGTTTTTTTTGACATTGATATATTTACGGTCTTTAAGCATGGTAATGATGCCAGCCCGAGTTGCTTCGGTTCCAAGACCCTCGGTTTTCATCAGCACCTTTTCTAACTCTTCATTATCCAGATGCTTTCCGGCAGTTTTCATCAAAGTGATCAGCTGACCTTCTGTATAGCGCTTAGGAGGCTGGGTTTTTCCTTCTTTCACCTTTATATTGGAGACCTTTCCAGAATCCCCTTTTGAAACGGACGGCAGAATGATATCATCATCATCCTTGTCATTTTGGAAAATCACTTTGCGCCATCCCTCTTGAATCTGCTGCTTGCCTTTAGAAATGAATTCGGCACGCTTATCGACAAGCGTTTTAATGGTGGTGTAATCGAAAATGGCTTTCTCATAATGGGCTGCAATCAACCGGCGTACCACCAAGTCATATATATTCCGTTCTTCAGCGGAAAGCCGCTTTGGGTCAGTTACTTGCTCCGTCGGAATAATTGCATAGTGATCAGTCACTTTCTTTTCATTTACAAACCGTTTATTATTCATGATGTTCGGTTGTGGCAAAGGAAACAAAGATTCATATTCTGAAAATCCACTTAGTTTTTGCAAAATATCGGGAAATGTTTCGGCTTCCCCCTCCGTCACATAATTGGAATCTGAACGTGGATAAGAAACAATCCCTTTTTGATATAAACTTTGTACAATATCAAGCGTCTGTTTCGGTGAATATTTATAAATCTTGTTTACTGTCGCTTGCAGTGACGATAGATTAAATAACAAAGGCGGCTGAAATTCTTTCCTTTCTGTATCCATTTCAGCTATTTCAGCTTCCTTAC
The DNA here is from genome assembly GCF_002243645.1 of Peribacillus simplex NBRC 15720 = DSM 1321. Taxonomy (NCBI): domain Bacteria; kingdom Bacillati; phylum Bacillota; class Bacilli; order Caryophanales; family Bacillaceae; genus Peribacillus; species Peribacillus simplex. Next base: position 4,919,855 of record NZ_CP017704.1, on the reverse strand, counting down.
CCTTGCAAAAGGCGGCAATTTTTTCAGCCATTTCTTTTGTCTTGATTCTCGGATCATTGTTCTGCTGCCATTTTCCCTGATACTTCTTTCCATCCATCTTGAAGTCAGCGAACACTTCCCAGAACGGCTCAGACTTGAATTGCTCAATTTCCAATTCCCGCTTCACAATCAAAGCGAGAGTCGGTGTCTGGACCCTTCCAGCTGAAAACACATCCGAAACGCCCCTTTGTTGCAATAAAATACTATACGCTCTCGACGCATTCATTCCCACAACCCAATCCGCACAAGCTCTCGTATACGCTTCATAATAGAGCGGCCTGGTTTTTTCTTCGTTCTTCAGATTTTGGAATCCCTCATAAATCGCTTTTGGGGTCAAAGAGGAAATCCATAAACGTTTCATCGGTTTATTTACATTGCATAGATTAACGATATTGCGTACAATCAATTCTCCTTCACGACCGGCATCACCTGCATGAATGATTTCATCGACATCCGGTTTCCTAAGCAAAGTCTTCACGACATTGAATTGCTTTGCCTTCTGTCGGGTCACTTCATATTGAAATTTCTCAGGAATCATTGGCAACGTTTCCATCGACCATTTTTTCCATTTTGAATGATAGGTTTCCGGCGAAACGAGTTGACATAAATGCCCGACGGCCCAAGTTACATAAGCTCCATCGGGAAAAAGTTCATTCGGCATGATTTCTATATAGCCTTGCTGTTTCTTCGTTTTAAATTGAGCCGCTAGCGTTGAACCTTGATCTGGTTTCTCCGCAATGATTAGCTTCATGATCATCTTCACCTAATCCGTTACAAAATATCTTTCCCCTATCATTATACCTTAAATATCACAATCGGCTAGATATGACTTCGTTTTTACTGAACTGATATGAGAAAGCATAAAATGATTGTTTCTTCGGTGAAGAGTGGGAATTTCATGCTTATGATAAAATCCGTCCAAATATAGGCAGATTAATATGCAATAAAAAGCTTCACTATTGGATGGTTAGCATAGATTAGGTGGAATGGGAGTATATACAAAAGAAACAAGCGCGATGTTAAAAGTCGCCCCTAGCTTTTCACTGTTTAGTTATTTAAAGATATTATTAATTCAAAAGCTAAAGGTATAGGTACTTCGTTAAGTAGATTTTTAAAAAGAGAAAGTGATAATCTTAGTTGGATTGCAACACAGCTAATTATTGATCCTAACAGCCCCTTGTATAATAAAGGAACGTTAATTGGCAAAAGAACTAAAGAAAAGCATATTACTTTACAAAATGTATATAACTTTCTTTTGTTATTAATTAAAAATACAAAGCTAGCCGAATTACCTAAGGAAAAAATACTTAATATAACTCTTACTTATTTTAATTGTATAAAAGAGTTGTTACCTGTTGAATGGAGTGATTATAAGCAATATAGACTAACTCATATAGTCTGTTTAAATGCTTTTGCTATAGCCGGCAATAAAATTATTCCTTCAAATTATAATTTTGTTTCTAACCAGTTAAACATTAAAGAAGTAAATAAAAGAATGAGCAGTATAAAGATATTTGATTGGTCTAGTGAAGGAACATTGAAATATCTAAAAGGTGCTAGTGGTTCTAAACTCTTAGCTGAAGACATCATTGCATCTGTAGAAAAATAATTCTTGAATTCCCCATTTTCAAATATTAAAATGGCCGAAAAATCAAATTGATTTTCGGCCATTCTTATTCCTTATTCTTTGGAGGGAACTTTCCAGCTCAGTTCATGTATGTATTGTGCTAAAGCATCTGTTTAAAAAAAGAATCCACTGTAGCTTTGAAATAAAGATTGATCAAAAGGTCCTCCTGAACCCTCCTATTAGCGTAAATAAATACAATCCATTTTGAAAAGAGATTGATCAAAAAGGGTTCTTTTCTAGTGATTTAGTATCAATTTTTATAAAAGAGTTTGATTATTTTTTTAATGATCATTATAGAACTAAACCAGCTAATAGGATGTCAATATCTTTCTCTAAAATTTTCATTTCCCTTATGATATACTATTTTTGTTCATGACAAATAACCCTCCAAAACCCTTTTGGAAGGATTTTTCTCTGTTTCACAAAACCGTTAATCAGGCTAAATCTAGGAATGCTTCTTTTCTCTTTAATAAAGCGTAAATCCAATGAAGAAGTTTATTCATACAGGCAACGATCGCCACTTTGGATGGCTTTCCTTCTGATTTTTTCTTATCAATGAAAGCTTTAAGCTTTTTGTTTCTTGAACTCCTTATGCCGCATAGCACGGCAAGATACAGGGAATGACGTAGTCTGCTCGAACAGCCTCTACATTACATGGACTGGTGGATCAATATTCATACGATAAAAGGAAGAAGGTTTTAAATATCTATAGGTAAATGTGTTTATTTGCAGTGTTCATATAACATTTAACCTTGTTTATATGTACAGAAAGTAGAATGATTCTAATCCCATTTTTTAAAATGGGATTGTAGCTCAGGGGAGAGCATTTGCCTGGCAGGCAAAGGGTCGTGGGTTCAATTCCCATCAACTCTATACAAAAAAGAAAACACTTCCTATTTAATAAATGAGGTGTTTTCTTTTTATTTGGATCTGTTAAATTTCATTATTGATTAAAAAGACTGCCTTAAATTGCAGTCTTCAATTGTTCTTTATCAACTAACGCCTCCGTTAGTTACACAAGCGTGCATAGAATATATCACGCACTTTTATTCATTTTGTCAACTGCAATCACCATTTGAATTTGTCATACAGAGCTTGTAATATTTATAACCTTTTGAAAGAAGGTAATTATAATTAGCAGAAAGGAGAGGAAATATGATTCTCTCTAAATTTGTAGATGAACTCCCTATTCCCCCTATTTTAAAACCTCGATGGAAAGATCAGTTCTATACTTATTATGAAGTGAATATGACGGAATTTAAGCAATCACTCCATCGTGAGTTAAATGATACAACTGTTTGGGGATACGAAGGTAGCTATCCAGGACCTACCATTGAAGTAGAAAGAGGAGAAATCGTGTTTATCAAATGGATCAACAATCTTCCAGATAAGCATCTGTTTCCAGTAGACTATACGGTGCATGGAGCCCATATGGATGTACCTGAAGTACGAACGGTGGTTCATGTACACGGTGCATGTGTTGAATCGGAAAGTGATGGCTACCCAGAGGCTTGGTTTACAAAAGAATTCAAACAAGTCGGTCGATATTTTAGAAAGCAAGTATATCGATATGATAATTGCGGTCATGATTCCACCCTCTGGTATCATGACCATGCCCTTGGTATCACTAGGCTTAATGTTTATGCAGGGTTGGCTGGATTTTATCTAATCAGAGATCAACACGAACGTTTATTGAATTTACCAAGTGAGCAATATGAGATCCCTCTTATGATACAAGATAAGACTTTCAATAAGGATGGTTCACTATATTACCCTAAACAGCCAGATCAACCAATCCCGAAATTAGAAACGTCGATCATTCCTGAATTTGTTGGAGATACGATTATCGTGAATGGCAAAGTACATCCATATTTAAAAGTGGAACCTCGTAAATATCGATTTAGACTACTAAACGCATCCAATACCCGTTTTTTTAGAATGAAGCTTGATTCGGAACAACCTATGTATCAAATTGCGACGGATGGAGGATTAATGCAGCACCCAATAGGTGTAAAAGAAATCATGTTAGCGCCTGCAGAACGTGCAGAAGTAATCATTGATTTTACTAATCTTGAGGGTAAGTATATTATCATGACAAACGATGCTCCAGCTCCATTTCCAACCGGAAATGGAAATCAGATAAATGAAAATACAGGCACAGTGATGCAATTTAGAGTGATTCTTCCATTATCAAGTGTCGATACGAGTGTTATTCCGGCTTATATGATGCCTGTTCCCAAAATAAGAGAACAATTAGCTTCGAAGGTGAGATATCTAACATTAAATGACAATATGGATAAGTACGGTCGTGAATTTATGTTATTGGATAATAAACAATGGGATGCCCCAATAACTGAAAATCCAAAATTAGGATCAACCGAAATATGGTGTCTTATTAACTTAACTACGGATACACACCCTATCCATCTCCACTTAATTGATTTTCAAATCTTAGATCGAAGAGATTTCGATGTACAAAGGTATAAAAAGGAGAAAATTATCCATTATACAGGTCCTGCGATTTCTCCAGAACCTTATGAACGAGGATGGAAGGATACCGTTCAATCTAACCCTAATCAAGTAACTCGAATTATCATGAAGTTTGGTCCTTATACAGGTTTGTATGTTTGGCACTGTCATATATTAGAACACGAGGATTACGAAATGATGAGACCATATATAGTTATCCGATAATTAGATTTTTCCGAATAACAAAATTAATCTATAAAGAACATTGGGATTTAACACCCAATGTTTTTTACATATAAAGCTAACCTGCTCCGTTAGTTGAAGAAGGAATTTTTCTATTCGTCATCATCGCTTCTTTTTAAAAATCGTATAATAAGTAATAAATAAACCACTGCAACTGTTATTCCAACAACAATATCCCTTAGTAACTCTATTTGAATTCCTTGGGAAACGGTTCTTCCGAGGAGGAACGTTATAACAATTGCAATACAGATTTTAATAATCTCAGACTTAAACGTCATACACATCCCCATATACCTGTCTATTTTTATAATTCCCATTATATTAATGCTCAACCTCTCTCAGTGTATCCTCTTTCTGACTTTTTTTATTGATTTAAACAGCTTAGTTACTTCAATAAAAAAGGCTTAACTCTTTAATCAAGTGAAGCTTAACGAAACTGTATAAGTATAGGCACCCAATAAAAATTCATTCTATTTCATTAATGTACTCAGCTTCAATTTCTTCAAAGGGGAAACCTGTTGTTGAATCGTGTCCTAAGAAGGTTAAAATTTTTTTCCGTGAACCTAAAAAAAATCATTGAAGATACGAATCAAGATAGAAATTTACCATATTAAATCTTTTATGGGCATCCAGTAATGGGTGATTTTTGTTTTGTTGAAATTAAGAACATTATCCATAGAAACTGTAGTACGGATAGTAATAACCATATCCACTATAGTATGGATAATAAACGAAACCATTCAAATGATAGTGTGGGATTTGTGTCGCACCAAGTTCACTTAAGAATCCAATAATAGCATGACGTTGAGGTCTTCTTACATTTATATTATACATTTGAGTAACTCCTTTTTATTTAGATTGTTCTGTTTATGATATGCCCTTTTCAAAAAAAATGTATAGACACCCCTAAACTTAGATAAGTTTTGTTGAAATAATGTAACATTTTGGTATAATTTCAAACTTTCCAGTAATTTATGATTAGTCTGTAGTTAATTTGGGAGGTGTGGAAAATGGATGGCACAGTAACGTATAGGGTCTATTTGAAGGCATTCAAAAAGGTGAGCTTAAAGGGATGAACTTTTTAGGGGCGATTTGAAAAAGTCGTTCTTCTTATGCCACTAACCTGCCCCTTTAGTTCCATAAAGAAAAAACTGCCTTAAAGGACAGTTTTTATCTTAAGCTAACGCACCTGTTTTTTCAGAAAATTGTCCTTATAAACGTCGCGACTTTATTTTAAACATCCCATCTTTTTTACAAACATCGTGACTTTATTTCAAAGCCACAGTATGATGGTTCCAGTAGCAACCAAGAACCCTCCAACATAAGCTGATTTTCCTTTTATTATTCCAAAATGGATGCAAACAATTTACAAAGAAATGGGGTTTAGTGGTAAGTCCTCTTTTATAGAGAGGTTTTATTTATTAAATTGGTATAAAATGTATTTGGTTGGAAGACAATAATATTACCCAGCTACTCCACTATTCCAACTTAAAAGGCCCTTCTCATAATCGAGAGGGGCTTTTTTGTTTTATAAAGGTAAATCAAAATTTAGGTCTAACCTTCTTAACTAATGTAGATTTGAAACAAAGTTTGATCAAATTAATCCAAGAAACCTTGATAAATGAATAAATAGAAAGAGCATGTTTTAAAGGCAACTTTTGCTTCCAATCGGCCGCCAGGGGGCTGACCGTTGGGTGTCGTGGGTTGAGGGCGGGCGTACCAGGCGCGGGCTCGGTGTCAGTCTTCGATTGCCTGGTAGACCATGGTCCAGAAGTCGTGGATAAGCCGCGCTGAATCCGGGGTGGACATCCCGACCTGGGTGAGCAGGATTCCGGTGAGCTGTTTGTCCGGGTCGGCGTATGTCGTGGTGCCGGTTCCACCGTCCCAGCCGAACTGGCCGATGGACGCGTAGTCACCACGGTAGGTGCGCACCGCCATCCCGAAGCCCCAGCCGCCGTGCTGCCCTTGGCCGTGCGACAAATGGACGTTGTTTTTGGCCAGGGCGTCTCGGGCGGCTTGTTGCTCGGGCGTGAGGCGGTTGGTGGTCATCAGCTGGACGGCGGGCCGGGACAGGATCCGTTCGGTCCCGTGCATCCCTTGGTTCAGCAGCATCCGTAAATACGCGTGATAGTCGTCGACGGTTGAGAGCAGCCCACCGCCGCCTGCTTGGAACGCTGGAGGTCGGCTGTAGCGTCCGCCTGCGGCCTCGTCCCACACGATGAACTCTCCGGTCTGTGGATCGGGGTTGAAGGCGGGCGGCAGCCGGTCAATCTTGTTGGCGGGCACGTAGAAACCAGTGTCCTTCATCCCCAGCGGATCGAGGATGCGTTCGCGCAGGAACGTCTCGAACGTCTGACCCGTGACTCTGGCGACGAGCACGCCGAGCACTTCGTTGCTGACGTGGTATTGCCACCGCTCTCCGGGCTGGTAGCTCAGCGGGAGTGTGCCCAGGCGGCGCATCCACTCATCCGGATCGGGCAACTCCGCCCCTGGCGTGTCGTATATCCCACTCTCGAAGATCGCGTTCTGGATCGGGGAGCCCATCAACGTAATATCCACTCCGAGCCCGAACGTGGAGGTCAACAAGTCCCGTATGGTGATCGGCCGCCGTGCCGGCACGGTGTCGTCCAGCGGGCCGTCGGCCCGTTTCAGCACCTGCCGGTCGGCGAGTTCGGGCAGCCACGTATCTACTGGGTCGTCCAGATGCAGCTTGCACTCGTCGAGCAGGATCATCACCGACGCGACCGCGAGCGGCTTGGAAGTGGACGCCAACCGGAAGATCGTGTCCCGGCGCATCGGCGCGCCACCGTCATGGCGCATCGTGCCGATCGCTTCTACGTGCGTCTCACCGTACCGGCTGACCAGGGCGACGAGCCCAGGAATCTTCCCGGACTCGACATGCCGTGCCAGAACGTCGCGCATTCTGCGTAGCCCTGTTTCGGATAAGCCAGTGTTGCTTTGTCCCGTTGTAATCTTTTTCATTTGGTTTCCCTCTCTTTACTTTTTTATCAGCCCTATTGTTCTACAAATTCTCTTTTGTTATCAATGCTTGAAAGCGTGTTCGATGCATCAAAGAGACTGAATATTGGCAATCAAAAGATGACTCACATCCTGTTCTGGGTAATCAGAATCGAGAAATGTCCTGCACTTAGCATAGAGCCATATGTTCATCGGACGTTTATTCTCGGTTTCATCAAATTCAAAGTCACCATTATTCCGTAAGTAATCCTCTTGGCAACCGTTGTCTTGCCCGCCCCATTGGAGCCGAGCAGGGCGAAAATACTGCCCTTATCCATTTAAGCTCCCACCTTCACATTCCCTAATTATGTATATTCTAGAAGTAAATACAAATTCCTTCTTCAACTATCCTGCCCCGATAGTTCCATAACAAAAAGAGCTGCTAAAGCAACTCTCTTTCTGAAGTAAAGCGCCAGTTAGTTCATTAAGAATTACTTCCGACACAATTAGTTAAAATAAACTTTTTACTAAACGAACTATCATTCTTGGAATAAGAGTTAAGAGGTTAAAAACGAATTCATATAAGATTGAATCACGAATTTCAATCATTATCCCTTTGAAAAACCTTCTTTTTTGCCTTTCCTTTTTCATCTTTTTCATCCTCTTTATCTTTCATAATTACATATGGTTGCTTCTATCTAGAAGAAATCCCATAGTTGCAACCAAAATCACTAGAAAGGTACCTATACACGCAGAAACTATACCTTCTGTTTTGTCTTTTGCATAAAAACAAATTTATGTATTAAAAGAGACAAAAATTAAAAAAATTAATAACTTTGTAACTAAGTTAATTTTATTTATTGCTCTCACAGTAAATCACAATGGTGAATTAACGATATCAAATTAAAATAATTTGAACCTTTAAGAAAATAATAACAATAAAGAGTAATTATTCATAAGTGTAAAATAATCCATTTCCTTATGGAACTAACCTGCCCCTTTAGTTCCAAAAGAAAAGGAGCTGCTGATCAGCTCCTGGTAATGAAGTAAAGCACCCATTAATTTAATAAAATAAACTTACGAACTAATTTGTAATAAACATAAAAAATTGAATAAGCAAATAAATAACTAACACCAGTCCAAATGATATTCCATTCATTCCTGTATACTATTTTCTCTAGACACACTAGTATGTACTCTCCAAAGGTTGTAACTAAAGTAAAAACTAAAAATGTAATAAGAATAGGCATTTTTTTATAGTGAATAACGCAAATAAATAAACAACCAAGTATAGGATAAAGACCTAAATCATACGGAATTCCAGTTAAAGATGATTCTTGAAATACTATATCCATCCTCCAAAAGTAGTTAAATCCAATTTCATTTATTAAAAAGCTAGTAGCTGTACCAATCGGATAAAAAATAATGAACAATTTCTTCTGATTTCTAAATAAATATACCCCTACAATCCAAGGGAGGATAAATCCAATAATAATATGAAAAAGCATATTTAACCTTCCTTTTTTTAGGATCGCATATTTAGCTATTCTGCCCCGTTAGTTCCATAAAGATCTGCCAAAGCAACTCCCTTATTGAAGTAAAGCACCCGTTACTTGAATTAGAAATTTAATTAGCTTTTCTTGGTCCTCTTAAAAAATAAATAACCTAATACACCTAAAATTAATGATATACCTCCGAAAACAATAACTTGATATATAATATCCCCTAACATTACCTGATCCTCCTATTCAAAAAACATTTCCCTAATCTATATACTAGATTTTTCCTAAAAAGGTTTCAACTGATAGTTTGATTCTAAAAGTCTTATTAAACTAAACTGCCCCGTTAGTTCATTAAGAAAAGCGATTCTGAATACATTTCATGCAAAATGAGTAACTTGATTTTTACTTTACATAAAGATTTTGCATTTGGGCAAAATTATAGAAACAAATTCAATTGGAGAACAACATTTATGATTTTCCTTGCCCTTTTATTAATGTTAGGCGGGTTATTAATTATTAATGCTATTTACGCTTATCACACCAAGCACATTGACTCAAATTTTTTATCCACTTTATGGTACTACATTAAACTTTTACCTTTGTTTCTGCCTGCGAGTATTATGATTGGATACGGAGTGAAGTTTTTAACAAAAATTGTAGATAACTTAACCTTCTCACTTATTGTCTCTAAAGGAATGGAGATACTAGTTAGTGTAGCAATTGGATACATATTTCTAAAAGAAATTCCCAATTGGCGAACAGGGGTCGGTATCACAATTATATTAATTGGTTTTTGGTTATTAAAAGGAAAATAAGAAAGAGCTTACCTTGATAGGCTCTTTCTTATGACAAACCATAAATATAAGAATTACTTATAATTATTCTAACGCCCTTTCATAAATATACTTTCGTTAGTTATTCAATAATATGGCCAATTGTTGAATAAAGATCAAACAGTATTCTTGAACTAACCTGCCCCGTTAGTTCATTAAGAAAAGCGAATCTTATTCAAGAATCGCGCCCGTTAATTAAACAAGTTACACACGTGTAAACCTTTATTACTCTTACTCAATACATAATTCTGAGATATCCTTCCAGCCATAAGCAATATCCTCTACTATGGTTCCCCCAAACGTACTGGTCCTATGAATGTATTCTTTTCCTCCCATACGTTCATAAAATCCAAGTCCAGAATTATTCTGTTTCATTACCCAAACCATCATAGAATAAAAACCTTTTTCTTTAAAATGTTTAGCAATAGCTGAAATAAGCTGCCTACCAACACCAAATCCTCTACATTCCTGTAAGAGATAAAGCGAATATAGTTCTCCATCGTAATTCTTCTCATCTATACTTTTACCGGATGCAAAACCTATAATTTTCCCTGTTTCATTAATTGCAACATATATAAAAGGTTCATTTTCGTTATATAAAAAATCATTCCATCTTTTTTCTGCATCTTCATACGATAATTCGTCCAGATAATCGTCAGGTACTAGATCACGATAAGTAGTCCTCCAACTATCAACATAAACTCTTGATATGCCCTTAATATCTTCTTTCCTTGCTTTTCTAATTTCCAAGTTAAGTACCTCCAATGCAAAACAGTAAAATAATAAAATTTATTATAACATTCTTTCTTTCAACCCTCAGTTAGCTCAATAAGTGTTATTCCATAAAATGGACCAATTGTTGAACAAATCAATATGCACTCTTGAACTAACCTGCCCCGATAGTTGCATAAAGAAAAGTTGCCTTAAAGACAGCTCCGATCTTCAGCTAACGCACCCGTTAGTTCCATAAGAAAAAGCTGCCTTAAAGACAGCTCCGATATTCAGCCAACGCACCTTTTAGTTCAACAAGTTTATGGAATGGGAGAACACTACTCATACTCATAATCACCAGTTACCAGCTCTACCTTTTCTGGTATTATTTTTTGAAGAGAGTCTATTGTTGAAAAGTGTTCATCATTTGAGAACGCGGTAATATAATCACCATCATACCCTACCCAAAACATAGTGGAACTTGCAACTAAAGTTGCTATCGGGGTATTGGCTATCCACTTTAATTTAACTAGTCTGGTTCGGTTATTTTTAGTCTTTTTTACAGGATAAGGTGACTCATATTCCCTTTCCTCTAGTCTGAATACATCCTGTTTTAAGGACCATAATGGTAAGTTCAACATGCTTCCATTCCCGTACAAATAAGAATAATATTCTTTAAATTGCTGCGGGCTGCGTATAATTGCCTTTACAAAGAACGTATCTTTACGACTCCCCTTCATATAATTAAACTCTATGTTTTGCATCTTAAACAGCTCTTCGTACTCTGCTTGTTGAAAATCATAGATTTCCGCAAGTGAATAAATAGGGTAATAATCTGGGCTATCCATCCAATTACAAAAGAATTCTTCATGGGTATCTGTATAAAACTCTACGATATATTGGAACTCACCGTTAATCTCAAAAGGATAAGTGGCTTCTTCCTCCGGCACAGTTATTATTTTTTCGGGAGGGAAGTAGCTTATTTCTACCTTCATTTTAATCGCCTCTCTTAAAGGTTCGAATAGTTTATTTTTTTATAATACCACGTGAAACCGTTGTTTTCGCTGGCTTATTAAACTAACCTTCCCCTTTAGTTCCATAAGAAAAAGGCAGCCTCAGCGACCTGCCTTATTGTATAGTTGACACAAACTGTGCAATAGGAGGAGAAAGCCAATCACTGCCTTAATTTATTTTAAATTCTATGTATATAAGTCTTAACAATATCAAAACCTATGACTAGCAACACATTACATTCATAGGAGCTGACAACATGGCTAGAAATAACAACAATAATCAATTAGTAGTTAATGGTGCAGAGCAAGCTCTAGAACAAATGAAATACGAAATCTCTAGTGAATTCGGTGTTACACTTGGCGCTGATACAACATCCCGTGCAAACGGATCTGTTGGTGGAGAAATTACAAAACGTTTAGTGCAAATGGCTGAACAACAATTAGGCGGAAGAACTCGTTAATAGAAATCATATGTAATGTTAGGGATAGTGATTCGACTATCCCTATTTATAATTCTACAAATTTCAAAAAAAACAGAAACAACAGTAGCTGTTATTTTGCTATGTCGCAGTACGAATACTTACGCTTATTCAACTAACCTGCCCCTTTAGTTGCTTAAAGAAAAAGCTGCCTTAAAGACAGCTCTGACCTTCAGCTAACGCACCGGTTAGTTCATTAAGAAGGTTATTTATAAGTATAGTGATAATTTTTATGAGCTCATATAAGAAAATTACATAATAATAAAAAAGACTGTATTTATGCTCATTTGATTTTAAAAATCCTCATTTGTGGTTCTTCTTAACTTTATTAGTTTCTCAAGAAGAAGATAAATAAAACCAACCGAAAAACCAACAATGAAACCACCTGCGACTACAACAACACTCCATTCAACAATACCTCTTATAACAATATCTTCCCAAAATACATTTTTCCAATTTCCCCAGAAAAACGGGTCCTTGTGATTAGATATATGTAGTTCTGGTCTAGTTGAACGCCCTATAATACCAAGCTGAATAGCATTGTATAAATAATAAAAAATAATGGAAACGAGCCACGTTGAGCTACTCGCCAAAGCAGCCCTCACTCTTGATTTGGAAATTCGTACTTCATATAGAGCAATGGGGACAATCGGTACTAACCAAACACCATAAGTCAATACTGTCCAAAAAGTCTCTCCTTGAACAAGCACATTAGAAATAAAACTATGGAAGTAAAAATCAAACACCCCAAATACAATTCCTATTACTAAATAGATGAACCAACGTATTTTCACTAAAACAATACCTCTTTTCGGATTTATTTATCTTAAAATAGGTAGTTATTAAGAGCATAAGAATATATTATTATTTATTTCCTGCTTATTCCACTAACCTGCCCCGATAGTTCCATAAGAACTCCTATGACGGCGCTCCTCGCCGCCACCATCTACTACGAAAATCTAAACTCAAAATAGAGTCTAACCCTTTAACTCCTTGACGATAATGGATGATAACAATACAACCAGGCTGAACTTTTTTTGGTGGATCTTAAGGAAGATACCCTGTATAAGAAACTGGTTGTGACAGTATTGAAGAACCATTTAGTGTACTGCTAGTACGTATACAAAAATTTTTGTAACAAATCTCCTGTCATATGTATTGTTAATTTTTTTTGAGGTGATTCTCCTATGGAAGCAATGATTGAACGGTGTGCTGGCCTAGATGTACACCAAGAAACAGTAGTAGCCTGTGTATTATTTGGTCCATTAGATAAAAAGCCAAAAACCTCTATTGAAACGTTTTCAACTACAACAACGGGACTCTTGGCTTTAAGTGATTGGCTAGCTACCCTTCAGGTATCCGATATTGTGATGGAAAGTACCGGAGTCTATTGGAAACCAATATGGAATATACTTGAGGGTTCTTTTCACCTTGTTCTTGCCAATGCCAGACATGTCAAAAATGTTCCAGGTCGTAAAACTGATGTGAAAGATGCCGAATGGCTTGCCAAGCTTCTAAGATGTGGACTTATTGAAAGTAATTTTGTTCCACCGGAGGATATTCGTGATTTACGAGATCTTACTCGTTATCGAAAAAAATTGATTCATCATCTCACTTCAGAGCAGAATCGCATTCACAAAATTCTTCAAGTTGCTAATATCAAGCTAACATCCGTATTATCAGACATTTTTGGTGTATCGGGACGCCGTATCCTTGAAGCGATTCTAAACGGTGAAAAAATAGAGACCGATGGTCTTCGAAAAATGGTGGATTGGCGAACAAAAGCAAGTATTACTGACATTGCAAATGCAATTAATGGTCGTATTCGCCGTCATCAACGTGATATGTTGCGTTACCATTGGGAGCATATGAGTTATTTAGAAAAAGCCATAGAAGAATTGGAAAAACAAATCGATCAACTCCTGTCCCCATATCGTAAGGAAGTAGAATTATTGGATGGTATACCTGGTGTTAACAAAGCTGCCGCAGCTACTTTTATTGCAGAGATGGGCGTTGATATGTCCGTATTTAAGTCGGCTAAACATCTTGCCTCTTGGGCTGGTGTGAGTCCCGGAAATTACGAAAGTGCTGGTAAAAAAAACGAGTAAAACCACACAAGGTAACAAAGCTTTGAAAACGATGGCTGTAGAGTGTGTACTAGCGACATCAAGGCAAAATAATCGAATTGCTTCACATCGAAAAAGGATTACCAAACGCCAGGGAAAAATGAAGGGACGAATCGCTTCTGCTCATTTACTATTAACGATCGCTTACAACATCTTAAAAACAGGAGAACCCTATCATGAACTAGGTTCAAATTACCTTGAAGAAAAACAAAATAACAAAGAATTAAAAATGATCGAATACCTAAAAAAGAAAGGCTATACAATCGCTCCATCTGAACAACAAACTGCATAACCAGTTAATATAACGATATGGCACATTTACGTCCTTCAAAAAATTAGAATATGGTGGGCTTATTTTGTATGGCCTTTTACGAATATATTTTCATACAAAAAAGAGCTGCCAAGGCAACTCTCTTATTGATGTAAAGCACCTGTTAGTTCATTAAGAAAAGCGATTCTTATTAAAGAATCGCGCCCTTTAATTGAATAACTTAGATTTATCCTCGAACCTAAAAAACACTTATTTCTAGTTCAACTAAAGCCCCCTTTACTTTAAGTATATTTATTCACAAGCTTTATTGTTGAAGCCAGACCAAATAAAAAAGCAGCCCGATTTATTTTTAAATCGACTGCCTTTTTTAACTTATACGTAACAAATTAGGATATCCTCCTTCTCCATAGTGCCAATCCGATCAAGGCAATAAAAATTAATGCTATTATCAGTATAATCATCCAAGAGAAGGGATCCTGATCACCAATAGGTAAAGTAACATTCATACCAAAAAAACTAAATACAAGTGTAGGAAGTGTTAAAAAGACTGTAAATAACGTAAGAGTTTTCATTGTATTATTCAATTCATTCGATATTAGCGAAGAATATGACCCAGTTATACTGTTCAAAATTCTTGTATATAATTCTGTGGTCTCAATTCCTTGATTATTTTCAATTTTTACATCTTCTAGAAGATCTTTGTCATCTTCGTATAACTTTACGGAATTCGCACGAAATAATTTGGTTATGATATCCCCATTACCCTTCAATGATGTGAGAAAATAAACCAAACTTTTTTCAATCTCCATTAGGTCATAGAGTTGCTTGTTCGTCAATGAATCACGCAAATTATTCTCTATTTTAAGACGTTGTTTGTTGAGCTGTTTTAATTTTTCTATATACTGAGTTGAAATTGAAAATAATATCTCTAATGCAAAACGACTCTTCATTGAAGTGTTAACATTTTTCTTGATTACATTTTCTAAAGAGTTAGTCGATTGGTTGCAAACCGTAACAATGTAATCTGTTCCTAAGATGATTCCAATAGGAATGGTAATATAGGAATCAAATTGACCGTGATTCATATCAATAGTTGGAAAATCATTAATAATTAACGTACAATTCGTCTCTTGATCATATTGAATCCGAGCGCTTTCTTCTAAATCTAACGGATCTCTTAAGAATTCAATTGGGATATTACAAAGTTGAGATACCTCTGTCAATTCTTCTTTTGACGGTGCGGTCATATTGATCCAGCAATCCTTCTCGAATTTTTCTATTATTTCTAGAATTCCTTCACGAGAGGATTTATAGGTAATAAACACGATATATCACCCTTTCTATCTTTAATCTAATAATCTAAAGTCTTACATACGTAAAGATTTAAGAGAGCCCAATGCCCTATCAAGAATTAATGATTCATACAAAATCAACCATTCAACTCATAGAAGCCAGGTCTTTATCGCCTTTTTCTGCGAGACATTCCTTCACCTTTTTTAAAGGGATACCGTCAACATGTTAACGAAAAAATACGCTAAGCCTTCGGATATGACCTGCTTAGCGTATTTTTAACTTACCTGCAGGGAAGGTTTCACTGAATCCCTCCAGCGGAATTTACAAAAATTGATGGGACTCAGCCTTTCACTATTCTTTCTTAGGAATCACAGGTACCAGAAGGAATGAATCATACTTTCCACCGGTATAAATCGAATGAGTTCCTTTGTTCACTGTTTCCTTGTGCCCATAACGCCTTGTATCACCTGATGGGTTTTCTTCGATGATTATCTCGCTTCCTTTTATAACCAGCACCAGACTTTCTCCATCTCTTAGGAGAATGCTTGAAGGTAATATTTCAATTTCTACTGGCACAATCTCGCCTTTATTAAGCTTCAATAATCTCTTGTGCTTAAGTACAGGCTGATAAGGAGTAGATCTTTCAGGATCCAACTCTCTATGGGAAACTCTCAACCATCCATTGGCCACCTGCCCGTTTTCAATATGGTTAAAATCTGGAAGGAACACTTCATTGCCTCGTCTGTCATACTTCTTAATGCCAACAAAAATATCCATATCATCCGTGTCTTCGGCAGAGACCCAGAGCTTGAGTTTCATATTTCCTGTGAGCTCAATGTCCTCGTCAGCGGGAAATTTAAATCTTAAATCACTGTTTTCTGTCTGACCAGGCTCGGCATTATAGGTGAGTCTGGTTTCGTTCTGAACAGGGGTTTGCTGCAGGGACATTTCTTCGCCATTCAGATATTGTTTGGAATATTTTGTTTGGGCTATCGGCCACTCATTCGCGGTGCGAATGTGTCCCTTATAGAATTTCTCTCTGACCTCGTAGCGTACCCGAGGCGTATCCATCCAATCATTCTCAATGCCTTTCAGGAAATAATCGAAGAACTCCTTCTGCTGTTCCAGCGATTCACGCAAATAGTAGGTTTCCCATTCCTTGCGGCCATGAACCAGCAGCCACTTGTCTTTGGATGAAGCCTGTTTAAAGCCTTCAAAGGTACCGCGGTTATGCAACCCTTGGGTGGACCAGCTGGCGCAAACAAACATGGGTACCTTGATATCGGACAATGTAACCTGTCTTTCCTCCCAGTGCTCATCGAGTAACGGATGTTCTTTTTGCGCCGCTACCATTTCTTCTATGTTGTTATTTGGCCACCGGGTATGTTGCAACTTCTCGAAATCAGCTGAGAAAACCGTTTCCGGTATTCCGCCGTGAAAGTACCATTCCCGGTACAGATCAGAAGTCCCTTCCCACGGGATGATCGCCTTCAGATGAGGCGGATTCATAGCGGCCACCCGCCATTGGGTCATGGCCAGATATGACACACCGTTTAGTCCCACATTGCCATCGCTCCACTCCTGAACGCCGGCCCATTCGATGACTTCATAATAATCTTGAGTTTCCGTTTTCGTCCAAGGATAGAGGTCACCTTCCGAATTTGAACTACCCCGCGTTGCGATTTTAATCAATATATAATCGTTTGGCACCCAAAAACCGGGATCAGGTGACTCAAATGGCGCAAAAAGAGATGTAACGATAGTACCTACCGTCGGCCAGACTTGACGAAAAGTATCATAGGGGGGGAAGCCATCTTTATTATATGGATCCATGCTCATTACCACCGGAAACTTCCCAGGCTTATTCGGACGGAAAACATTGACGTATATTGTGACCCCATCCTGCATTTTTATGGGAACATCCTTCTCCATTATCATCTCTTGATTTCCATAATGCGCCGTAGTCATGACTATTTTGTTCAAACCTGGTTTAGTGTCATTGGGATGTGTCGTTTTCTGATCAGGACGACCCAAGAATTTGTTCATTTTACATCTACTTCCTTTCATTAAAAATTCATCGCTGTAACCTATAAGTTCCTTAAAAGTAGCCTCCCAACTTTGAATGAAAAAATACAGATTAGATGATGTTGAATTTTGCTTAGCGTATATGTTGGCTGTATCCCTCCTAGATGTTAAGTTATAATAAAGAACAACCTGTTGTGTATTACTTTTCAAATTATAAAATTGAATTAGGTTCTGTTCAATAATTAAAAATGGCAAATGTGTTGGTTACGGAACACCTTTAATAATTGTGTTGGGTAAAAGGAAGGAGGAATTTGCTTGCGTAATAGTAATACTGATTTACGTGTCATTCGGACAAAAGAATCAATTCGACACGCATTAGTAGAATTAATAAATGAAAAAGGGTTCGAAGCAATTACGGTTAAAGACATAACAATTAGGGCGAAAATAAATAGAGGTACATTTTATGCACACTATCAAGACAAATTTGATTTAATGACTAAATGCGAGGAGGAAATTATGCTTGATATGTCCAGAATTACAAAGCAAAACTTCCCAAGTGTTATTGCCGCGCTTGAAACTGACTCTCAGACTTTGACACCATTTTCCTTAACAGTTTCATTATTTGAGTATTTAAATATAAATAGTGGATTTATGAAAGCTGTGTTAGGTCCAAAAGGGGATTTATCGTTTCAAACAAGACTGAAAGAATTTATGTGGGAAACACTCTATGGAAATAATCCAAACGCATTTATAAAGGAAGAAAATTTCCTTGTACCAGGACAATATTTAGCTTCTTATATGGGAACTGCAATAATAGGGGTAATTCAACAATGGTTGGAAAGTGGCAGGAAAGAATCCCCTCAAGAAATGGCTCGTATCCTAACGACCATTACGGCTAATGGTCCCTACTTTGCGGCTGGGTTGAAAAAGTAATGATAGGAAAATGGACAGTATCCAAGTTTTTCATGTACTGTCCTTTTTTATATTCTTCTTGAACCTTCCAATTTAAATACATTCCTTCACAATCTCATCTGCACTTTAAAATAAGTTATTCCATTAAATGGCCCTTTAATGGAATAACATGACTGACGTTTTTAAACGACTTTAATGTCACTTAACAGTATTCCTTAATGAACTCCCTCAGTTTAATACGATTTTCTCACAAATACTCGCTTATTCGCAGGATTTCATCACCATTGAATTTAAGTTCACGGTTAAATGGAGTGATTTCAGGACATGAAGATTTCGTGAAGGCATAGTGAAATAAAGGAGTTGTACAACACTCCACATTTTACCATATAATGTACATTCTCCACGCCGCCCCTGGAGGCTCTCCCTCCCATGTCTCAACGGGTCAATTGCCCTATCATTCCTTCGTCATGCCTATCCAAGGGGTGGAGGCCAGTTATGCTATCCTGATGGGTCGGTGCCCTTTTGTTCAAGAAATCTGGTACTCCGTACATATTTGAAATCCTACGAATAAGCCAACATTCGTAAAAAGAAAAAGTCTATGAAAATTAGTTTTTGAAGGTTCCCTTCGAGAACCCTATAAAAAAATCCCCCTTTAAAACTACGCAACCAGTTCAGTTATAGGTTGAACTTTATCTGCACAATAAGACTCGTTTCTGCGCGCTATTCCAACAAATATCCTGGCTAGCTTACCTACCAATTTCATAATCGATTTCATTTTCTTCATTTTTTTCACCTTAACATTATGGGTGTGAATGGCTCGAAATTCCGTGTTATTCATCACAAGGCTCATGGTGGCTAAGTAAAGGAAACGCCTTAGCCTGGATCGACCTCGCTTAGAAATGACAATTTGGCCTTTCCACTTTCCAGAGCTTGCTTCAGCCAGATGCAACCCAGCGTGCCGAAGTAAAGAATTACCGTGTGAAAAACCACTTAGATCTCCTGCTTCACCTAATATTCCGGCTAAAGAAATTTCACTAATTCCCTTAATGGCAAGAAGCTTCTTGGCAAAAGGTATTTGTTTTAAAACATCCTTAACCTCTTGTTCCACTCTTTCGAGTTGTAAGACTGCGAGGTCATACTCCTCTAATAATTGTTCCAAATGGAATTTATACGCTTCAAGTGCTTGTCTTGTGCCGACAGATTTCCTAGCTAACTGAAGAAGTAATTGAGCTTTCTTTAATCCAGGCTGCCTCTTCATTATTGATTTCCATCCTGAAACAACATCATGAGGTTTCAGGGAACGCAGTTCCATTGGAGATGGAAATAAACGAAGTGTGGCGATAGCCCCTTTACCAGTAATGTCTTTAAATACTTGCCTGAGTTCGGGAAAGACAATATCCACCCAACGGTTTAATTGATTAATCGTGCTAACGAGTCGTTTAACTACCACATCACGGTTAGACATAAGGACCCTAAGTATTTCAAATGATTCTGAGGTGTTCCTGACAAAGGCGTAGTAACCGTTCTTCACCATATCAGCGATGACCAGGGCATCTTTCTTATCACTTTTGGACTGAGTATTATCACGGTTTTCTTTATTCCTTTTTACTAAGTGAGGGTTTACTTTTACTACCTCAATTCCTTGTTTAAATAGCCACTTTGAAAGATTAATCCAGTAATGGCCTGTAGGTTCCATTCCCACGATGGCTGCATCCAGTTTATTTAATCTTTGAAGCTTATCCATCCATTTTAATAAACTAGCAAATCCATCTTCATTATTTTCAAATGCAAGTGGATCTCCGACTACAATTCCACGGAAATTCACTGCTCTAGCCACATGTAATTGTTGGGCAATATCCACTCCAACAACAAGGTGTTTATCGGAAATTCTTTCTATTAGTTGATTTTGTTTATCTTGCATTTTAAACTTCATATTAGGGTTCCTCCTAAAGTTTTGAGTTAGAGTGGTGTCTTACTCATATCTTACTGAGGAGCCCTATTTTTTTCAAAGCTGAAAAATAACGAACTACAGGAATGCTATCCTGCCCCGTTAGTTGCACAAAGAAAAAGCTGCCCTAAGGCAGCTCCGATTTTCAGCTAACGCACCCGATAGTTCCATAAGGAAGTATGAATAAGGTTAGTATTTTACTTGGAGTAATAGGGGTAGTACCAACAAAACGCAGATATATAACGTTAAGGAGTATCTTGTTGGCACTCCCCCTTTTAAACTATTCGTATACATCTTTTTTACCTTCTTTAGCCCTTTGCTGTCGTTTATATACGAATTTAGATAAGCTAATACTGCTTTCATATAAGAGTAATAGAGGAATAATCACAAGGATATCTGATAGAAAATCTGGCGGTGTAATCAAAATTGAAACGACGATTAAAATGAAGTATGCATATTTCCTCATTTTTTGTAGACGGTATGGATTTATAATTCCTAAACTTGTTAAGAACATTATGACAACGGGCATCTCAAACAGAAATCCAAACGGCAAAGTCATATGAAGCAAAAATCGGAAATATTTCTCCGTTGTAAAGAAAGTAGTAAACATGTCGTTTGATAGTGACATTAAAAATTTTAGTACAAGAGGAAATAAAATATAGTAACCAAAGCTAATTCCTAATACGAATAGAATAAATAGTGCTGGAATATAAGCGATTGTAACTTTGCGTTCGTTTTGTGTTAATGCTGGACGCACAAACAGCCAAACTTGGTGCGCAGCAACTGGAATAGTAACTGTAATTGCAACGACGCTGGCAATCATTAAATAAACGAATAAGATATCACTCGGTCCTAACACAGCAAGTTTAAATGGTAAATCTTCGACTATCACATGATAAATATCTTGGACATATATAAATGCCAGAGCTAAAAACAGTAGAAAGGCAACTAAAGTAATGATAATTCGTTTGCGTAACTCCTCAATGTGCTGAACTACGTTCATGTTTTGACCTTCCAACATAATCACTCCATGAAAAGGAAGATGTAAGACAGAAATTACATCTCCTCTTAATTTACTTATCTAGTTATTCTTCTTATTAGATGTTTCTATATTCGTGTCATCTGTTACAAGCTCTCTAGTAGACTTTTTAAATTCTCTTAATGTTGATCCAAATGCTCTTCCGATTTCCGGTAACTTAGAAGGGCCGAAAATAATAAGGGCGATGATTAAAACTAGTATCAATCCTGGTATACCTATATTTTGAAGCATAATATTTCCCCCAAGTAATTAAATTTTGTAATTCCTTTTAGACTTATGATCATTTTTTGAATAACTTCAGTAAAAAAAATCGTTTAAATCCATATTCTTACCAAGTTTTTTTAGTCCCTGATTAATTTTAATTACAGTTGAAAATCTCGGTCGATAGTCCGGATCACTACATAATTTTGAGATCGTCATTCTACTTAAATTTGATGCTCTTTCTAACTCTAATTTATTTATGTCTTTTTGTTTATCCACCCATCTACCAAAATTACTTCTTTTTTTACCAAGTTTCATCACCAATGACGCTCCCTTTTAATTAGTTTTAGCAGCGTTGGTTAAAAATAAAATGTTTTATGGGTTTACAGAATCTTTCTCTTATTACTTTTCTTTATCTTTCTTTTCCACTTCAATAAGACCTTGGGTGGAGTTTTTAATTCAATGTTGAACCCTCACCTCTACCAAGTTCGGGAATTTTTATGGGTCCAAACAAGATTAAGGCTTAAATCTAATAAGGAATGCACTTCCAGATCCTAACCTCGAAATCCCTCCTTAATATTTAACAAAAAATGCCGTGAAGTACATAATTAATAATCCAATGGTAAAGCCAGTTAAATTTAACCATGAGACCGATGGTTCAGCATGTTTTTTATGATCGTCTATCAGCATTTTCGTTATTACATAAATTACTTGAAGAATTGCCCCTGCTCCTATACCTAGAAATACAGCACCCCAAATTGGCGAGAAGATAAATCCGCCAACCCAAGTACCTACAATGGCGGGTGCACCTGCGATAACTCCCAGTAATAGAAAGTCTCTAAATCGAGGTTTGGTCTTTAATAAAGGAGCAGCTATTCCAATCCCTTCCGTAATATTGTGAAGGGTAAAGCCGATGATTAAAAAGGTTCCTAAAGCAGCTTCACCTAGGGCAAAGGAAGATCCAATTGCCAAACCTTCCCCAAAGTTATGAAGTCCTATTCCGGTAGCCATCAACAAAGCTAGACCAAAAGGAGAATATCCTTTCTTTTCTTGTTTTCTTTGTTGATACTGATCAAAACCGATCAATAATAAGAAGGTTAAGGATGCCCCAATAATGACAACCATATTCCCCTGAAAGACAGATGGTGCTTCTGCACCAATTTCAAATCCATCAGCCAAAGTCCCAACAAATAAGAATAAAAGGAGCCCAACGGTAAGAGCAAGAATCCCATTAATAGATTTTCGTGAGAAACGTTTCATAAATGGATACCACAACAACCCCAATGTGATCGGGACAATCCCAACGTAAAAGCCGATTAAGCCGTAATTCAAAAAGTTGCTCCAGTTGGTTTCTGGAGTGAGCGTGGCAGCTGCAACTTCACCTTCCGTGATAATCCCATTCTCTGTGATTAATTTAATGGTATGTGGATCACCTTCCACCCATGGGTAAGTGATGGTCACCTTTCCTTCTTCAAATCGTTCAAGTTTTGCTTGAGGAGAGACACTGTAATTCCACACCGAATCATTGACCATAACTTGAGAAATCGTTAAGGGTTTGGGTCCCGTATTACTAACAGATAATTCGAAACCGATTTTAGTTACCTTGATGCGTTCAATGTTCAAGACTTCTATCGGTGCTGCAGGATCTTTTTCTATACCCGCTCCATTCTTTAGCACCCATCCCAACACTCCTATAAGTAATACTAACGGTATTAAACCAGTAATTAGCCATTTGCCCTTCATATTATCCCTCCTTTTTTACTCGACCTCAAAGAATCCCATCCAGCCTAACTCAGCGAATTCACTTACATGGGCATGAAACATATATGATCCCTTGTATGGAAACCGAACTTCAATAATTCCACGTTCTCCCTGACATTGCATGATGGTATCTGTAAATTGAGAGGGGTTATCGTTTCTGCCGGTTGGATAGTACGTAAAGTAATTCGCATGCAAGTGAAACGAATTTAATAAGTCGAATTCTGTTAAATTACTTAGATAGATCCGAACGAGTTGATCCTTTTTGATTTTAATAGGGTGATTCATAAATGCGTTGGCATAGCCATTCACCGTGTAAAACTCGTTTTCGCCGTCTAAATCCAAGTCAAATCCATTCATAACCATGTTTAACTCTAATGCCGGCTCTCTTGGCTTCTTTGGATCAATAATAAAATTACCGTATAAGCCTTTATGGATATGGCGAGCTAGGGGTAGTACATGGCAATGGTAAATTTGTAATCCGTATGGATTCGCTTCAAATTCGTACGTGAATTTTTGTCCAGGATAAATGGAAGTTAAACCGTCCATCTCTGGAGGATGGATTCCGTGAAAATGAATAGAGTGGGGGTGGCTGCCTTTATTAATAAAGTGAAACCGCAAAAGGTCCCCTTCCGTACAACGAAATGTTGGTCCTGGAATAGTCCCGTTATAAGTCCAGCCTGGAAATTTAATTCCTTTGGCAATTTCGATTTCTTTATCAATTGCCACGACTTTATATTCCCGGAGTATTTGCCCGTTTGGCAACTTGGTAACTTCTCCATAATCAAAGTCAGTAAGGAGCCGTTCTGCCATTTTATAACCTGTGGTTTTTGTTTTATCACTCATATTTGCATGATTAGAATGATTGGAATGATTGCTAGTTTTGTGAGACGAATCACTGGATGCTTGAGCCACATTTGGAAATTGCGCCATTTTATTTAAGTAATAAGATCCAGCTATCCCAAAAGCTCCAGCAGTCCCCATCTTTAAAATATCTCTACGGGAAACCTTTTTCTCATCAGACATTACTTGACCCCCTCCCAAAAAGTTTCCTCAAGGAAACTTTTTGTTGTATTAGCTATACTTTAAGTCAGGCGCAAGTTTTATGTCAACTCTTTTTTTGCAAAATGCTTCGTATGCGATGACACGCACTTACGGATTTGCGAGAAGCGCATGAGTAATTCATGGACCAACTCTATTTATAAGTTGTTCATTTAGAGTACACCCTGACTAACAGATTTGTTTCGATAATAAGCCGTTCTAAAACAAAAAGCACAGCCAAATGACTGTGCTTTTTTGTATATTATTCCAACGGATGATTAACAATCTATTAAAACCCAGTGAATCCACCAAAGAGATAGTTAGTGAGGAATGATATAATTTTGGTCATCCAATTAAAATACAGGAAAACCCCCATTACAATCATTATGTAACCACCTATTTTCATTATTCGCTCACTATATTTGTTAATCCATTTAATTTTTCCGATAAAAAAGGTTAAGAGTAAGAAAGGAATTGAAAATCCAATAATGTACCAGAGCATATAAAATAGCCCAGCACTCGGCTTTGTCATTCCCATAGCTATAACAGATGCTAAAATTGGCCCTGTACAATGTGTCCAGCCAGCTGCGAATCCCATTCCAATTAAAATTGTGCCAAGAAAACCAGATGGCCTTCTTTTGAATTGGATTCTTTTATCTTTCATTAGAAAGTTTATATTTATTAAACCTGTAATGACTAAACCAAAGAAAACAATTAAGCTAGCTCCTATTTGTCTTAGCAATTCTTTGTATTCAATGAAAAGAGAGCCTAAGAATGTACCGGATACTCCTAATACTATAAATATAATCGAAAAGCCTATTAAAAAGAAAATAGAGTGTAAGAGTGCTAATTTTTGCATACCTTTCTTATTCGCCAAATCTTCCACTGACATACCGTTATATAAGATAAAAATGCCTGATATATTGGCAAAGTACAAGGTAATTCCCATACGGTTTAGATTGATCTAAAAATGCCTGTACTTGACTCTCTCCTTTTGCCACATCCAGACCAACAACTGGATTCATTGTTTTTCCCTCCTCTACTTACTAACCAGTACCCCTAGTCCTCTATGTAGTGTCATAGCTTCGCTTGTTATTCGAGATCTACGTCCCAACCAGCCTCAAACATGTTTCTACAAGTAGGGGGCGGACAGTTTAGTTCACGGGATCAAGTCCCACGCACCCGTACGTCCTACCCTGGCTACTGATATAATAGATTCTATTAAAAAAAGGTCAACCAGTAAAAACTGGCTAACCTTATAATACGAACGCACCCGTTAGTTGATTAAGGGGATAGTCTTATTCTTTTGTTCTTAGTTGTCTCATAAGTACTTTAAATGGGGTAGCATAAGAGTCTTCATATTTCTTAATATGTTCTGTTAAAACAGTCCAATTACTTTCGTGGTGTGGATGTATTTGGGTTGTATCAGCAATACTATAGAGTTCACTTAAAAAATAAAGGGTTTCCCATACCAGAAAATCATTGTCCAATGTAAGTAACAGCTCAATGACATTTGGAATATAATTAAACGCTTTTTCAGGAGACATTCCGTTAGTAATTGATTCGAACGAATTACTAAAATACCATTCGTCATTATCTAGTCTATCTTCCCATCCCACATATATTTCTAATAGCCTACTATCCGTTTCAACCACGCTCCAAATCACAATCTATATTCATATTTTATCATTTCTTTTTAAACTAAACTCCCTCAATAAACTAAACACAATCTCACGATTGCTCTAGAATTCTTAGGATTTCATAGTCATATCATTAACCGTTATCTATGTAAGCTCGGCATTACTCCTCAAGGATAGGGATTTATCGAAAAAAGTGTATGCTAAACTAGCCAATTATAGGAAAAAATTGGTTTAAGCAATGTTATGATCGCACTTTTGGATATCCACATGTCTCATGGAGGTCAACCCTCCCATGTCTCACAGAGTCGATGCTCCTACATTCCTTCGTTCAACCTTTCCATGAGGTGGATGTCGGTCATGCTGCCCCACAGGATCTAAGTCCTCACGTTAGTTGCTTTGCCGACTAATCCGTGCTTCACTTTTAAATGAGTGTTAATTAAATGACCGTGTAACCTTAAAATTCAATGAACTATGCGACTGTTTGATGTACTACAAATGTTGCCATATGAGGGATATCCTTTAACATCTTGTCTTCTTGAAACGTAAATTGTTTTTTACCGATTGAAAACAGAATTCGAATAAGCTTGTTACACAAGGCTATCAGAGATTGCATTTTCTTTAAGGGATTGTGAGAACGTGTTGTGTAATATATATGAAGAGCTTTAAAAGCCTTGTTCTTTGCCACCAGTATCATGGCTGCCCGGAATAAGAGAGCCCTCAATTTCTTTCGTCCCCGTTTGGTAATCTTGGTCTGTCCTTTGTGCTTTCCGGATGTGTTTTCTTTTAAACTTAAACCTGCTAATTTTACGATTTGGCGAGGATGTTGATAGTCTCTGAGGTCGCCGACCTCTGCGAAAAACCCTGCTACTGTATCTCGACCGATTCCTGACACCTCTAACATCTGTGTGACACCTGGGATATGTTCTAATAACTGATCTAATTGATGATCTAATTCTTCGAATTTCACTTGAATAAAATCATACTTCTCTAGTAAAGCTCTCAACTCTAATTTTGCCATAGCTGCCCCTTGACGAATACCAATCGAACGATTGGCTGCTTCTTTGAGTGCTCGTATCTTCTTTAAGCCTATACTGCGTTTTACCACTTGTCTTAAGGAAAGTAAGAGCTCTTCATCCGTATAATTTACAAGTTGATGTGGCAAGGCTTCTAGCTTTAGAAAATGAATAGCTGCCTTGCCTTCCCAACTTTTGAACACTGTCAAAAATTCGGGAAAGTAACGATCAAGCCAGTTATGAACTTGTCCCTGAACGACCTGTAAGTCAACGTTGAGAAGATCGCGAAGTTTTTTGGCCACTCGGAGTTCTGCATAAATTCCTTGTGGAATTGTTGGTTCGGCATATCTTCCGTCTTTGACTAATTGTGCGATGACTTTTGCATCTTTCACGTCATTCTTTGTAGGTGAATTATCGTCTAATTCTTTACTTCGTTTAACATGTAGTGGATTGACAGATACGAACTTAATATTATTCTCTTTTAGAAGATGAGCTAGATTTAACCAGTAGTGACCGGTTGGCTCCATGCCTACAATCACTTGATTTAACTTACACTCTTTAACAAGTTGGTTAATCCAATCTAGAAACGAATGAAATCCTGCTTTCGTATTTTCAAAGAAACACGTTTTACCCAGTTCCAATCCTCTAAAATCCTGTGCTCTCGCGACATGATTGTGCTTGGCTATATCTACTCCGACAATTAAGGTTTCAGAAGTAATTTGAGTGATTTTATGATTTTGGTTATAATTCATTGTGAGACCTCCAAATAGATGTTTTTGTCCTTTTTTAGCTGGCCAGCTTAGGACACATTCATCTTATCAAGAGGTCTTTTTTCGTTCAAACCTCATTTTCAGTTATTACAGGAATGCTGCCCCGTTAGTTCCGTAAGAAAAAGCTGCCTTAAAGACAGCTTCGATCTTCAGCTAACGCACCCTTTAGTTCATTAAGACTTTTTGTAGAGTTGACACAAACTGTCAGTTAAGCAAAATTGAATAAATCAATAGGAGGACTCTAAACGGATTCCTCTTTTTTTATTAATATTATAATGAGTAGGGGGGTATTCTTCCAGATCTTAGTTTGTTAAAATTGAGTTGTTTTTATTTCAGGTTATTAGGGGAAGCTGATTTAGTTGTGAATTTATTAAAAGTGATATTAGCAGCAGTGATTTTATCTTTCATTATCTCTATTATTGGATCAATAATGGCCTATAATCCATATTTAGATAGAGATCCAGATGTATATTATCCTTCAATAGGTGAAAGTTTTATTTACGGTGTGATTTATTTAACTCCTGTGTTGATTATACTCAGTGTAGGTTCTTTTGTAGTCTATTCATCGTTACGTAAGAATAGGCGTTTATCAAAATGGGTTAAGGTGATAGTTAGTTTAGGGGTTGCAATTGGATTAGGAATAATCATTTCTTTAGCGATAAGTGAAGAAAGAAAGACAAATGATATATATCTAATACCTGAAGGATATGAAGGTGATGTTTTTGTATTTTACAATGTTAAAGGAGCTCCTGAAATCGAGAAAGAAGATGGCTATGAGGTGCATAAGATCAATGAAAAGGGCTATTATGCGACCAGGACTAAGGACTTGGACTACGGTACAATAACAGACAAATACTTCTATGTTGATGATAAACGACATAGAACACCTATAGAAAATAAGTGTGTAAGTACATTTGGAACAGGTGGAACTACTCTGGAGGATAATATAGATATTATTTATACAGGATTTAAGCTAAAAAAGGATAACTGCAGTGAGGAATTTTCGATGGAAGCTCAGAATGAAGATGGAAACGTACAGATGATTAATGATATTTTAAAGAAGTATTATAATATGGAACCACAATTATTTTAAAATTGTAGACTTCACAATTGGGAACAAACTATGCTTGATGAACTAACCTGCCCCGTTAGTTCCATAAAAAAATGTTCCGAACCCCCATATAAATGCTATATTAAAAATACTACGAACCACATAAACGCAATACCAAAATTTAATAGCATCTGCCTCTTATTTCCCTTTTTTAAAAAACTTTCAAATCCATCTATTATTGAACCAATTCCTAATAAAAGATATATATATTTTATTAAATTAAAATCATTAATTATACATAATATTAAAATTAAGCCCATTGCTATTATCATTAAATATCTAATCAGTATAAATGGTTTAGTACTTTCTCTTTTTTCAAAAAACAATCCAATTACATATTTCAACTTATTTGACACTAAATTTCCCCCATAAACTACAAACTGAATTTAATAAACTATACCATAAAGCAAACGGGGCTTCTTCAACTAACCTGCCCCGATAGTTGCATAAAGAAAAAGCTGCCTTAAAGACAGCTCTGACCTAAAGCAAAGGCACCCGTTTGTTGAATAATGAAATTTGAAATTTCACTCCGTCCAATCATAATAATTATCTACCAATATTGTACTTGTGTTTTCCGCCTCATCTTCATAAAAATCTCTATCCTCAATCCATTGTTGATAATGAATAATTTCGTGAGCCATACTATTAAAATAGCAAAAACAGCATCCTCTTCTCCTCGTTCAGATACTAATTCTTCATAATCCCCTGTTGCAACTCTAATGTAAGGCTCCACATCCTTATCGTAAGGAGCAAAAAACGTCGCACTTACCATCTCTTTAGTATCTAAAGTTTTAATTTGATAATCTTTCTTAATGTACACAACACACCTTATTGGAAATTTCTTATTTATTCGTAACCAAATAGCAAAATTTAAACAGGCTTGTCTTACTCTTGAATTAACACCTTGTTCGTACCTTACTCTTAACCCTGAACGTAGGTACTGTATATTAGACATCATATCTTTCCCCTTCTTCAACTAACCTACCCCGTCACTTCAATAAGAAAAGAGCCAGTAATGGCAGCCCTTATCTTTGCCTACTTATAGATCTTGTTGATTAACATTTAGTTCAATCAAATTACCATCAGGGTCGGCACAGAAAATTTGTGCGAATCCACTTTTCCCGTATGGTTTTTCAAGGATTTCAACTGCATTCTGTTTTAACCATTTAAGAGTGTCATAGTAGTTCTCGACTCTAAGGGCAAAATGACCTTCTCTGCTGGATAATCTTTTATCCTTACGAATCGTCTGTGAAGAGGGATCGACTATCAAGTGAAGTTGATGTCCCTCTATTTCATACCAGGCACCTGGAAAATCAAAATTAGGACGCTGTATTTCTTTTAAACATAAAGTTTTTCCATAGAATTCTTTTGCTCTTTCCAAATCTGTCACTGTAAGACTTACATGATGGAGGCATTTATATTTAATCAAAACCTTCACTTCTTTCATTTCAACTAATTTATTTTTTACCTTAGTCGTTTTGTGGCTAAGATGACCCCTCGCACCGCATCTGAAGCTTAATCGGTTAATTTATACAATTCGGCAACTAGAATCAATAATCCTTCTTCAACTAAACTGCGCTCGATAGATGTATAAAGAAAAAGCTAATTTAAAGTCAGCTTAGATCTTCGCACCCGATAGTTAAATAGACTATATAACAATCCTACTTCTGGTGATATTATTCTTGTATCTCTTTAATACTTCTTCTTCCACCGAAATAGGCGTGTCCCATTTTTTAGTTTTTCTACAGTTGTAAATAAGTATTTTTGATGCATTTTTTCTATTCTGTCATTAAAAGGACTTCGATTTTCACATAATTAATCACTTGGATTAATAAAAATTTATTTAAAAAATTCTTAATTTAATATACAATAACACTTAGTCTATATTTTTGCAGAATAGTTTTAATAATAAGAAAGGGGATAAATATGGTTCTAATTGGTGTTCTTTTAATCATGATTGGATTCGTACTTAGATTCAATTCAGCAGTTGTGGTAACGGTTTCAGCACTCGTAACGGGGATGATTGCCGGTATTCCCATTACCAGTATTATTACCCAATTTGGCGAAGCATTTACAACTAACAGGTACATGTCTATTCTAATAGTCACGCTTCCCGTTATTGGGCTGCTTGAAAAAAATGGTCTCCAGCAACAAGCTTCAAAGGTGGTATCAAAAATTAAAGCCATCACTGTTGGCCGGGTATTGACTATGTATTTATTGATTAGGGAAGTCGGAGCTGCTCTTGGTTTAAACAGCCTTGGTGGTCATCCGCAGACTGTACGCCCGCTGATTGCCCCAATGGCAGAAGGGGCTGCTCTATCAAAATATGGTAAGCTGCCTGAGAAAGAGCAGCAGGAAATCCGTGCACATGCTGCCGCTACAGATAATATCGGCTTGTTTTTCGGAGAAGATATTTTCGTGGCGGTTGGTGCAATTCTATTGATGAACGGATTTTTTGAACAAAACAATATCCCTGCTGACCCAATATCAATGGCGCTATGGGGAATTCCTACTGCCATCTTTGCTTTTATCGTACACGCCATTCGCCTCCGTATGTTTGATAAAAAGCTGGATAAACGTTTGGGCAATCGTGGAAAAAAATAAAAAACACTCCAAAGAGAAAGTGAGCATCTATTATGATATTCTCAGTTGAAATGATTTACGTATTGATGGGCATCATTGTTCTAGGCTGCTCCCTATATATTTTCACCGATCGGACGAACAGCCGCCGATTGACTACGGGAAGCTTTTACTTGATTTATTCAATTACATTAATGTTCGGCCAAATTATTCCGCCATTTTACATTGGGCTTATGGTTATTATTATGGTTTTAATCATTGCAGGTGGCGGGTTAAAGAAAAGCGAACATGTTGAAGAAAGCATTACTGTAAAGGAAGAGAGAAGGAAAAAGCTTGGCGGTCGTCTTTTCCTACCCGCCATCTTGATTCCTATTCTAACCTTAGCTGGTTCTAAACTGCTAGACGGTGTTAAAATTGGCGGAAAGGCTTTGCTGGATCCATCTAATGTAACGATGGTTGCTTTAGGTCTGGCGTGTTTGGCTGCCATTATTTTTGCGATGGTGATGACACGCGGAACACCTGCAGGAGCTGTGAAAGAATCACGTCGCCTGCTAGAATCTATTGGTTGGGCTGTATTGCTGCCACAGCTACTTGCAACATTGGGAACCATTTACACAAATGCAGGGGTTGGTACAGTCGTTTCCAAAGCTGTGACAGCAATCATTCCCGAAGGTTCTCTATTTTGGATTGTGGTCATTTTCTGTCTCGGCATGGCTATATTCACTATGATCATGGGGAACGCCTTTGCTGCCTTCCCAGTTATGGCTGCAGGTATCGCCATTCCTTTTCTGATTAACCAATTTGACGCTAATCCAAATCATATAGCTGCCCTATCTATGTTTGCGGGTTATTGTGGAACATTAATGACACCAATGGCTGCCAACTTTAATATTGTGCCGGCAGCCTTGCTGGACTTGAAAGATAAAAACCATGTCATAAAAGTTCAAGTTCCAACAGCTTTGGCAATATTAGCTTTCAATATCGTACTTATGTACGTACTTGTTTCATTAGGCGTATAGGAGGGATCTTCATGAAGCAAAAAGTGTTATTAACCGGGTTTGAGCCCTTTGGCGGAGAAAGAGTAAACCCTTCCTGGGAAGCAGTAAAACAGTTACATGGAGAAGTTATTGATGATGTGACTCTAGTTGCTGAACAAATCCCAACGGTATTCGGGAAATCAATTGCAGTAATGGAGCACCTTATCCAGCAGCATAATCCTGACATCGTTATCTGTGTAGGACAAGCCGGGGGACGGCTTCACATCACACCTGAACGGGTGGCAATCAATATCGATGATGCTAGAATCCCAGACAATCAAGGAAACCAGCCTATTGATGAGCCGATTGCAGACAAAGGACCAGTAGCCTATTGGTCTACGATCCCTATCAAAAGAATTGTCGAAAACATGAAGGAAAGCAACATTCCTGCATCGGTATCCCATACCGCCGGAACATTTGTATGCAACCATATCTTCTATGGATTAATGGACTATATCACCCGAACCTCATCAAGCATCCGGGGTGGATTTATCCATATTCCCTTCATTCCGGAGCAAACCATTAATAAAGAAGCGCCTAGCTTAAGCCTTGAGACAATTGTTAAGGGCATAAAAATAGCTGCTGTCACAACTGCTAAATATGAATCGGATATTCATACAGTCGGCGGGACGACCCATTAATTGTACCGTTTTTTACTTGTTTTAATTATAATTCATGATAGGCCTCCTGTTTATGATGTATTTGTCCTTTTCGCTTACGAGCTTGGGACACTTTCATCATATCAAGAGGTCTTTTTGTGCTCAAATCTCATTTTCGTTAATTACAATAATTCCCATAAAAAAGAAGCTTCTGATAATGAAGTAAAGCACCTGTTAGTTCATTACCGTTTTTTCCATAACCCACCTGAACAGGAAGTAAAGCCACAAGTTTCATAAAAGTTTTTATGTTTGGGATCATACGTTAAGGTAACAATTTCTAAACCATACCGTTCAGATTCGCTTAATAATTCTCTTACTAACTCCACAAAAATTCCCATTTTTTGATAATCAGGATGAACAATTATGTCTTCCATATAACCATGTTCTAATCCCATGCCAGCAACATAACCAAATGCTATAAGATTATTATTTTTTTCGTTTCTTACTCCAGCCCAAAAGTTACATCGTTTGAATAAGGTTGGGAAGTCTTTGTCTCGTCTTCCCCAACCAATCAGTTCCCTTAATTCTGGTACTTCATGATTAGATATTGGCATGTTTATTATGACCTTATAGTACATTTAATTCCCCTTTCATCATCTACAATAGAATTCAATATTATGAAGTCCTATTGCTTGTACAACTAATCTGCCCCTTTAGTTCCATAAGAAAAGAGCTGCCTTAAAGACAGCTCCGATCTTCAGCTAACGCACCCGTTAGTTCATTAAAAATTCATTAATTTTATTAATGCCTAACTCCTCCTGAAACAGGTGTAAAGCCACTTATTTTATAAAAGTTTATATTTAACTTTCTCATATGCCACAGTTTTTGAATAAAATAAGAAAGAATAATGTCCGGGTTTGGTGAGCATCAATAAGGAGCATCAATAAGATCGTAATATTTTGTAAAAGACTTAATTCCTATGTGACTAGTAATATTACCCTTTTCATTTTCAAACAAAAAGCCATCTTCAAATTCTCCAATATAATTCTCACCTTCATCTTCCATATATTTAATAAATGGCTCGTAGTTGCCTTGTTTTACTATGTATTGATCAGGGTTTTGCCAAACACGTACCATTTCAACATCTTGAAATGTTAATTTTGTAAATGCAATTGCTAACGGAATAGGATTTCCCTCTTGAAAAATAACATCCCTTTTTAAAAATACTAGTACAAAAATTAAAGCAAGTATAATAACAAAAACTCTAAAAAACTTTGACTTAAACATTGATTTCAACCTTTTTATCCCTCCCCTCAATTATTTATTTTAATAAATATAATATTAACATATAATACTTTATTCTAAATGAGCTAACCTGCCCCTTTAGTTCCATAAGAAAAAGCTGCCTTAGAGACAGCTCCGATCTTTAGCTAACGCACCTATGCCTATCCAAGGGGTGGAGGCCAGTTATGCTATCCTGATGGGTCGATGTCCTTTTGTTCAAGAAATCTGGTACTCCGTACATATTTGAAATCCTACGAATAAGCCAACATTCGTAAAAAGAAAAAGTCTATGAAAATTAGTTTTTGAAGGTTCCCTTCGAGAACCCTATTAAAAAATCCCCCTTTAAAACTAGGCAACCAGTTCAGTTATAGGTTGAACTTTATCTGCACAATAAGACTCGTTTCTGCGTGCTATTCCAACAAATATCCTGGCTAGCTTACCTACCAATTTAATAATCGATTTCATTTTCTTCATTTTTTTCACCTTAACATTATGGGTGTGAATGGCTCGAAATTCCGTGTTATTCATCACAAGGCTCATGGTGGCTAAGTAAAGGAAACGCCTTAGCCTGGATCGCCCTCGCTTAGAAATGACAATTTGGCCTTTCCACTTTCCAGAGCTTGCTTCAGCCAGATGCAACCCAGCGTGCCGAAGTAAAGAATTACCGTGTGAAAAACCACTTAGATCTCCTGCTTCACCTAATATTCCGGCTAAAGAAATTTCACTAATTCCCTTAATGGCAAGAAGCTTCTTGGCAAAAGGTATTTGTTTTAAAACATCCTTAACCTCTTGTTCCACTCTTTCGAGCTGCGAGGTCATACTCCTCTATTAATTGTTCCAAATGGAATTTATACGCTTCAAGTGCTTGTCTTGTGCCGACAGATTTCCTAGCTAACTGAAGAAGTAATTGAGCTTTCTTTAATCCAGGCTGCCTCTTCATTATTGATTTCCATCCTGAAACAACATCATGAGGTTTCAGGGAACGCAGTTCCATTGGAGATGGAAATAAACGAAGTGTGGCGATAGCCCCTTTACCAGTAATGTCTTTAAATACTTGCCTGAGTTCGGGAAAGACAATATCCACCCAACGGTTTAATTGATTAATCGTGCTAACGAGTCGTTTAACTACCACATCACGGTTAGACATAAGGACCCTAAGTATTTCAAATGATTCTGAGGTGTTCCTGACAAAGGCGTAGTAACCGTTCTTCACCATATCAGCGATGACCAGGGCATCTTTCTTATCACTTTTGGACTGAGTATTATCACGGTTTTCTTTATTCCTTTTTACTAAGTGAGGGTTTACTGTTACTACCTCAATTCCATAGCCACTTTGAAAGATTAATCCAGTAATGGCCTGTAGGTTCCATTCCCACGATGGCTGCATCCAGTTTATTTAATCTTTGAAGCTTATCCATCCATTTTAATAAACTAGCAAATCCATCTTCATTATTTTCAAATGCAAGTGGATCTCCGACTACAATTCCACGGAAATTCACTGCTCTAGCCACATGTAATTGTTGGGCAATATCCACTCCAACAACAAGGTGTTTATCGGAAATTCTTTCTATTAGTTGATTTTGTTTATCTTGCATTTTAAACTTCATATTAGGGTTCCTCCTAAAGTTTTGAGTTAGAGTGGTGTCTTACTCATATCTTACTGAGGAGCCCTATTTTTTTCAAAGCTGAAAAATAACGAACTACAGGAATGCTATCCTGGCCCGTTAGTGACATAAGGATTTTTAAACAACATTATTATTTTTTAATGACTTTATTGTAAATTAAACAACTTTATTATCTCTGTACAGTAGCGTCAGGAAAATGCGGATTTACAACGTTAAGGAAGTTTCAATATTAAAAAACCTAATTTCTCAGCATTAAATGAGAAATTAGGTTTTTTCATTAATAGAAAAAGACTTATAAGTATTTATCACTAATCACTTTCATATGGTGTAACTCGTGCCCGACAATGCCATATGCAAAGGTACCTATCGAAACTGGGCTGTCCATTACAGTTCCATTACGATCCCACGCTGCATCATCAATGGTTGAAATAAGACTTAACGTGTTGGAGCGTACCGTGTCTAAACCAGCTAGTAGCTGCTCCCAGGATAATTTGTTGAAGTTTGCCGCAGAAACGTATTGATCCTGATCCATTGCTGGGAGTGGTGCACTTTCATTTCGTGCAATGGCAAGCATTCGATACGACATCACACGTTCCACGTCGGCCATATGCCCAATCACTTCTTTTAAAGTCCATTTCCCTGGTGCGTACGCCTTCCTTGCTGACTCCTCTGATATGCTGCTCAAGAGGGTAATGGTCTTAGTTCGTTGCTTACTAAGTATTTCTTCAATATCTCCATCCGGCACAAGACTAACATACCTATCATACTCTGGATTTTCAATAGATAATGGTCGTGGACGCACAAGAATCCTCCTCATCGGAATAGTTAATTATGGTTCTAGGCTAATATTCGACTTTCAAGAAGATATTTCCTTTATTTGATATTTAATTTCATTACCGCAAAATAATTGCAAATTAAACAACTTTATTATCTCTGTACAACTGATTTATGCAGTTAACATAATACAGATAATAATGGATTAATTCACTTTTTATTCCACTAACCTGCCCCGATAGTTCCATAAGAAAAAGCGATCCTTCACTGCCCCTATAGTTGCATAAGAAAAGGAGCTGCTGATCAGCTCCTGGTAATGAAGTAAAGCACCCGTTAGTTCATAAAGAATTACAGTTCTTTATAAACAAATTCTCTGTACTTTATAAAATTTTGCTTTTTATAGAAGTCCTTTGCAACACTGTTCTCAAACCAATAATCTAATTCTATTAAATCTATTCCTCGATCTTTTGCAATTTCATATATACATTCCATAAGACTTGAACCATAACCCTTATTCCTCTTTGTTTCTACAATGCTAATCTGGTGTACATAAACAGACTTATATCCTTTTTTTAACGCATTTTCCGGATATTCTCTTATCTCTATCCAAGCATAGCCAAGTGCTTCTTCGTTATCTTCTAACAAAAGGAAAATGAAACTTTCGTTATGAACCAGACTTTTGAAAACTCCCTTCACATTTTCATAGTTATATTCCTTAAAGTATTTAGGATATAAATTTGAATGTAAATCGTGCACATATTTATTTAATTTAGCGACCAGATTGAAATTCCTAGTTTGACTAATTTTCATAACAAATCCCTCATCTATCTTTCACTTTTTTAAATAATTGTACCTTTTTATGTAATTTCGGGAAATTTTTAATATTTTGCTTAGTGAACTATCCTGCCCCGTTAGTTGTATAAACAAAAGAAGCTCCCAGATGGCATCCGAATCTTCAATTAAGCACCCGTTAGTAAATAAGTACCCTTTTGATTGCAATGTACCTATTTGTAAAAAAATATATATGTTTTCAATTTAACTCCACCAAAAACAGCAAGTTCCATCCACTTAAAATAGCAATCTGTATGGTTAAAACCCATTTCACTTAACCAATTCACCTGAATATTTACTCTTTCAAATATATTATCTTTTTTATCGTGGTGACTATAATATTCCTTTGAAACTTCTTCTCGGTCTTTAATGAAAACAACCCTTAAGGAAAAATTAAGCTTCTTTCGGGATACTGGTTTCAATGAAGCAGAAAGGAGCAAAGTGATTATGTAAATATAGAGGTAATTTGGAGGGAAATTGTCTTCCGTATTAAAAGAAACAGTTTAGTTGTTAAGCCGACAGATTTAAAAACGAGAACAATAAATAGATAACTTAATTAAAAACAAACTTTTTAGGAGGAATTTATTATGAAGAAAAAATTATTTGGTTATGTGATGGCAGGAGCATTAGGAGTTAATATTCTAGGGGCAGCTTCTACGACGTTTGCTGCAAGCAATGATATCCATAATACAGCTTCGAAGACGCAAGTGGAAACATCCGTTTCACACCAAGTATCTTCTAAACAAAATTCAGAACTCAAAAAACTTCAGAGCCAAGCAAAAGGATTTAGCATTAAAATAGAAGGGAAAACTGTAGATCAGTTAAAGAAAGAAATTAATGATTGCAAAGACCTTCAAAGCCAGGCTAAAAAACTTGGTATTAAACCAGATGGTAAAAATCCGGATCAATTAAAGAAAGAAATTAACAAGGGCAAAGATCTACAAAGCCAAGCTAAAAAACTTGGTATTAAACCAGATGGTAAAAATCCGGATCAATTAAAGAAAGAAATTAATAAGGGCAAAGATCTTCAAAGCCAAGCTAAAAAACTTGGTATTAAACCAGATGGTAAAAATCCGGATCAATTAAAGAAAGAAATTAATAAGGGCAAAGATCTTCAAAGCCAAGCTAAAAAACTTTGTATTAAACCAGATGGTAAAAATCCGAATCAATTAAAGAAAGAAATTAATGATTGCAAAGACCTTCAAAGCCAAGCTAAAAAACTTGGTATTAAACTAGATGGTAAAAATCCAGATCAATTAAAGAAAGAAATTAATGATCATAAGCAACCTCAAAACCAAGTTAAAAAATAATACAGAGAGAAAGTAATTAGTTTTGCTCTTTGATTTAATGGCTCATCTTTATATAGATGGGCTTTTTATGATTTTACATAACACGTACAAGGGCCTGTGACGGCATCGCATGTCTAGATTCGAATTGGATATCTTCTATACTGATTCTTAACTATAATCTTGATATGGTTCATCTTATATATCACGGAATTATCCAGATCTATTGTCACAACCTATAAGAATTTCGTTTGGGTGTGGTGGGTTTACAGTTTCGTTCATATCAGTTGAATAAAGAAAAAGCTGCCTTAAAGACAGCTCCGATCTTCAGCTAAACCAGCTAATAGGATGTCAATATCTTTCTCTAAAATTTTCATTTCCCTTATGATATACTATTTTTGTTCATGACAAATAACCCTCCAAAACCCTTTTGGAAGGATTTTTCTCTGTTTCATAAAACCGTTAATTAGGCTAAATCTAGGAACGTTTCTTTTCTCTTTAATAAAGCATAAATCCAATGAAGCAACTTATTCATACAAGCAACGATTGACACTTTG
Source organism: Peribacillus simplex NBRC 15720 = DSM 1321 (assembly GCF_002243645.1). Classification (NCBI taxonomy): domain Bacteria; kingdom Bacillati; phylum Bacillota; class Bacilli; order Caryophanales; family Bacillaceae; genus Peribacillus; species Peribacillus simplex. The sequence continues at coordinate 4,880,260 of NZ_CP017704.1, read as the reverse complement.
GCAGGTTTTCCTTCTGATTTTTTCTTATCATAGAATGCTTTAAGCTTTTTGTTCCTTGAACTTCTTATGCCGCATAGTACGGCAAGATACAGAGAATGAAGTAGTCTGCTCGAACCTCTTTTTGTCATACGATTAATGGTTGCCGTAAACTTACCCGATGAGTGAACACTTGGATCTACTCCAGCGAAGGCAACCAGTTTTTTCGGATGATTAAACCGATCGATTTCACCGATTTCAGAGATAATCGTGGCTGCGATTTTTTCTCCGATACCCGGAATCGATTGGATGATCTTATATTCTTCCAGTTCATTTGCCAGGGCCACTATACGATCTTCCAAATCGGAAAGGTGTCCCTGGTAATGAAAAAGCAACTCAATATACATACGAAGATTGATTACGTGACTTTCATACACGCTTTTTTGAAATGGATTTCTAGATGCGGAATCCATTATTTTTTTTGCTTTTTCCCATGCCCATTCACTCGATCGGCTAGAACAGAACTCTATAACACTCTCTGCTAGTCTACTTTCTCCGGCTGTTAATACCGCCTCTGAAGTAGGATATTCCTTTAACATCAATAAAGAAACCTTCGAATATAGATCCCCAAAAACCTTCCGGTATTCAGGAAACACTTGATCTAAAATGGTGTGAAACTGAAGTTTAGCTTCCACATACATATTCGTTACGATTTCCTGTTGTCTGGACAAATTCCGAAGGTCTAATAGCTGAATTCCTCTAATTTTATGAGGTTCTAAATCCTCTTTGTAATACAGCACACACAACTGGTACGCATCGATAGCGTCTGTTTTCACCTTCCGTAAACTGGACTTCTTTGCCTGATAAGAAATAATCGGATTTAGTAAGATATATAGAATCCCTTGTTCCTCCAGGTATTGAATAACGGGAGAATGGTAATGCCCTGTAGATTCTAAAATGACCATAGGCATCTGCCCTGTCACCTCTTCAATTTCTTTTAGAAATTCTAAAAAATGCTCTAACTCCTCTTTGATATGCTTCATTGAAAAGCTCTTCCCATACGGTTTAGATTGATCTAAGAATGCCTGAACTTGACTCTCTCCTTTTGCCACATCCAGACCAACAACTGGATTCATCGTTTTTTCCTCCTCTACTTACTAACCAGTACCCCTAGTCCTCCATGTAGTGTCATAGCTTCGCTTGTTATACGAGATCTACGTCCCAACCAGCCTCAAACATGTTTCTACAAGTAGGGGGCGAACAGTTTAGTTCACGGGATCAAGTCCCACGCACCCGTACGTTCTACCCTGGCTACTGATATAATAGATTCTATTAAAAAAAGGTCAACCAGTAAAAACTGGCTAACCTTATAATACGAACGCACCCGTTAGCATTCCTGTAGATCGTTAAATATCAGGTTTGAAAAAAATAGAGCCCCTCAGTAAGATACGAGTATAGAGACCAATCTAACTCAAAGTCTTAAGGAGGAAGCCCTACTATGAATTTTAAAATGCAAAACAAACAAAATCAACTAATTGAGAGAATTACGGATCAACATCTAGTTGTTGGTGTGGATATTGCCCAACACTTACACGTGGCCCGTGCTGTAAACTTTCGGGGCATTGTGGTCGGGAAACCCTTGTCTTTTGAAAATAACGAAGAGGGTTTTACTCGATTACTAAACTGGATCCAGGAACTAAAACAAATGAAAAACCTAGACACAACGATAGTCGGAATGGAACCTACCGGACATTATTGGATAAACCTTTCAAAGTGGCTAGTCAAACAAAACATGGATGTCGTCACCGTCAATCCTCACCATGTCAAAAGAAACAAAGAAAATCGTGATAATACGCAATCCAAAAGTGATAAAAAAGATGCCCTTGTCATCGCTGATATGGTGAAGAATGGCTACTATGCCTTCGTTCGTTCCACTTCAGAATCATTTGAAAAACTTCGTGTCCTTATGGCTAACCGAGATGTGATCGTTAAGCGTCATGTTAGCTCCATCAACCAAATTAATCGATGGGTGGATGTGGTCTTTCCCGAGCTCCGGCAAGTGTTTAAAGACGTATCATGTAAAGGGGCAATCGCAACCCTACGCCTCTTTCCTACCCCAGCTGAATTATGTTCCTTACAGCCTCAAGATATCGTAACCGGTTGGAAATCATGTATGAAGCGACATTCCGGGCATAAAAAAGCCCGTTCCCTGCTTGTATTGGCCAAGCGTTCAATTGGTACGAAACAAGCCCTTGATGCGTATAAACTTCACTTGGGACAATTATTAGAGGAATATGATCTCGCTTCATCCCAACTCGAAAGAGTGACGCAAGAAGTCACAAACGTCTTGGAACAGATTCCATTCGTTAAGCAAATACTTGCCATTAAAGGAATCAGCGAGATTTCACTAGCGGGAATCTTAGGAGAAGCTGGAGATCTGAGTGGGTTCGCTCACGGGAATGCGCTCCTTCGTCATGCAGGATTGCATCTCGCTGAAGCAAGCTCTGGGAAGTGGAAAGGCCAAATTGTTCTTTCCAAACGTGGAAGATCACGCCTGCGGCGTTACCTCTTCCTTGCGACCATGAGTCTAGTGATGAATAACCCTGAGTTTAAAGCCCTACACTCGAATAATGTTAAAGTGAAGAAGATTAAGAAAATGAAATCCATCATGAAACTTTGTGGAAAACTCGCCCGTGTCCTAGTAGGTATAGCTCGTAATGGCTCTGCCTATAAACCGGAAATGATCTTCCCATTTGAACAACTAGCAGCGTAAATTTACATTCACATTGTTATTTAACGAAAGTTGGCTTATTCGTAGGATTTCAAAGAAAGCACGAAGTACTGGATGTAATGAACAAAAGGGCAATGACCCGTTCCGTTAGCAAAACCGGCCTTCACCCCTTGGATAGGCATGACGAAGGAATGAAAGGGCATAGGATTATGACCCGTTGAGACATGGGAGGGAAAGCCTCCAGGGGCAGCGTGGAGAATGCGTGCAGTATATGTAATAATATGGGATTTTCAACAGATCCCCTATTTCAATCTGCCCTCATCTTATCAAAACGGTCCTATCTCTTGCGTTCATCTATAGCAACCTATACCATGTGGTTTGAAATCCTGCGAATAAGCGAGTATTCGTGAGCATTATCTATTAAACTGAGGGAGTTCATTAAGAAATTCAACAACACCTTTACGAACTTCAACAAAAAAATAGCCCCTACTCAAATCGAGTAAGGGCTTTTCAATGTATCGCATTCAAAAACAAGGTGTAAACTTATGGTATACATAATATTCTTTTGTATTCATCCTGCACAACAAAAAAACCATCTGAAGAAGAATATACACAATGATAATTTACTTTGTTCTCATCCCTCTTTTTGTTAATACATTTGTTAATTTGTCAATTTGCTGTTGCATTTTTTCAAGCTTCTCATCTAATTCTTTTTGATCTTGTTTTTCTTTTTCTGTTTCAATGATTACCTCATCCATAGCAGTTAAAACTGCTATGGCTGCAATACCGTCTGCAATAGTGGTAAGAATAGCAGCTGTTAGCCCAAGTCTGAGACTAGGACTTATTGGCGATTGTTCATTTTGTTCTGACTTTGAATAGGTATTATTCATACAATTGCCCCCCTCATTCGACAATGTTAGAAAAGTTCAATTTAAAACTTATGTTCAAGGGTTTGTGGTAATACATTTTCTTGCAATATTGCTTACCTTGAATAGGTATAGTCATTTTTAATAAAAAACCCCGGCCAAAAATCCCCGCAATCGCCAATAAAAGGAGACATACAATTACTCCTAATAAGTTTTAAGGGGTTACTTACATTTAAGTTATGTTCCACATAGGTAAATGACACAGTTTTTTTAAGAGTAGCTTTGCACTACTCTAACGTATGCCTTATGCAACTAACCTGCCCCGATAGTTTATTAATAACAAAATAAAAAGGACCCTCGGCCCCTTAAAAATACTTTCTATACAAGTCTCTCCGCATTGCACCACTTAGATATGCATACATTTTTGTGGTTTCACTTTTTTCATGACCCATTAAATTTTGAATCACTTCTAGAGGCGCTCCATTATTCAATAATTTTGTAGCGTAACTATGTCTAAGCTGGTGGGGATGAATGCTCTTTTTAATGTCCGTTCTCTTTGCTATCAGTTTTATAACGTTTCTCGCTTGAGAAATACTCATTCGATGGGGTGCGCGTGTTGTCACAAAAAGTGCTTCCTCATGATCTTTTCGCTCACTTAAATAACGCTTCAACCATATTTCACAACGAGTATTGAAATATACTTCTCGTTCTTTATTTCCTTTACCTAATACGATTGCTGATTGATTAGAAAAATTGATTGAAGTCCTCTTTAGTGTTATTGCTTCACCAATTCTGCATCTTGTTGAGTACATAAACTCAAATAAAGCATTTTCGAATGTTGTATGACAAGCTTCCCGCAAATGTTCAATTTCCTCTTCAGACAGGTATTTTGGAACCCTTATTTCGGGTTTTGGTTCCTTGATTTTTGAAGCAGGATTTCCATTAATTATATTTTCATCTTGTGCCCATCTAAATAAAGATTTAATAAAACGAATTCTGTGACCAAGACTGGATGGCTTAAGCTTTTCAGCTGCTTTTCCCAGGTAAACTTTAAGAGAATTAGTTGAAAATTCTCGAATGGATATATTTCCAAAACTCTTCACCAACAAGTTAAATTGAACGTAATATGACTTTAATGTTTGTGGAGAATAACCTTGGATTTGCTTATCTGCTTTATATAAACTCCATACTTCAGTTAAGTTCATACCTGTTTCTCTCCCATCTATACCATAATCTTATTAGACAGTATAGACAAATAAAGAACAATTATACTAGATTAGTAGATTTTTAAAGGCCCCCTTAGTTGAAGCAAGTACGTTTATTAGTATTCATCTATATTTAGCCATTGACCTTCTGGACCTATGGTTATATGTGGAATTTCATTCGATTCAAAGAACTTGCAAATATCAATGTTTTTCTTTTTTGTTTTATACCAATGTTTGGTAACATCTACGTTAGAAAAAAACTAATATTTCATTTATGGTAGACCTTAAATAAAATTCATATATAAATTGTTTTTGACTGTCTCTTACAAAACCCAAATACCCTTTCGTTTCCTTGACTATTGAAAGTTAAAAGTCAATCATCAATATCATAATAATAACCTTATTTATCAAGGATTAAGTAGGTTACCTACATGTTTTTTTCTTTTCTAGACTCTAATTATCCACATATAATGATTAGCTTCATGATCATCTTCACCTAATCCGTTACAAAATATCTTTCCCCTATCATTATACCTTAAATATCACAATCGGCTAGATATGACTTCGTTTTTACTGAACTGATATTAGAAAGCATAAAATGATTGCTTTACTACGGTGAAGAGTGGGATTTTCAGTCTGATGATAAAATCCGTCCAAATATAGGGAGATTAATATGCAATAAAAAGCCCGTAGTCATTGTACTTGAAGTACCAGCCCCTGCAATTGTTCCACCAGTTGCAATAATTTTTATCGTTGACTTGTTTCTCATGTTATCTCTCCTACATCTTTTTTCACCTAGCTGGCCTTCTGGGTTTATTTTGATTTAATACCTGCACCACAAAGAGGTATGATTATTTTTTCTTCGGGTGCCTTTTTATACTTGATGTATCCAGCATAGTTTACTGCTGATGTCACTTCCACATAAAATCCTTTCTCACTAAGCTTAGCGCGTGCACTCAGAATCTCATCTTCTTCAATATCAATAAACGTACCATTGGTATTACGTACAGCTTCTAAAATTTGTTTGGAACGCGCTGGTGCAGCAATAGCTATCCCTTCCGCTAAAGTACCTCTATTCGTAACAGGTTGTGCTGATTCCTCCCCTGTTTGGTAAGCTTTCACAAGAGGCGCACAGTTCTCCGCTTGAATGGCAACGATTTTCGGTATTTTATCAATTAATCCATTTTCCAATAACTCTTTAAAGCCATAGTACGCACCTAGGAGAAGCGTACCGTTTCCAACCGGAATAAATAAAGCATCAGGCACACCATTTAATTGTTCATAAATTTCATAGGCATATGTTTTCGTTCCTTCATAAAAATAAGGATTATACACATGACTTGCGTAAAAAACTTTTTCTTCGTCTACTGCTTTTTGTGCCGCAGCTGCAATGTCCTCTCGTGTACCACGAATCTCTTTAATCGTTGCTCCATGGGCTTTTATTTGAGCGATCTTTTTCGGTGAAGTTTCATCACTTAGATATATATCACAGGCAATATTACAACGTGCTGCATAAGCTGCAATCGCCGTTCCTGCATTACCACTACTATCAGCAATTACTTTTGATACCCCTAATTCTTTTGCCTTTGTCATCAAAACAACGGCTCCTCGATCTTTAAAGGATAATGTAGGCATCATATAATCAACTTTTACATACGTATTTGGCTCCATAGGATCTAGAACGATTAAAGGTGATTGACCTTCACCCATTGTCACGGATTCCCATGTCTTAGAATCTTTTGCGAATGGCATGGTTTCAAAATAACGCCATAATGAGTTTGGATAGTTATTCCAAGCTGCAATATCAACTTTTGGGGTATCTTTTACTATGTTTAATACTCCGCCACATTCACATTTCCATAGAGTTGGTGTAATATCATGCTTTTTGCCACAACTGTTACAAATAAATTGTTTCATCATTTATCAATCCTTTCGAATAATTTTTTATATAAATTAGACTTTTTTATATAAAACAGATAAAAAAATATAACTAAATATATGCAATGGCATCAATTTCAATTTTGAATCCAAAATGTAATTCATTAGTTGGTACAACGGTACGAGCTGGTTTATGTTCACCGAAAAATTCCTTATAAACAGCATCTACTTTATCCCATAATTTCACATCCGGAATATATAATGTCATACGCAAAATCTGCTCTTTTTTACTTCCAGCTGCTTCTACAATCATTTCCACATTCTTAAGTGCTTGTAATGTTTCTTCTTCGATGGTGCCAAATTTCTTTTCACAGGTTTCTGGATTAATGGCAAATTGCCCTGATACATAGACAGTGTTCTGATGAACTGTTGCTAATGCATAGTGTCCATTTGATTTTAAATTTCCTACTTCAAAGATGCTTTTCATTTGATTCTCCTTAACTTGATTTATTTTTGATTTCATCCAAATAACTATAAACTGTTACTTTGGAAATGCCTAACAAAGATGCGACCTTCTCAACAGATCCTTTCATTAAAAAAATGCCTTTTTCGTCCATAAATCTTATTAATTCAATCTTCTCATGGCGTTTCATGACTGGATGAACACTGTTTTGAATGATTTGTTGAATCAATTGATCCACTATTCCTTCAACATTTTCAATATCATCATCTGATTTTGTTTCATTCTCTTGAACTTCAACTTGTGTAGCAAGAAAAGTATTCATAAATTGTTGCATTTGATTCAGTGCTTCAACATCAAAATTTATGCAGAAAGCACCAATCACTTTTTGCTTAGAATCACGTATTAATGAAGTCGAAGAACGAATAGTACGCTTATCTTCTGTTACAAATGTATAACCTGCAAGATAATCATCTTTAAAATCTTCTGATTGTAATACAGTCTTCACTAGGTGATCAAATGATTGACCGATTTCTCTTCCTGTAACATGGTTATTTACTGTAAACATTACAGATGCTTGAGGGTTCGTCAAATCATGAATAACGACTTCACAGTTTGGTCCAAACATTTTTGCAGTAGATTTTGCTATAGGGATATAACTCTCTAATACTTTCTTAATTTCTTCCATGTCTAATTACCTCATTTATTAAATTCCATTCAATTATATATTTTTTTATATAAAAAAAGCAATATGTAGATTTTTTTATAAAATTTTAATAAATTCATCTTAAGGATTAGCAAATCACCTAAATATGAATGATTAGATAGGCTTTCTTTAACTAAACTGCTTCGTTTAAGTACGTTTCTTCACAACCTTCATTTTTCTTACTAAACAATATGGCCCAATTGTTGAACAAAGATCAAACCGCACTCTTGGACTATCCTGCCCCGATAGCTCCATAAAATAAATTCGTTGTCGCTTTCATAAAGAACCTTTATATCTATATTTCCAAATTCAATGGCACTTGGTTTAGTTGGGATTACAAAAAGCGATCCTTCTTACATTTAAGAAACGCCACCCGTTTTTTGAAGATGTTTTACTGTTATTTAGAAAAGGATTCCATTAACCAAACAATATTAGAATCTTTCCAGATTTTGTGGAGAGTATAAAAATATACAATAACAATAATATATTCAGGAGCTATTTAATTGTTATTTTAAATGCATTAAGATTGTTAAAATTTATAGAATAGATGTTAATGAGATGGTTCTACAGTAGAACCATCTCATTTTTTTACAAAAAAATTTATTAGTAGCTTTGAAATAAAGATTGATCAAAAGGTCTCCTGAATCAGAGGGCTTCTTAGTATAACCTATTGGTAGAACTATAAAAGCCAGTCTCTAAAAAAAGAACTGGCAACTTTCTCGATTACATTCTTTTTGCTCCTATATATCTTTTCTTCCAATAACTATTATCCATGGAGGAAATGCTTACACCATTTGATGAGGAGCTGTGTATGAATTGATTACCACCGATATAAATACCAGCATGCGAGGCACCAGGTTTATAGGTTTCATAAAAGACCAAATCTCCAACTTGTGGTTTGGACACCTTTGTCCCCTTTTTATAAATTTCCGATACCGTTCTTGGTAAAGTAACATCTGCACCTTTTTCGAAAACGTATTTTAGGAATCCGCTGCAATCAAAACCTTTTCGTGTAGTTCCACCCCATACATACCGTACATTCAAATGTTTTTTTGCTTCAGTCACTATCGCAGAAGGTTTATTGCTTGTTTTATTTATATTAGCTACGTTGGATGTCTGCTTTTTTACACCCAATGCTTTATATGTATTCGAACCTACAATACCGTCAGCTTTTAAGCCTTTACTTTTTTGGAACTTTACGACTGCACTTTTAGTAACGGTCCCAAAATATGTAGTTGTATTATTACTCTTAAAATATTCTTTTTTCTTTAATACCTCTTGTAATTGTTTTACTTCTGTATGAGTCATTCCACTTTTTAATGTACGATCGCCCAATGCAGCATTACTAACCAACGGATTTGATAGTAACAATCCAGAAACTACAAAAGATGCTATAATTTTTTTCATTTTCTCCCCCGATAAAATCTCTTTTTTTATAATTTTATCATCTTTAAGTGACACACATATTTACCTAATTTTACAATATGATTACAAATTTATGCATAAAGTGTGCAGAAAATACAAAATAACCAAAATAACCCTAACATTCCCGAAGGGTGTTAAGACTATGGTTTATTCTAAAATAATTTGCTTAGACTTTTCTCTTTTAAAAGTCAATCTTTTATATTGTCTCCAATTCCTTACTATATAAGGAATTCAAGCTCTTTTTTTAAAGTTAAGATTTTGTTTGAACATTATTATCCACATAAAATGATTAGCTTCATGATTAGCTTCATGATTAGCTTCACCTAATCCGTTACAAAATATCTTTCCCCTATCATTAGACCTTAAATATCACAATTGGCTAGATATGACTTCGTTTTTACTGAACTGTTCTATAGGAAACATGAAATGATTGCTTAACTTCGGTGAAGAGTTTGAGCCGCTGTCCAGTTACTTGAATAAAAAAAAGCTCTGTAAAGTTTCCTCTTAACAGAGCTTACCAACATATTAAAGTATTTTCACCAAGTCTTAACTCTCACTAATTATATTGGGCTAACACAGGACAATCTAATGGCTTAATTAGGATTCCCCATCCCCATTATCAAAAAATGAATCAAAACCTCCATCAAGATCTTCTGTTGCTTCTTCAAACATTTCCTCAACATCAAATCCATCCATCATCTCAGTAAATAACATTGACCCTAAAACACCCACTGCTAATCCACCAACCATTCCAGGTATAGCGTTTCCTAATTGGGAAGCGCGACCATGATGATGGTTGGTGGAATAAGAGAACGGCTGTGTAAAAGCATAAGGCTGATCAATAGCTTCCGATATATATTTTACAAGTAGTTTTTCAAGTCCGGCTTCATGCTCAAGAACACTTTGATTTAAATGAAACTCACGTTTTGCTTCAATTTCCTTGTAGCCGCTTTTACAGTCAACTTCCATCCAGACCCGGATCCCTGATTCTTCATTGGCAAACCGCATTTCAACTTCATTTACCTGTCCCATGAATTGTTGAGTGGGGAAAAAAGCAAATTCCTGTCCATATTGGTCGAGTTTACCCGAGTCGGCTGTCTCGCGAAAACCTAATTGATCCATTGCATTAAAAATGGATTGGATAGATTTCTGAGATTGGATGACTAGCCGGTCTACATCTTTGCGGTCAACCCCTCCCTCAATATCAAGATGTGTATCCAGATAGTATGAGACAGTTCCCCTTGAAATAGGTATATTCATAGGTAGGACATAATGAAAAGGAATGACCTTACGTTCTTTGGGGTGAATACAATCTCGATTAACTAATGGTATTTGGGCAACTTCCTTAGAAACGCTTCCTTGTTTTAATACCACATTCATCATAAACCGGACAGTCAATTGATTAATTTTCTGTTTCACCTCACCACCTTGAATGACAACCTCCCCTTGTATGCTTTCTCCCGCTTGATAATTACGATTACCACATTGTAAATCTACAGTTGCGGCTCCTTTTCCTAAACTTGCTAAAATTTTTTTGAACATGCTTCCTCTTCCTTTCGAGATTATCTCAAACCGTCTTAAGAATATGTAGGTTATATGGGCCTAATAAGAAATGACAAGAAATCTATGCGTATTTCATGAGATTTCTAAATGATCCCTGATAGTAATACGTCAAAAAATGAAAATAGTTTCAAATAATTTTACCGCAGTAGGTGATCTTCATATGATAATGTAGTACGACATCTTTTTTCTGATGCTAGGTTCACCTTCTCTAAACGCCGAGATAGCTGCTTCAATTGCATAACGAGTAACGTACTGTTTTTTACGATGTTTTCGCAATACCATAAAAGATACTTCCACTTGAAAATACTATCACTGATAAAATATCGCTACTTTCCTTCAGTGGATCGGTGGAATCAAACCTACGCGTTCGTAATATCTGAGTGTTGCTGGTGTTAGGGTAAATTGCCTTGCTTCTGGTGCAATATTCATTTTTTTCACCTCACTCGCTAATAAGTACCGAACTTATCATTTAAAACTAACATTACGTCAAGCTGCAATTTCTTAGGATGTATAAAAAAACTAATTATTTTTGTTGACTTAAAGTTTACTTTAAGCCCTATACTACACCATGTAATGAATAAAAAATGAATGAATGGAGTGATTAAACATGGCAGAAAAACAAACAGCTGGACGAGACTTGTTGGGAGAATTCGCTCCCAAATTTGCTGAACTTAACGATGACGTTTTATTCGGTGAAGTTTGGTCACGCGAGAAAGAACTATCTCCACGCGACCGCAGTATGATTACGGTTTCTGCATTAATTGCTGGAGGAAACTTTGAACAATTGACGCCACACCTTCAAAAAGCGAAAGCAAACGGAGTGACGAGAGAAGAAATTGCGGAAGTCATCACTCATCTTTCGTTCTATGCAGGATGGCCTAAAGCTTGGTCAGCATTTAACATTGCAAAAGAAATTTATAACGATTAAAAGAAAGTAGGGATTAAATATGGAACACGAAGAATTAAGTAATAGCACAATCTTTCCATTGGGCGAAAAAGTTGAAGCAAACTTTATAGGAGACGCTTACTTACAAATGGTATTTACCGATGAGAAGCCACTCAATGCATCAATCGGGAATGTAACCTTTTCACCAGGAGCTCGCAATAACTGGCACTCTCATAAAGTTGGACAAGTTTTGTTAGTGACAGGTGGTGAGGGTTGGTTTCAAGAAGAAGACAAACCAGCTCAATTACTCAAAAAAGGCGATGTAGTAAACATTCCGCCGCATGTAAAACACTGGCACGGTGCGACAAAAGACAGCTGGTTTGTACACTTAGCAATGACGCCGGGAGAAACAGAATGGTTGGAACCTGTCGATGATGAATGGTTTAATAAATTATAAAAATAAAGCATCGAATCTATAGACTCGATGCTTTATTCAATTTATGTGGCAGTGGGAATACAAAAACTTCATACTTCATTCGTACGATCATTCTCCAGTGCAGAAATAATAGCTGATGCAACGTCTTCAGGAGAAATTTGCCCGTAAGCAAGGTCAACTGCCACTTTTACCTTCCCAGTTCCAGGATCATTGGTCAATCCCCCTGGACTAATATTCGTGTAATTAAGACCACTCTTCTCGAGCCAAATATTCGCGTAATGCTTGGCCGCGCCATGGGTATGCGGTCAATATAATCGACCACTTCCAATTGAAGAGCTTTTTCTCCCGCAATTTCTCCAAACGTCGGTGGAACATAAACATCTTCTCTCTGCACTCTTGGAGTTCTTTACGGCACCATAAAATAGAACTGCTGCATTTGGCTTAATATCTTCAGGTGAAACACCTAATTTTTCAGTTTTCTCTTGATTGTTCCATTGTTGAATAATTGTATTCATAATTAATTCATCACATCTTTTGAAATAACCTTACAATTTAAAGTCGACTTTAAGTCAACTAAAAAGAGGCTGATAAAAACCAAATAGAATTCTATATCATGATTATAGGCTTTAAAGTTTGCATTAAAGCAGCCGGTAAAATTAAGTGAATTTTTCATCTTCACTAGATCAAATCGTTGATAATTTAGATTTGTATTATTTAGTAAAAATATGTTAAGAAAAAAGACAAAAAAATTTTAAGAAAATCCCTTGCTTTAAAGTACACTTTAAGGATTAAGCTAGTCTTGTCACTGATTAAATACATTAAGAATTATGAGTTTACTCAGTGAACTTAATATTTTTATTAGGAAAGGATTGTGTTTTATTTTATGTGTAATAATCATAACAACATGAATTCGACACGTGTTCTAAGTGCTCCACGTGCAAAGGCGAAATTTGAACATACTACTATTGAGCGTAGAGAATTACGAACAGATGACGTCTTAATCGATATTAAATTTAGTGGTATCTGCCACTCTGACATTCACAGTGCATTTGATGAATGGGGCGGTGGGATCTTCCCAATGGTTCCTGGTCACGAAATTGCAGGAGTCGTAGCAGCAGTAGGTTCAGCCGTTACAAAATTTGCGGTTGGTGATCGCGTTGGCGTTGGTTGTTTTGTTAACTCCTGTGGAGAGTGCGAATACTGCCTAAGTGGTGAGGAGCAATTTTGTACAAAAGGCGTTATCAACACATATAACTCATTAGACTATGATGGAAATCCAACATACGGTGGATATAGCCAAAAAATCGTCGTAAAGGAAGGATTCGTTGTTCGTATCCCAGACGGTCTGGAAATGGATGTGGCAAGCCCACTCTTATGTGCAGGTATCACCACATTCTCTCCTTTGAAACACTGGAACGCTGGTCCAGGTAAGAAGGTTGCCATTGTGGGAATGGGAGGTCTTGGACACGTGGCGATCCAATTTGCACATGCTATGGGTGCTGAAGTAACGGTCTTGAGTCGTTCTATAAATAAAAAAGAGGAAGCTCTAGGTTTTGGCGCAGACCATTACTATGCAACGAGTGATTCTGCTGCATTCACTGAATTAGCAGGTCGTTTTGACCTCATCTTAAATACTGTGTCGGCAAATCTGAATGTTGATCAATATTTATCCTTGCTTCGTGTAGATGGAACACTTGTCAATGTTGGTGCACCAGCCGATCCAGATCAATACAGTGTGTTTTCTCTAATCATGGGTCGTCGTAGCATTGCTGGTTCACTCGTTGGTGGCATTCGTGAAACACAAGAAATGCTTGATTTTGCTGTTCAACATGGCATTGCTCCTATGATTGAATTAATCCGTGCTGATCAAGTAGATGAAGCGTATGAGCGCATTCTCCGTAGTGATGTGCGTTATCGATTCGTTATTGACATTTCTACCTTGTAATTCGGAAAGATGTCTTCTGGCATCTTAAACAGGGCCTGATGAAAGTTGGGGTAGCCAATTGAATTGGCTACCCCAACTTTGTTTCCTGAAATCGTGTTCTGAGGGTTTTCTTATTATATAAATAAAAATCTGGGCACACTTACCATGTTATATATATAGGGTCTCATTAAAATGAAAATGGGAGAGGAATTATGATAGCTAAACGAAATAATTTACTTATATTTATATTGGCCATAGGAGCTTTCGGCATCATAAATACTGAAATGGGGGTTATAGGGATATTACCCTACATTGCTGACCACTTTCGAATCAGTGTATCTAAGGCTGGGTTGTTGGTGAGTCTCTTTGCACTTACTGTTTCAATATGTGGTCCTACTATGCCGCTATTATTTTCTGGGCTAAATCGCAAGAGGGCAATGTTACTTGTACTTGGTATTTTCGTTCTGGGTAACATTGTCTCCATATTCACATCTAACTTTACCATCGCTATAATTGCTCGTGTTATTCCGGCCATTTTTCATCCAATTTATTTTTCAGCGGCTTTTACAATGGCTGCTAACTCGGTTCACAAGGAAGAATCTCCAAAAGCCGTTGCTAAGGTACTTATAGGGGTATCTGCAGGTATGGTACTTGGTGTACCAGTCGCAAGTTTTCTTGCTAGTGCAGTTTCGTTTCAAATGGCGATGTTATTCTTTGCTATTGTGACTGCTATAGCATTCATTGCTACATTTGTATTTTTCCCTTCAATGCCTGTTAAGGAAAGACTTTCTTACGGATCTCAATTAAGCGTATTAAAAAAGCCGATTACTTGGTTAGCTATTATTGCTGTCATTTTCCTAAATTCAGCAGTATTTGGGGTTTATAGTTATCTTGCTGAGTATCTTAAAACCGTTACGAATATCTCTGGGAAATCAATTAGTTTTATGTTAGTCATATTTGGTGGGGCAAGTATTATTGGAAACATTATAGCGGGGAAGTTACTTACTAAAGATGCCATCAAATCTGTTGTTTCTTATCCACTCGCATTAGGAATAGTTTACATCATATTATTCTTAATGGGACAGTTTACTGTACCTATGGCTATCATTACTTTAGTATGGGGAATATTAGCTGGTATAGGAACTAATATTAATCAATATTGGATTATGTCTTCAGCTCCCGAAGCTCCAGATTTCGCTAATGGCTTATTTTTAACATCAGTTAACCTTGGAACAACATTTGGCACTGCTGTAGGTGGATTATTTATTTCAGGAATGGGTACACAATACGTCGTATTAGTGGGATTATTATCATTAATATTGAGTGTAGTATTTATTTTACTAAGAAATTACATGTATAGTCCCACAAAACAACTATCTAAATAAACAATAAATAAAACAGTGTATGCTCATTAAGAAATGAGCATACACTGTTTTGCCATTGGAAAGCTTCTAATTTCACATTATTGTTTTTACAGATCCATACCATTCTTAGTATTTGAACAACCATACTATAAATGAAATGATCTTACAATTCCCCCCAAAAAAGCATTTTTACTGTTTTATACATATTAATATACCCATTACACTCTAAAGTACGCCATAAAATTTAGTGCAATTTGTCCATTGGCTAAAAGAAACGACCTGGTGATTTCTTAATTAAGCTTTAGGCGACACACTTTCTTTTTCTTCTTGATACTTCTTTTCTAATTTATCGTAGTACTCTATTTTCGTTTCAATTTTTTTAAAAGCTATATCCAATTCTCTTTGTTTCTCCATCATTTTCTCTTTATGTTTTTCAAATATCTGTTTGCGTAGAGCGAATGTACACTCACCTTCTTGTGTTAACTCAACTATCTTACGTAATTCCGAAAGAGCGATATCAGTTTTCCGTAAACATACAATAAACTCTAACCACGTTAAATCGGCCTCTTCAAAAATACGATTTCCATTGTCATCTCTTTTTACAAAGGGTAGAAGACCCTCTTGTTCATAATATCGAAGTGTATGTGTAGGTAAACCTACCCTTGCAGCAGCCTCTTTTATATGAAATTCCATTCCATTACAACCTCCATCGTTATTATTAGTTCAGTTCAATCTCAAAAGCATCATTTTTAAGATTAGAATTAAAGTTGATTATCTCCTCTTCTATATCCCTTCCTTTCCTCACTTTGATCAGATAGATATTGTTCACTTCAACATTAATATAAGCCTTAAAGTAAACTTTAACACAACTCATAATATTAAAAGAAAAATGAAAAAAACTCCTTGCTTTAAAGACGACTTTAACGATTAACCTATTCTTATCAATATTAAATATTGAATACTTATGTGGTTCTACCTATTTATTAGGAATGAAGGAGAATCTTTATGTATAACATAAACCGTAAATTGGAGAAGTGACTGCTAGAGAACATACATCTAAAGGCGTAAAATTTGTTTTAGCAGCTCGTCGTGAATCCCGTTTACAAGAGATCTAAGAAGAGATTCATCAAGCATTTTATATAGTAAACGTTGTATCCTCACATGAACAAATGGAATAGGTAGCTGAATATGCTCTTAAAAAGGATAGAAAATCAACGTATTAGCCAATCATGCTGAACTACTACTGGCAAAAAGAGAAAATTTCCATTCATTCGACATAAAATAATTTTACAGGAGAAAAACAAGATGAAAAAAGTATCTCTGGTCCTCATTTTGACGATGACCTTTGCTCTCGCTGCTTGCGGCAGTAATGACAATAATGGATCTAATACTAATGGCGGTGATACTGTGAGTAATACTTCAAGCAATGAGAATAGTCAAGATTCTACAATTGATAATGATAATTTAAAAGATGTTAGGATAAAATTGACTTTTAATAACGAGGAAGTAATTGTGAACATGTATGATAATCCAACGAGTAGGGATTTTTTAACATTACTGCCATTAACATTAACATTAGAAGATCATGCAGTAACCGAAAAAATTAGTCTTCTACCAAAAAGATTATCTACAGAAGATGCACCATCAGGGAGTGAGCCTTCAGTTGGAGATTTCACTTATTTTTCCCCTTGGGGAAATTTGGCCATATTTTATAAAGATTTTGGCTATTCAAATAGACTTATTAAATTAGGTAAAATTGTATCTGGAACAGAAAAGCTTGCAGGTATCAATGATGATTTTCCAGTTAAAATTGAAAAGATTAATTAAGTTTCAGATCTATATCTATAAAAGAAAAGATTAAACTTATGACAGAATAATTTACCTATCTTAATAAATTAAAGGCGAAAAGGGAATGTTTGCGATGGAAAGTAAAATAGGCATGATAAGTTTTTTCGATTATGAAAAAGGCGCCTCAGGATTGAAACTTTATGGAGCTTTTTGCATTCAGATAAAGTAAATAATTTTCTCATTTGGTGACTATTGGCCCTCTTTGGTCCATTTCATCAAGAGTTTTTATAATCCAAATTCAACATATTTGAATATAAATTTCCCTTATACTCTCACAGAAAAGCACTTGATTCCAACTCCTATTTTAAAATAAATCGTCTGTTACAGATAAATATGGTCTATATTTAAATGCTCTAACTCCTGAATTACTCTGCTCGAAATTTCCGTTACATTAATATATAGCTTCTTCTTCGCCCTACTTAACACCACATAATAAACCCGATGATCTTCCTTACTCATTTAGGTGCAAGTAAAAATTCCAAACTCTTATTATCATTAATTGTTGGGATCACAACAAGAACATTATCAAATTCATCGCCTTTTGATTTATGAATGGTCTTAAAGAAACTTGTATCATCGGCAATTTCAACCTCTGTTGCTGGCCTTTTATAAAGTAGTCCAGTTACTTGAATAAAAAAAAGCTCTGTAAAGTTTCCTCTTAACAGAGCTTACCAACATATTAAAGTATTTTCACCAAGTCTTTTCTAGCACTCAAGCAAATACTCTCACCAAGATGATCCATTTGCTCCTCATCAGATAGGTTTACAACAATCTCCTGAGAGCCTGATACACACTCTACCACTCTTTTTGAACCTACAAAATGGACCTTTTTTAATTTAGCCTCAAACGTAATTCTATTAGGCTGAAAGCGACTTTGGGTAATGTTTAAGTGTTCAGGTCTTATTACAAGCTTTTTACCTGAATTCCTAACTTGTGAAAACTCATTTAATAGATTTTCTCTATTCTGGCTTTCTAATAAATCCACATCTATTACATTGGTTTCCCCAATAAAGTCGGCAACAAAAAGAGTCTTTGGATTGTTATAGATTTGCTGAGGCGTGTCAATTTGTTCGATTCTACCTTGGTTCATAACAGCAATTCGATCGGACATGATTAATGCTTCTTCTTGATCATGAGTGACATATATGAACGTGATTTCGAATTGTTCATGAAGTTTTTTTAATTCAAACTGCATCTTTTTTCTTAGCTTTAAATCTAGTGCTCCCAGTGGTTCATCTAGAAGGAGCACTCTTGGCTTGTTGACCAGAGCTCTTGCGAGAGCAACCCTTTGCTGTTGACCACCTGAAAGTTGCCTTGGATATTTATCCTTGTGCTGCTGCAACCCCATAATTTCGACAATTTCGGTTGTATCCCTTGCAATTTGCACCTTTGATATTTTTTTTTGCTTTAATCCAAAAGCAATATTATTGTAAATGCTCAAATGTGGAAACAAAGCATAGTTTTGAAAAACCGTATTAACCGGACGTAGGTTGGGTGGCAAATTACCGGCTTCTTTTCCATCGATCTTTATACTGCCTTGATTTGGAAGCTCAAAACCGCCAATCATTCTAAGGGTAGTGGTTTTCCCACATCCGCTTGGACCAAGAAGCGAGAGGAACTCACCCTCCTTTATATTAATGGAAATGTTGTCTACGGCAGTTGCTTGACTATATTTTTTCGTGATGCTATTTAACTCAATAATGTTGTCCTTTTCTTTGGCTACATGTGCTATATTGTTTTCTACAATCGGAACCACTGACATGATTGAAACCTCCTTAATTTCCGATTTCTCTGTTCCATAACTCGTTCCACTCATCTCGATGCTGGTTTATAAGATTATAATCAGGCATGTTCAAATCCTGTAAGGTGCCGTTTTTACCATATGGCATTCTTTCAAGGGTTTTTTCATCTAATTCAACACCCTTATGAACGGGTGCCAAATATAAATCACTCGCAATTCCTTCCTGTGCAATCTTAGTAGTAGCATAATTTAAGAAGGAATAAACCTGCTCAGACTTTTTCGAGCCTTTCACAACATGCCAAAAGCTACCTGCACCTAAAACGCCTTCTTTCGGTACTACAAATTCAATCGGTTGACCTTGGTCTTGCATAACATATGTAGGGCCTCCGTAGTGAGCTCCAACTGATGCTTCCCCGCTTTGATATAGATTTGTAGCCGTTCCAGAACCATCGAAGTATGCTACTACTTCTAATTCCTTCATTTTCCCAAGTCCTTTTTCTACTTTTCCTTTTGCTTCTTTTTCAAGCTCAGAAACTTGTACCAATAAAGGAAGTCCTCCGGTAGTAGCAGGTGTAGGAACCGTTATTTTCCCTTTGTACTCTTCCTTCCAAAGGTCTTTCCACGACTTTGGTGGGTTTTTAATTACGTCCTTGTTATAAACAATCCCTAGCCCCCAATACCCTAGAGCAACTCCAAATACTTCTTCACCATTACCTTGATATGCTTCTGGCAGAAGGGCGGCGTTTTCTTTGAGTTTACTTTTTTCAATATTTTCAACAATTCCTTTTTCGTGGGCTAGTTCAGATATTCCGGAATCCATTAAGGCTAAATCAATGGTAGGCGCCTCTTTTTCCTGTAATAGACGGGAAAAAGTTGCCGTTGAATTGCCTTCAATGATTTTCACCTTGATACCAGTCTCTTTTTCAAAAGGTTGAATGATATGCTTCTTGATAGTTTCGCCCCAGTCACCACCGAAAATGGCAATGGATATTTCTTGTTCTTGTACATCTGAATTGGCTTCTGTCGCCCCACTTTTGGGTTGAACAGGCTTTCCGCAACCGGTAGCTACTACTAAAATTATTGCCAACAAAATAGTGTAAACACTTAACTTCTTCATGGCACATCCCCTTGTCTCATGTTTTATTTTGAAGCAACATTCTCAATACCTACTAACATATCAATGACAAGAATTAAGAAAAATGCAATATAAATCGTTACGGCTGAAACAGCAGCTATCATTGGATCGATGTTGTATTGAACATAATTGAACATTTTTACCGGAAGTGCCATCTGATCGGCAGAGGTCAAGAAGATCGTAACTTCAACATTTACCCATGAAACGGCAAAGGAAAACAGCGTTCCTGCGATAATGCTAGATTTCATCTGTGGCAATGTAATGATGAAAAAGGTTTTCAATGCACCTGCACCTAAATCCCTTCCTGCTTCTTCAATATATGGGCTTATCCCCAGGAAGCTATTCACACACGTCCGAACCACATAAGGCAATGTAATAATGATATGACCTAACACTAGGGTAAAGAAATTCTGTGGGCTATTAGTAAAGTAGTAAAAAAACTGAAGCAGTGCCAAGCCTAAGAAGATTTGAGGGAGCAAGAGAGGGGATGAGATAAGACTCATCACAATCCCCTTGCCTTTAAAATTATTCCTTGCCAAACCATATGAGGCTGGAATACCAATTAATATCGCACCTAGAGTAGCAACTCCCGATAGTTTAAAACTATATATGAAGGATTCTACGTACGATATATCCTCAAAAAGCTTTTGATACCATTTCAATGTAAATCCTTGTCCAGGAAAACTTAAATAATTTAGTTCGGTAAACGAAACATTAATCAAAACCAATAATGGAAAGGCCAGAAATAAAAGCAGGAAGCCACCTATTGTCCACATAACTACTTTTGAGATCAACGTCTTCCCTCCTCTATCCAGTCAGACCTTAATAAATAATGGTTCAATCCAATAATCAAAAAGCTAAAGATTAACACAACAAAAGCAATCGCAGAACCGAACTGATAGTTGAATACTTGCATCATCTGTTCATAGATAACGGTCGCTATTAATTGGATCCTTCCACCGGAAAGCATAGCAGGTGTTACATACGCACTAATAGCCAGAGAAAAAACCATCACACTGCCAGCCAATATTCCTGGGACTGTCAATGGAAGCGTTACCTTTAGAAAGGTTTGTAAACGATCTAAACCTAAATCCAACGCAGCCTCTTCCAGCCTGCTGTCTATATTCTCCAAAACTGTCGTAATGGATAAAATCATAAAAGGAGCCAATATATACACCAAACCTATTATTATACCAGTCTCGTTATACAGAAGTCTTAGAGGCTGGGAGATGATACCCAGCCCTAATAGAGTCTTGTTGATAAATCCGTTATTCCCTAAAATGACCATCCATCCAAATGACCTTACGACAGCGCTCGTAAATAATGGTGATATGATCACGATATAGGCAATACGCTTAATTTTCTTACTCTTGATATATTTGGTAATGAAGTAGGCGATAAAATAACCGACCAACAAAGTGATAAACGTAGCTATTAAGGAGATTTTTATTGATCGTATGGTAATAGATAAATAGTGTTGATCCTTAAAATATAAAAGATAATGCTGAAAAGTTATTCTTCCGCTTTCATCCAAGATGGAATTATTAAGCACAACAATTAAAGGAATAACAAAAAGTCCTAATAAGATCAATACGGATGGGGCCAATAGGAAAAGAACAGTTTTTTTGGACATGGGAATTCTCCTTTACTCTATTCGATTGAGTAAGTTGAAAACAGTCTCGATAATAAGCTCCACTTTGTCATATTCGATTTTTTCCATAGTATCTGTCGGACGGTGATAGTCCGGTAATCTCCAAAACATAAGGAGCGCCGTTGGAATCCCTTCTAAATGGAACATCCATTCATCGGCTCCCGCTTTAGGAGTATCAACATCAACTTCGAAGTCATCTCTATCATAAGCTCCAGCTTCTCTGAAACTATCTTTTACCTTTTGACGGAAATCCTCCGGCCCTACCCAAGACCATATCTTATCTCCAGCACTAATTTGGTCAAGATTGATAACTGCCGCTACTTCATTAAGTGTTCCTTTTTCTTTTAAATCGTTAACATAATAATCGGCTCCTATGAATCCAACTTCTTCATTGGAAAATGCTATGACATCAACATCAAAAGGAAAATTATGATTTTCGGTTTTCAGTCTTCTGGCAACTTCAACGATTCCTGCTATACCTGAACCATTATCATAGGCTCCAGGAGTATTTAACGTAGTATCAGAGTGACCACAAACAATTACTTTTTTCTTTTTAGCTGTATTTTTCGATTTATATGGATGACTAATGATGTTTGCCGATTTACATTCCTTAATTTTCCCCTCTACCTTAACAAATACCTCAATGTCATGATTTTCATTTAATAACTCCTGTACACGAAGATGATCTTCATAACTCATCACTACAGCAGGAATTGGGAATTTTGCTCTTGGATTCAATAATGCAATCGGGTCGCCACCGCTATTTACAACAACCTGTGCCAGTATTTCTCCTTCAGCGCCTAAGACATTGTAACAAGGCATATCATAAACGCCCGGAATCAATCCTTTTATTCCATGATATGTAAGCTTCCCATTAATTCCTGAACTTGGAGTAGATCCAGAGAACAGTAGATAAGCAGTTTTTAACACTTTAGAAATTGGAGACAAGATTTCAAGCTCCGGTGTACCTTCAGGCTCCCACCCCACAAAAGGATACACTTGCTTTACAGTTTCTACTCCTAATTCGCTAAGTCTTTGGTGGATATAATCTGTACCCTTCCACTCACCTTCTGTTCCTGCGAATCGTTGCCCTACTTCTTCACTTAAAACTCGAATCGTTTCTTTGATTTCCTCACGGATACTTGTCGTCTTATTACTCATTATTATCCCCCTGTTCTAAATACATCATTTTTCCAAACCGATTTGTTCCGAAAGCATATTATCTTCCAAAACCACTTTTTCATAATCTGTAATTCCGCTCAGATGTTTGATAAATACTTTTTCTACTCTGTCTTCGTCACGACTACATAAAGCTTCATAGATTTCAGAATGCTCTTTGATGGATCTTTCTACAAGGTGGGGTCTGCTTAAAAAGGAATATCTAAAATGAACAATATAATCATGTAGGTTTTCTAGCATATTGATCAGTCTGTTTAACCCAGAAGTTTTAATGATTTCCGCATGAAATAAATCATGGACCTTCATAAGGTCTTCAATTCTACCTTGTTGAAAATACATTTCAGACTGTTCTAGATAACTCTTTAATTTCAATAGCTGTTCATCGGTGATTTTGGACGCTGCGACTCTAGCAGCAGTAGGCTCTAATAACGAACGAATGAGGACAATTTCATTGATGGCTTCAAAGGTTATGCCTTTCACAACGCAGTGTTTTCTGGGGAGTATTTCAACTAAACCTTCTTGTTCTAATCGTTGTACCGCTTCTCTAACAGGAGTTCTGCTTACTCCCATTTCCTTGGCTAGATTCATTTCAACCAATCGCTCTCCATTTTTCAACTCACCATTGATTATTTTTAATCTAAGTTGATCAAAAACTTCTGAAGCAATTGAAACAGATTTAATTTTATTTAACTTCATTGCATCCATTTGCCCTCCTTTTGTATATTAAACTCATTATATGCCATATTGTATACAATGCACAATATATTTATTTTAAAATTCTGAATATTTTATAAAATTATTTTAGTTTCCCAGAATACCCGTGTCACTAAATGGCCCGGTACAATACCGGGACCACCTATTAGCGGCATAGGCAATTTTTTATACTGTCCGAAAAATGGGGCATAGTTCAATGAATTTATTAGAAAAGCAAAGGTTTTTTGGCAAGTTTCTTCTATATATAAGGATCTTTTAAAGCTTTTTTTGATATTCCTTATTAAAAGAATAGTTTCAGCCTGACTGTTGTTCAAATTCCCTCTTTGCTCTTCATTTTCCATTTTAATGCTTGTTAGGTTCCATGATTTTAGGCTATTAATTTATTCTGGAGTTTAACAAATGTTGCATCTTTACAGAATCAATTAAGTTTTCAGGATTGAGTAACAAAGCCGCTTCAGCTTCGCTTAAAAGTCCTTTGTCGACTGCTGCTTCTCTTACTGTTAGTTTTTTTTCGTATGCTTCTAAAGCTACCTCGTTTGCTGCTTGATACCCGAATAGAGAAGAAGTGACCACGGACAAAGATAAAGAATTTTCCGCATTATTCAAACAAACCGTTTTATTCGCTTCAATACCATTTAGGCACTTTTCAGTAAACATGGTAATACATTTGGTCAAAATAGAAAAAGAGTCAAATATATTTTTCAAAATAGTCGGTTCCCAGATGTTCAAATCCAGTTCGCCACGATCTACAGCGAATGTAATTGCTTGATCATTTCCATATACATCAAAACAAACTTGCATCATCATTTCAGGTATACATGGATTGATTTCCCCAGGCATAATGGAAGAACCTGGCTGTACCGCTGGCAATTTGATTTCAGCAAATCCCTCCCTTGACCCTGATGAAAGTAACCTTAAATCACTAGCCATTTTCGATAATCCACTCGATAATCCTTTTAAACAAGAAGATATTTTTAAGTATGTGTCTGCATTTTGCAGTCCATCGAAAAAATTACCCATTTTGATAACAGCTAAATGTGATACCTCAGGCAAATATTCATACATCTTTTCTGTATAGCCAGGCGCCACTCCGATACCAGTTCCCACTGCAGTTGGCATACTAGCAGTAGACTCCGCACCAGATGCTTGGCGATGGATGCTTGCTTCGTCTGCGATTCCAGCTGTCATCATTTTGTTTTTGCGAATGGGTACACCTGAATCACCAAGATGGCTGATTAGTAAAGGACGGATTGAAGAAGCCCGAGAAATTGTCAAGAAACATGTCGGCCCCAATATTGTACTTGATGATGAAAGACCAGTACAAACGAATAGCAGTTTTGCAACTTTATTTCGTAAAGATATAAGAAAACGCACTGCTTTCAATTGTATATTTTTCGTTTGTCTCGTCATCCCTTACTTCGCTATTTACACATTTTTACCAAGTATTCTCGATGCAATCGGACTGAGTGAAGGCTATGGCACAGATTTCCTATTAAATGGTCTACTTATAGCAGGTGCCGTTTTAGGTATTTGGTTTACGGTTAAATTTTCTCGTAGAGGATTCTTAATCTCCTCTTTTATTGTATTAATCGTTACTCTCTCTCTTCTAAGTGTTCTACCTAGCAGTGCAACAGTACTTATGATACTTTCTTTTGCCATCTTTACCTTGATTATGTCTGCTGTCAGCAACTTGGTTGGCGTATTTCCAGCCTAGAGCTTTCCAACAGAAATTCGATCTACTGGCGTTGGACTTGCAACATCAATAAGTAGATTAGGATCAGCAATAGGGACATTCCTACTACCAATGGGGATAGCAAATTTTGGAATCCAATTCACAATGTTTTGTCTCACAGCTGTACTTATTATTGGAGCAGTTGTATCAATAGCTTGGGCTCCCGAAACTAAATCACTTACACTTAGTGATGCAAGTAACAGCGGAAAGAAAGTTTAAAGGAATGATGCATTTTTAAAACAATCCTTTTCATCAGCAAGCGCCAGCTAAAGGAACAGATAGTGACTGTTTCTTATCTGGCGCATTATGCTGCAGTACCTATATAATCCAGCTTTCGTGGACAAATTGAATACACTCTTAACTAATAAATACATCTACTGTTAATTTAAATGCATGCGCACGCATTTAACTAGTCATTAATTGGCTAAAAGGTCTGTTGATAATAAAAATCAAAAGTCGAATAAAATACAAACAACACTCAGATTTAAATAAATTCAGTTCATTTATACCATACTGGGCTAAAGGTATATTCCTATCTAATATATATAGAAATAACCGACTTCACTTATTACTAAAAATAAGTACCATATTATAATTTCTGGATTAAGGATTGTAATTCTTCTTGAAGGTTTCCTTTTGAAAAAGCAGAGTGCAGAATTTCATGAAAAGTATTTAAGGAAATTTGTAGTTTCTCTTCACCTAATGTAGTTAAACGTGTATAGATACCTCTTCGATCATCTTCACATATATGCCTTTGTAATGCACCGCAGCTTTTTGCTTCTAGCCTACCTACCAGCCTAGATATAGCACTTTGGCTTAATCCTACCATCTCTTGTAATTGTTGTAGCCTCAATTGTTTATCGCTTGTTTTGGATAAAAAATAAAGAACGTAAAACTCTTTTAACGAAAGGTTATGATTTTTTTGCAAAGCACTTTCCAACTCATTCGTAATGCTCATTTGAATATTAGTAAGAGATAGCCAATTATCTAAATACTTCTTTTCTTGATTGTTTTTCATGCACATTCCACCCTGTTCTATCCTTTATAATTAAAATATGGTACTTTAATCGATTATCATATCTAAAATACTCCATAAAAAATAATTTTACCAAAGCCAGAATTTAATGGTCAAACTTTTTTAAAAAGTGTGTGCCATATTGGCAGTTTCCATGTATGGTATTGTTCTTTTCATTTTAGACGAGTTTCTTCTTTTTGTCTAAAATTGAGTTATTCCATAAAAAAAACAGTCAAAATGACTGCTCTTTTTTTCATGAATTCAGTGTGACTGAACATGATCCTATTTCATTTGCACCCCAGTTTAATGAAAGCTTGTCTTGATCTGAAAGAGGACCGACGCCACTTGGAGTACCGGTAAAAATAATATCTCCTTGCTCAAGCCCAAAATGCTCTGCTGTAAATTCTATAATGGTTTGCAAATCAAAAAGTAAGTCTTTAATATTTCCGACTTGTACACGCTCACCATTTTTTAAAAGTGAAAAATCTAATTGTTCACATGCTTCGACACCTGGAAACGGAATAAAATCACTAAGAACAGCTGAATTTTTGAATCCTTTAGCCAAAAGCCAAGGATGCTGTTTTTGTTTTAACTGTGATTGAACATCTCTAAGTGTTAAATCCAACCCAATGGCCATGGCATCTACTATTTCATCTACTTTCATTCCTGATTCGTACTGCTTTGCGATATGTATGACAAGTTCAGTTTCAAAGTGAACGGAACCCTGATTACTCGGCAACGTAATGGACTTACCATTTGCTTCCACAAGCGAATGAGTTGGTTTTGAAAATAAAAAAGGAGAAGTTGGTACTTCATTATTTAATTCTTTTGCATGCAAAGCATAATTTCGACCTACACAATAGATATTTTTAATGTCTTTCATCATTAAACTCACTCTTTTCTTTTAAGAAATGTAATTTCAAAATAAAAATTTAATAATTAATAAAGATTGTAGTTACAATAGTAAGCCAAATTTGTTCCCAGTAAAATAATCACAGAAAAAACCGATTTGAATATATTTTATATTTTTCTGACTTTTTATACAATGATTAATATTATTCCTTGTTCGAACGATGTTAGGTTGGTCTGGATTTTATCAGAATGATGGCTACCGTTATTTTTTTCCTTTACTTATGGTCAAATGATTATAACGGATTAGAAGAATATTTATAATGAAAATTTTTCACGTTCTTTGGTGGAACATATACCAGATGTGGTGCTTTCCCTTTTTTCTCCTTTATAAAGTATTTAAACTTTTTTTCATAAAACACATATAGCGCCGTCCTATTTTTCGGACGGTGTTTAAAATAGTTGTTTCAGATTCTTTATCCTACCTTATTATCTCAAATCATTCTTATAGTTTTATTGATTGATGCCCTATTTATTGATAACAATCGATAATTTGTAGTGCATGCCTATTTAAGTCTCCCAAAAACTCATCTAATACTTCATTAGATGGAAAATTGCATTCGAGAAGATAACAACCATCTCCACTGATTTTATAGTTATGTATTATGTATTGTTCCTGTGTTTTTATGAACGTCAGATATGGTTGATGATAAGTGCTTTTTATAATGATAGTAATATAAGCATGTATAAAACACCCTAATTTGACTTGATTTACTTGAATGCTATACCCCTCAATCACTACATTATCCTCTAATTTAGCAACTCTAGATGCAGCTGCTTGACCAGCCAAATGGACTTGCTCTCCCAATTCTTCATTGTGATTCGACTGTTATTGGATAGTTCATGCAAGATACCCTATTTCTTTTAAAAGGGAATTCCAAAGGGGAACTTCAAAGGAAACATTTTGGCACTATAATTATTACAAAGGCACCCCCTATAACCACTAGCAGACTAAATAAAAAAGCATACTCCTTTATTTAGAGAAATGCGCCTGATTGGTGAAATAAGAATCATTCCACTTATTACCAGTTCATTATGACAAAAAAAGAGCCAACAAGTTGTTGACTCTTTGATTTAAAAAGTAGAGGCTAAATCTTTTGATCGTGCAATAGCATTTTCTTTTATTTCTTGTGCTTTATCAGGCATTGCTGCATGTCCTTCAACGAATACACCTTCAAAGGAAGGCACTCCGAAGAATTGCATAATGATATTTAGATATCGGTGACCCATTTCCATTTCAGCTGCTGGTCCTTCTGAATAAATACCACCACGAGCTTGAATATGCAAGGCTTTCTTATCAGTCAAAAGACCAACTGGGCCTTGTTCGGTGTATTTAAATGATTTACCTGCAACAGCAACGGAATCAATATATGCTTTCATTACTGGTGGGAATGAAAAATTCCATAAAGGTGTTACAAATATATATTTATCGGCAGCTATAAATTGCTCACATAACTCTGAGAGTCGACTAACTTTTGCTTTCTCTTCGGACGAAAGGTCTTCAAAGCCCTTTCCAGATTGAAGTTTCCCCCAACCACTGAAAACATCTACATCAATTTGAGGAATATTTTCTTTATAAAGGTCAATATTCACTATTTCATGACTAGGATTTACTTCTTTATAAGTGTCAATAAAAGCTTTTCCAACGGCCATACTGTAAGATTGTTTGTCATCATGAGGATGAGCTGTGATGTACAATACCTTTGTCATTCTGTATCTTTCCTTTCCTTTTACATATTTGAACATTCTAGTTTGTCTAGGAAATTCAACATTTATACAATTACTCGTACTAAAATATATTTAATTGATATGCATTAAATTAAATCCGTAAAATAGAAATTTGTTTTCGAGGGGCAGCACCAAGCTTTTTTCATGTTTCCCAGGCAGATTTAAGGAAGGTATAAATCTTCTTTCAATTTGTGAGAAAGAGTGGAATTTTGGATATGATAAAACAAGACATTCTGGTTCATTTTAGGAGGGCTTAAGGAAATGACGAATTCAATAAAATTTGATCTGCACACTCACCACCAGCGCTGTGGACATGCTATCGGCACAATTGAGGATTATGTAAAGCAAGCCATTGAATACGGCTTGCAATATATTGGGATTTCTGATCATTCTCCATATTTTTATAGTGAGGACGACCATCTCTACCCAACGATTGCAATGGCAAAAAGTGAACTTGTCCCTTATATTGAGGAAGTACTTCGCTTAAAAAAGAAATATGAAGGTAAAATTCACGTGTTATTAGGAATGGAAAGTGATTTCTTCCCTGAACACATTGAAGTCTACCGTCATCAATTTCTTTTACATCCTTTTGACTACATAATTGGATCTGTTCATTATGTTCAAGACATTAGCATTTTTAAAAAAGAGCGTTGGAATGGTTTAACCACTAAAGAACAGTCAAGAATAAAGGATGAATACTATGAATTAATACAGAAATCTGCAAAAAGCGGAATGTTTCAAATCTTAGGACATATTGATGCAATGAAAGGGTTTTATCCAGCCTTTTCATCCATTGAAACAGACAGTATTGAAAAAACGTTAAAAATCATTAGTCAGGAAGATATCGCCATTGAGATTAATACCTCTGGTAAAACAAAAGATTGTGGTGGGTGGTATCCAGCAGATGACATTTTAGAACGAGCTCTTTTCTATAATGTGAAGGTAACATTTGGATCAGATTCGCATACACCTGAACGTATTGGAGATGAATTTGAACTAGTTAAAAAAAGACTAAAGAAGATCGGCTTTTCTGAGTGGGCTTACTTTGTTAACAAGCAAAGGATTCTCACTCCACTTTGATCTTCTTAGTCAAAAGGAATAGAACTTGTCCAATCGCTTGAGCGTCCTGTAACAATTTGTATCGGACGAATGGAATGATGTTTTTCAATCCTTTTGCTACTACGAAGGCCGAAGCACAAAAAATAATTCGTGGACAGGAATCGATAATGAATCGTGCTTGGAATTTCATTACACCCCTTATCTGATCAAAGAATCGGTACCAATCTTTTTTATGAACATAAAATAATCATTATGCATTCTGTAATAAAAATTTTAGCACGATTGCTTACAAGTTCTTACCCGTTCATTTCAACGAATCCCAGTCATCGCCATATTTTTTAGCACAAAATCAAAATATTCAGGGAATTTATAACTTTCCATTCGTTAATCTTATTAAAAGGAGTTGATTTGGGTATGATTGATAACCCATTGCATAAAGAGAATGACGAAAACTCTGTAGAGTCAGTTGAAGGTAAGGCTGTTTTCAACTCTTCAATAGGGCGATCCGAAGCCCCTCCAATAACTCCGTCAAAAGATCCTGAATTCGATCTTTTTGGCACAGGATTAAATGGGTATCCGTTTTAATTCAACTTCCTTAATCAAGATACCTTCAAAACAAAGTGAATGGTATTAGAGCATTAGATTTCAAGACCTACATTATAAATTCCTATAAAATAAAGAAGAGCACATATTAGTCACGTATAATATGTGCTTTCCTTTTATTAAATTCAAGCGCCCTTTTCTGGATTTAAGCTAGGCTACCTAAATAATAATTAACTTTATATTATTAATTAGTATATAAAAATGCACTTTAATTACATTATTTACTTCTATATTTGGATTTCCTTAACGTTGTAAATCCGCATTTTCCTGACTCTACCCCTTTAAGGAAATGAACACTATAATATCATAAGTGACATGAGTTTTACCCTTTAAAAAAGGAAAATATAGTTAGTGTATTTGTCATTGCATACTAATAAAAAAAATAGCCACTCCCTTAATACTTAGAGAAGTGGCTGGTACACATTATTATTTATTTTAAATCTTTCATTTTAGGTGCCACTCTTTGCTTATTGCCTCGGTCTCTTTTATTTTGAATTCTAATACCATTATTACAGGTAAGTACTATTTTAGCTGTTAATTGAACTTCAGCAACAGATAGATAATAGGACCTGTATGTGATTCCTCAAAGGTAGTGAAATTCCATCTTCAGATGTTATGCTCCATTTCAATTCGTCCAATGAACCCTCACGTAGATCTCCATCTATATGTTTGTCAAAAGCGGCAGCTACACCTTGCATTTTTTCTAATTCGTACAGTAAGATCTATCCATTTTTCGTTAATAATAATGCCTTTTGCTCTTCAGGTTAGTCTATCTCACCTGGTTCTTCACCTGGAATTAATACTTCTCCAATTTTATCTATTGAGTCAAAAGCTGTATTAACCAGTAAGGACCTTGTTATTGGCATATCAAAATCAATATCTTTTTTAGCCTTTAGCCTTATGGTGGCTAATGCATTTTTACCCTCTAATGTTTGTTGAGATCCTTTATTGGAAAATGCCGCCATAATCCGTTGTTCTGTATTTCCTATACCTCCAAGTATAGAGTAATTTAACATACCCTTAGTTACATTGGTTGGTTGAACAATACTTGAATCACATGTACCATCTGCTTGACATTCTTTAACCAATTCATATTTATTCGGATCTAACTTCAACTCTAAATTAAAGGCATTGATATCCTTTAATCCTATTCCAATTATTTCTAATAAAAATTCTTCTCCTGCCTTTAACTGTTGTTTACTAGGTCTAATATCTATTAAACCATCAATTGGCCTACCTGTTGCTATAAGTGGTGTTTTTCCCAGTTTTCCTGCTACATACATTAAATCATAAGCATCAATTACCCCATTGTAATTAATATCAACCTTTGATACCTGATCCCATGCTGTATCTGTTTTATCAACACCCATGTAGCTAGCAAAAAATAGTAGATCTTCATCATCAATTGCACCATTTGGTATATTTTCACCCACAACCGTTCCTACTGTTTTATCTTTTTTATATGGTCTAAATTCTTGAGCAGAACCAAATCTTCCTACAGCATCAGTAATTGTCAACTTAATATATCTAGCTGTCACGTTATCGTTAAAGGAAATGGTTTTAACATCTTTATTTCTTTCGAATGTTCCATTAGTGATAATATTTTTGTAAGTTTTACCATCTAAACTGACATCTAAATTATATTTTAAGATGGTTCCATTTCCAGCATCAGGTCTTGGAAGATACTCTAGCTTATCTAATTGGTAAGCTAACTTCATATCAATTTCATAGGTATGAGGTAATACATTTCCATCAGACCATTCAGTATGCCATAAAGTATTATCGTCACCATCTACAGCTTTAGATCCTTCGCTGCCCGGTTGTTCACTACTTGCTTTTGCTGTCATATTCTTAGGTACGTTTCGATACCGATCAAGCTTTGTTCTAGCCTTAACTTCATCACTCCAATTTGATACTCCCTTTGAGTTTGCTGCTCTGACTCTGTATGAATATTCTGTATCAGCTGTTAATCCTGAATGAATATAGAAAGGTACTTGTTCACTATCGGTTGCCTTAAACACATTTGTATAGATTACGCCATTAATCAATAAATCATAAGTATTCTTACCATCAACTTCATCCCAATTTAATTTGATACTTTTATCCGTAATATTTTCATCTTTTGCTCCCAGGCCTGTAGGAACATTTGGTACTTCTTCATCCACTACATCCTTAACTTGGGTATTATTGAAACCGTCTACCATTAATTTAATGGTATTAGCTGAAACATTGGTTTTCCCAACCTTAACATAGAGTTTAGGTGATGTAGTTATCTTCGTTTTTTCAAATTCTGAACCCTTTGTGGAATATTTATTAAAGGATGGATTTTCATTAAAGAAATACACATTATCAGAACTTTTGTATTCTTCTTCCGTTGTGACTTTTCTTAATACAACATCTTTACCTCCAACTTTAACAGATACTTTCTTTGGATTTTTACGTGTATTTACAATGAATTCTGTACCTCTATTCCTAACTATGCCAGTATATCCTTTTCCTTTTGCCTTCCCAACAGTTATAACAACCCTTTCACCTTTAACATCTGAGGTGATATTGGTTCTAGTGTTTTTATCCTTTTTATATTCATTGGTTTTCCCATCATCTTCATATAATGTAAATTTTGATTTACCAGATGGGTATACGTCAAATATTCTATTATCAGAGCCATCCAATTGATTAATGGAATTGTTTTCAGGTGACATTGGAATAATGGCACCAGCCTTAACAAATACAGGGGTCTTCCATAATGGAGCACTAAAATTATTGATGACTGAACCACCTTTATACTGATCGCCTGTAAAATAATCGATCCAAATTTGATTCTCATCAGGAAGGTAAATTCCGTTCCTAACACCGGCTGTATGATCATTTTCATTATATACTGGTGCCACTAATAAATTAGGTCCCCACATATATTGATATTGTGTTTCTGTACCATACGTATAAGGATCATTCGGGTATTCTAACATCATCCCTCTTATCATAGGCATTGATTTTGATGTTGATTCTTCTGCGATCGTATAAATGTATGGCATCATTTGAGCCTTCAATTTTAGATACATTCTATTAATGGATGCATATGGTTCTCCATAATTCCAAGGATTTTTCGACTTACTATAATCGTCACCTGAAGATGCCCATCCATCCATATCTATTTGAATAGGAGTGAATGCCTTCCATTGGTAATCTCGTGTCTGGATGACCTTATCTCCTCCAAATATACCATCCATATCTGAACCTACATTTGGATTTCCTGATAAGCCAGCTCCAATGTATGTTGGGATATGCATTCTTATATATTCCCAATCTCCGCCATATTGGTCACCAGACCATAATGATGCGTAACGTTGCGTACCTGCCCATCCATCAAGAGAAATGACGAAAGGACGTGCCCCTTGGGAGTTTTCTGCTTTTTGTATTCCTTCTGCTGCTTGACGAGTTGCATTTAAAGCCATTGAATAACCTTGTCCAACCCATGCAACATCAGTCTTAATTGCTCTTACACCAGCTTGAACTTCACCGTCAAGATCTCTGCGTAAAGGGCTATCCTCTGGCAAACCAGGATCAGGATATAGATTACTTTGTGTCCATAAGCCTACCTCAACATCTTTCGCATTAGCTTCTTCAACAAAACTCTTTAAATTGTCTAATCCGCCATAACCACAACCATACCCATCATTTGGTAGGAACCAACCTAGAGGCATATCATTACTGCCATATTCATTTAAATTATTTAGTCCATTTTTTAATAGTGTTCTTTGGTCCTTATGACCATTATGAGTTCCATTAAAGCAATCCGCCTTTCCTAAATAAAACCCATATTTCGGCATAAGAGCAGCTTTACCGGTTAGCTCCGTATATTCACCAATGATCTCTGGAATTGAATCTTCTACAAAATAATAAGCATCAAATCTTTTTTCATCATGAGAAAAGGTGGCTGTCTTTGAAAAATTATAAACTCCTGGCTTAAACGTATTACGCATTACACCATATCCTTCAGTACTTAAATAAAATGGAACTGGACTGGAAGCAGCACCTGCATCCCAACCACCACCAATCGCAATATTTATTGAAGTGTCTTTATGCGAATAGTATCCATTTTGTTGTCCGCCACCATAAAAATATTCATTAGCTTTTGTATCAAGAGTTTGCAATGTTCTTTCATTATTATATTTAAGCGGCTCTTTTTCACTCCAAAGAACTTTGGATTTAGTTTTATCATATAAGCTCATCTTTGAAGTAGCTATTTCAATTCTTAACTCTATAGATTTTGTAGAAATCTTATAAAAATTAGCATCGCTTTTATTAACCTTTACATTTATTTTTCCGTATTTTTTATTGTAATCGCTCACATTTTTGTCAATTATCCTTGTGACGTGATCTGGTTTATTCGGAGTCGGATATTCCGGAAAATCTCCTGCTGGATCCAAGTGTAATCTAAATAGGTTATCCTTAAGGAAACTAATTTTTATTTTTTCACCTGTTGAAAAATCAAGATATACATCATTTCCGTCTCTTATGATTTTCGTTACTAGACCAATTTTCTTAAACGTTTCATTAGAAACAGTCGAATTATTTACACTATGATCGTCCAAGGCTTTGCCAGTTAAAGGAGCCATAGTTAACCATAGGATGACTAATAAAAACAAGCTTGCAATTTTTTTAAGATTATTAGCAATCTTCATTTTATAAACCTCCCCTACAAATATTAATTATTCAAAGAAAAAAGGTGTGCTGATGGTTAAGCCGTAGCGTATTTTTTAATAGCATCTTCTTCATTTCAACCTCTTCTATACCTGACTACACCATCAACAGCTGTGGCTTGAACATCTAACTTCTTATTCAGGATCACGTAATCAGCTATTTTCCCACTTGATAGGCTACCGAATTTCTTATCTTTTCCTATGCTTGCTGCTGGTGATAATGAAGCACTGTGCCATATTTTATACAGTGGTTCACTACTCCAACTTTTTAAATTTTTGACTCCATCAATTAATTTCAAAGTGCTACCAGCTAAAGATCCTGTTTCTGTTCGAGCCATACCATCTTTCATTACAACAGTGAATTCACCTAGTTGATACTCTCCATCAGGCATTAACCCTGCGCGCATACAGTCCGTAATTAGGACAAGCTTGTCCCCTTTAACATGTAATGCCAATGTTGCAATGTCTGGATGTACATGAAAACCATCACAAATTAATTCAGCAAATGTGTTAGAATCCGTTAATGCCGCACCTACCACACCTGGGTTACGATGATGTAATCCTGACATGCCGTTAAATAAATGGACAAAGTTTTGGGCACCCGCATTAATAGCCTTCTTACAGCAATCATGACTTGCGTTCGTATGTGCTATGCAGACAAATACACCTTCTTTACTTACATTTTTAATAAAATCTAACGTGTTTTCCCGTTCAGGAGCTAGGGCAATTTTTACAATAGTTCCTTCTGAAAGTCTCTTTAATTCTTGAAATTCCTTAAAATCCGGATCTCGAAAATAAATAGAATTTTGTGCTCCTTTATGTTGTTCGGAAAAGTAGGGGCCTTCCAAAAAAATACCTTCTGATTGTGCGCCAGGCAGTCCTTGTCTGACCGCTTCTGTTATCGCGAAAATGGCTTGATTCAAATCTGTTTTAGACGATGTCAATGTTGTTGGTAAAAAACGCGTAACACCAAGTTGTAAAATTGCTTTCGAGATTTCCTGAACTGCTTCGATAGTTCCGTCCATTATGTCATAACCTTTGATTCCATGAATATGAGTGTCAAATAAACCCGGGGCAATTGTATGTCCACTCCAATCGAACACATCGGAATCTGTGGAAACCGTCTCTGAAAATTCACCAAATAATCCATTATTCACTTGCAAATATCCACCTGTTTTTTCTTCATTCTCCATTAAATATCGTTCTGCTTTGATATAATATTTCACCTTATATACGCTTCCTTTTTATGCTTATATTCCAGCTACATCTTCTTCTGTTTGTTGCTGTATTTTTTTAAATTCCTTTATATTCTCTTTACCATCTTTTAAGATTTTATCGATAAATGCATCGAGACTGAGTTCTCGGTGAAAAAATCCGCTCAACAACATAGGTAAGTTTGTTCCAGCTACTACCCGAATATTATCTTTATCTGAAGCAATCCTAGAACACACATTAAATGGAGTTCCACCCGCTAAGTCTGTAAAACATACCACTCCTGATCCTGTTTCCACATTGTCAATAGCTTTAAATACAACTTGCTCTAAAATTGTTACATCTTCTTCAAATGGAATAACCTCTACTTGCTTTATTTCTCCAGCAATTAACTGGACCGACTCAAGCATTCCAGTTGGAAAAGAACCATGTCCTGTTAGCACAATTCCAATCATTCATTTCATCCTCTCTTATCAGTATTTTTTGTGTAAAATATTAAAATTATAAGATATTAAAGTAAGATCCTATTAAACCGACTACAACAGTTAGGCCAATCAGCATTAAAGGAGAACGCCCCTTTTTAAGTAACCAGTACATTAGTAACGTATATAATAACGGCAGCATCGCTGGCATGATCATATCTAATACATCTGATTGGATATTTAATTTTGAGTCTCCGGATTTCCAAACATATTTAACGTTAAATGCAACATAAGTCGCAATTAATCCGCCAACTACTGTCAAACCTACAATTGATGCAGCGCGGGAAACGAATTTTGTACCATCTTTTAATTTCACAATAGCTTTAACACCTGTTTTATATCCATAGTTCATTAATCCGAACCGGACACCAAAGTGAATAATATTAAATGAGATTAAAAATACAATCGGTCCAAGGGGGTTCCCTTCTACCGCTAATGAAGCACCAATTCCCGCTGTTATCGGTAGTAAAGTAAGGTAAAACAATGCATCCCCTATACCGCCAAGCGGACCCATCATAGCAACACGAATGCCACGAATAGCCTCTCTATCTTCTTTCTTTTGTTCCATGGCTAAAATCACGCCCATAATAAATGTTACTAAAAAAGGATGCGTATTAAAGAATTCCATATGGTCTTTCATTGATTTACTTAAATCTTTTTTATTTTTATGGATATGCCTTAGCCCTGGTAAAATGGAGTAAAGCCATCCGGCCGACTGCATACGTTCGTAGTTAAAAGATGCTTGTAATAGTAAAGAGCGCCATACTAAGTTTCGCAATTGCTTCTGTTGTAAATCCGGAGCTTCAGTTACATCTTCATATTTATTAGATGCCATCGGTGATTTCCTCCTCACTAGGCTGATATTTATCTGGACCTTGTTTTTCTTTGTTTTGGTAATAATCATACAATGCGATTGCCAAACCAATTAACGCAATTGCCAAAATTGGCATTTTTAAATAGGCTGCTGCGACAAATCCTATAATAAAGAACATGATATATTCGACTTTCATCATAATTTTCAATAACATCGCAAATCCAATTGCTGGCATAATCCCTCCAGCAATGGACAATCCGCCAATAATCCATTGTGGTACTGTTTCAACAAATCCTGATGCTTTTTCTGCTCCAAAGAAAATAGGTAAAAACGCTATTACTGCATAGAATGTAAACAGAATTAACAAGCCTAAATAATTTATTCGTTCAATACCTTTATAGTTTGCTTCTAGTGCATATTGATCGGCTTTGTGCATCATTGGTGCAAATACTGTGAAAAATAAGGTAATTAATCCTTGTACAGCTACAGCAAACGGAATGGCCACCCCAACTGCAACTTTTGGGTCCTGACCAGCAATAATACCAAATGCTGTTCCAATTACTCCTCCAATAACAACGTTCGGTGGTTGTGCACCAGCAAGTGGCACCATTCCCATCCAAATTAACTCCAAAGTTCCTCCAACTATTAAACCAGTCTGAACGTCCCCTAAAATAAGACCAACTACAAGTCCCGTAACGACCGGACGGTGAATATGGGTTAATCCATTAAATAGATCGACACCGATAATCCCAGCCCATAAAGCAATCAATAATGCTTCGACCAACATAGATTATCCCCCCAATATATCCATTATTTTTTTAAAATAAATCTAATATATTTTGTCCCTTTTCGCTTGGTACTCTTCTTAAATCCAACTTTACTCCAAGTTCGCCTAGACGTTTAAATGCAGCGATATCTTTTTCATCAACAGATACAGTGGATGAAATCTGTTTTTTCCCTTCTTCATAATGCATGTTTCCAATATTCAACAGATCAATTGGCACTCCGCCTTCCTTTAGCGCCCATGCATCATGCACATCTATTACAACTAAGAATATTTTTTGACGAGGAGACGCTTTATGAATGACGTCAATCGTTTTTTGTAATGAAAAATAGCGTGATTGAATAACATCAGGCAATACCATATCCATTAAATTTTGTTGGACTTCATCTGTGGATACCTTGTCGTTCGCAACGACAATTAAGTTTGCCCCCAAATGGTTGACCCATGTAACCCCCACTTGTCCATGTATTAAACGATTATCAATTCTGGTTAGTAAAATATTTGGAGCTGACATAAAATTCTTCCTTTCATAAAAAAAATTTTTTCCCGACATTTTATTTATTAATTTTAACTTGGCTTGAGAGTACTTATATCCATTATTTAAAGTTATGAATTGTTACACTTAACAACATGATTTATCCAACCATTTGGACTTGGATTATCTGGAGTAAGACCGAGTTGAATTAACTTTTTCATAGCCAGCGCTTAAGCGAAAATAATATTAACAGCACAATGTGAAAATCACTTGAAAATATATCTGTTCAAAAGTTTACTGAAACCTGATTGTTCTGCAGCTAATTCTCTTAACCTAGCAATCCTGTGACATAAATAATTCATTTACAATTGATATCGGACCATTACGAAAACCTAGTGATGAATCATGAATCGTGACAACGTGACCTGCAAATAGTTCAAGTATCTTCAATGCTGCTTCGTATGAAAACTGCCCTAGCATTCCCGAAAGACAAAGTCTAGAATTGCCTCAATACTCCCTGTTATAGAATCGACTAAACACTCAGCATTACAAATCATACCCCTCACAATTGAAAGCGCTTCCACCCCGAATAAAGAGAAAGCAGCCAATGAACTAATAGATATACTAGGTTGCAGACGCCGTTTTTCATAAAAAAACTCATTAACTGATGAAGGAATAGCGGCCAAACAGTTCAAAATTTTGCTTGAATAAATTTCTTTTTCATCAAAATTATCTTCTATAATCCCTGAGCACTCGCATGTTCAAGCATTTCCTCCAGTAACTCAGGGATTTCACGGTAAGCACTCCCTCCCCCGGCAGCTTCCACTTCGTAAAACTACATGCAGGATGTTAGGATTTGATTGAGAGCATGGAATCTTACCTTTCACTTAACTGAGTGACAACCGCTTGATTCATTAATTGTTGAACCAGTTAATGAATTACTTTTTTTTACCCCTAAATCCTGTTCTCATTAAAAGTCACAGCGCTTAAATTGAATTATTATTTTACTTTCTCGAACCAGGAACTGGCTGTCTCCTTCAATACTACATTCAGTTCTTCAATATTTCTTTTACCTGTATCTTGTAACCAGGCACGTCCTGCTTGTTCACCATTTATAGCAAATGATGCCACACCATCTTTCCAGGTTGCCCGGCCACATAACACACCGTTAAAGGTAGAACCGGATTCTTTGGCAAATTTCAATGTTTCTTGGAATAGCTTTGCACTTACCCCTGCACTTAAGAAGATAAAGGGCAGTTCTGTTGCTTCACTCTGTTCTTTGAAAAGAAATGCAGCTTCTTCTTTACTGTAAACAATTTCGCCTACTGCATATCCTTCCACAAAGTTCATATCTACCGGAACTTCAACTTTCAACACATCAACTTGATATTGAGGTTTGGAGAACTCCTTCATGGCCCTGATCACTTTATTCGGTTTCACTTTTGCGTACTCTTTACTTTTCACATCATTATTTCCAGCATCATAAGAGACTATTTCCAAGAAAAATGGAATATCTTCAGCCGCACACTCGGATCCAACCCGTTCCATATAGACATGCTTATAGTTATTGATTTTCTCTTCTTCATCTACATCATAATAAAGTAAGAATTTGATAGCATCAGCGCCGGCTTCCTTCAAACGTTTTACTGAACATTCCGGTAATAAGTCAGGCAACCGGCCCACTTCTGACGCATCATAACCGGTTTTTTCATAGGCCACTAATAAACCTGCATTCTTGTTGCGGACCTTTGCTGCCGGCAAACCATATTCTGGGTCCAATAGAATAGCGGTTGCAAGCGGTGTTAATTCCTCAGAAACCAATTCTTTGAACCGGATGATACCTTCATCTCCCACTTGACTTGCATCGCCAGCCGCAATCATTTTTTTCAAAGAGCCACGTTGATCAATGGCTAATGCTCCAATCACGCCATTTTCATCCGATAAACGTTTAAGAGCTTCTAATTTATTTTTGGTGAGATCTAACATTTGCATTCTCCTATCAATCTATTTTTTCAACTTTTACGAAATCAAAGTACTGTTTAAATTTGTTTATATTAATAAAACCGGTTACGGCTTCCATGGTATTCAACATTCCTGTGGTCATAGCCGTTTTCAGGACAGACTCCACCGTTTGATTTCGGTTCAGTGCCACAGCTAACCCAGCAACGGTCGCATCTCCGGACCCTACAGGATTGACCACATCTATTTTTGGAATCGTAACCTGATAATAATCGTCCTCATGCCTGACAAAGGCACCTTTATCACCCATGGACACGATAATCCACTCAATACCCTTAAAAATCTCATGGTTTAACATTTGTTTCAAATCGATGATTCCAGCCTCAGCTTCGAAGCCCAACAGCTGAGTCAATTCTGCAATATTCGGCTTGATGGCAAATGGTTTTTTCTCGTGTATCAAAACTTGTTTTAACGATTCCCCTGACGTATCAACAATCACGGGCTTTCCCTTATTACAACTGATTTCAATCATTTTACGGTAAAAGTGAGTTGGTAACCCTTTCGGTAAACTTCCTGAAATCGTAACAAGTGAAGCGGTTGTAAGCAGGCATTCGAATTTTTCTAAAAAAGCTGTCCCTTCTTCCATGGATAACGTCGGTCCAGACTCTAAAATCTCTGTTTGCATTCCCTCATGAAGAATGGCAATACAATTTCTTGATTCATTTTCGATTCTCAAAAAGTCATTGGGAATATTACTTTTATTTAATTCCTGAACAATGTAATCACCAATCGTTCCGCCTAACACACCTGTCGACAAAACCTCTTCTTCCATTTGTGCGATAATTCGGGCAACATTCAAGCCTTTTCCACCAGCCGTTTTTCGTACCGTTTTTACCCGGTTGACATCGTCAAATTTGAATCGATCAACCGGATAAGAAATATCGACCGATGGGTTCATTGTTACAGCTAAAATCATCGTAATCACTCTTTCCGGCTTTTGTTTAAGTTTGATAACGACAAACCCAATCATGTAAGTCGCGATTAAATCAAGCTCAGGATTATACACAATAAAGTCAGCAATTTTCCACATTCTTTATCGAACTGAACATTCTTAGCAAATGCAGTACATACCATATAAATGGTTTTGCGGCAGTGGCAATAACTCATGGCAGATCCATCGTGTCTATTTTCTTAATAAATATCGAATTCTCCATCTTTAATTTCCAGAAAACCAGGACCTACCACCTTTTCTTCAGGAAAAAACTTATCTGCAATAATAAATGTTGACATGCTTCTTTCCCCTTATTCTATAAAACTACTTAAGCGTTCAAGTACATTCTATTTACTCATATTCGTATACGGTTACGCCTTTTACTACACGGTTTACCGTACCTGTCGGTGAAGGTGTATCCGGTGTATTACCGACTTTTACGGAAGCTAGTAGTGAGACAGTTTGCCCAATCATGACAAAAGGTAATGCCAGGTAAACATCCGGTACGGATTGAGCATCTCTGCCGAATAAAAACGTGTTCCCAACAAACCTGGTTTGGCCATCGACTTCAATGGCACAAATGTAGTTAGCAATGTTATCTCGCTGCAATTCATTTAACATATCCAAATCATATTGACGTGTATAAGGGTGATTGGAAACAAAAACAAAAACCAACGTTTTTTCATTGACAAAAGATTTAGGCCCATGACGGAATCCCAATGGCGAATCAAATGCTGTTACAATTTTACCCGCTGTTAGCTCTAATACTTTTAACTGCGATTCTCTCGCTAACCCTTCTAAACTTCCTGAGCCCAAATATATGATCCGGTCAAAATTACGGTCGACTATTTTTTGGATATCCCCTTCTCTACGAATAACACTTTCACCCATTTGGCGAATCGTTTGGACAATTGATCCTTTTTCCTCCAATGGCAGCTGATCAAAAACGAGTAATGTTGTTAATGTCATGCATGAGTAGCTTCCGGTCATGGCAAATCCTTGATCATTGGCTCTTTCGGGCATCAATAATAAAAAATTGTGTTCATCATCTTTTGCCCTTTTCGCTAACTCGCCATCATTTGCACAAGTAATCGTTAACTGGTAGAAGTTCGTTACGATTTGTTCAGCTAATTCTATGGCAGCCACACTTTCGGGGCTATTGCCGCTTCGAGCAAATGAAACCAGCAAGGTTGGGAAATTTGCATTTAAAAATTCATAGGGGTTTGACACCAAATTGGTAGTCGGAACACTCAGCAATTCCCACTTTTTTTCATCCACTTTTCCTTTTAAATAAGGTGTGACAGTATCTCCAACATAGGCAGAAGTTCCAGCACCTGTAAAAATGACACGAATTCGTTCATGTTGCTCAGCCAGTTTTTGCAAAAATGCTTGAGTCTCTGCGTGTTTCTTTGTATACAATAGATAGGTTTCATCCCATAAAACAGGTTGCTGCTTGATTTCCTCTGTTGTAATCGATGCACCTAACGATTCTAATTTTTCATTATCAAGTGTAAACATCTCCAACACTTCTCCTTTTTTATAACCTCTCGAATACTCTCAATCCTGCACCAACGACGCCATTATCTTGCTGTAAAGTGCTGATTCTCATTTGGCCTAAAATATGTTGTTGTTCAGGTAATTGGTAGCTTTTTAGTTTTTCTTTCATTAACTTAAGCAGAAAAGGATTGTTTACGATGACACTGCCTCCGAAAACCATTTTATGTGGATCCAATAAACAGGAAATCGAATAAAGTCCTTGAGCTAAGTTGTCAGTCACTTCTTCAATGATGGGTAGATATTCACAAGTCCCATTTGCATAGCCTGCAAAGACTTCTTTAGTGGAAATTGTTTCAACTTTCAATTCCTTTTCCGCCAACTTTTCGATGGCAGGTCCAGCAGCCACTTTTTCCAATCGCTTAATTCCTTTATTGTCTGCCTTCGAAAGTACCGGTATCAACCCAAGTTCCCCAGCGAATCCGGCCCCCCTGAAAAATGAACCATTTTGAATGATAGAACAAGAGATTCCGGTACTAATAGTCACATAGACAAATGTCTCGTTCCGCTTTACCTGAGCTGCCTTCCACTCGGCAAATGCCGCCATATAGACATCATTGTCAATACTTATCTGTTCAAGTCCGAAATGCTCCCGTAAACGGGCAGTGATGGGAAACTGTTTCCAAGGTAAATTATTTTGAAAAATAGCTATGCCATTTTCACAATCAACTTTACCTGGTACACCCACACCGATGCCCTCTATGTCAGCTAAGGAAAAAGGTGATTTTTCAAGAACTTGTTCCACTGCTTCTAATACTCTGACAAACATATTTTCCCGATCTGAAGGATCACTTTTTACATCCACGCGCTTTAGCAATTCTCCCGATTCCGTAATGATACCCGCTGCAATTTTTGTCCCTCCAATGTCAATGCCGATTGCCTTTTTCATTTTCCTGCACCTCTTATTCCTATCCATCGTCTACTTTTTGAACAAGCGATTCCAAACACTTCATAAACTTTTCCCCGCTTCC
This sequence comes from Peribacillus simplex NBRC 15720 = DSM 1321, assembly GCF_002243645.1. Classification (NCBI taxonomy): domain Bacteria; kingdom Bacillati; phylum Bacillota; class Bacilli; order Caryophanales; family Bacillaceae; genus Peribacillus; species Peribacillus simplex. The sequence goes on along the minus strand of NZ_CP017704.1, from coordinate 4,835,581 downwards.
AAAAACAGTAAACTCCTCCAGACCTTTTATACTACCCTTACGCAGTTGGGTTGTTGGTACAAGTTTACTTTTAATAAAAACCCATAGCCAAAATACTATGAGTTTTTTAAAACGTAAGTTCAGTATAACAGTGTCTAAAATAAGCCTGCCTTCTTAAAAACCATACTTACAATCTATACTTATTTATTTTACATCATCATCACTTGTTGGGTCAACCCAACGAGTTATGATGTCCTAGAATTAATTTTAGATTTAAATACACTATTGAATCGTGTACATTTTTCTTTTTATTTTCCGCCTGTAACTGCAATTCCTTCAATAAATTGTTTTTGCAAGAAGATAAATAAAATCAGCATTGGCAGTATCGCTAAAAAGGAGCCTGCCATAAGTATAGGATAATTTGTTAAATATTGACCTTGGAGCGATGACAATCCGACAGAAAGTGTCATTGCTTCGGGAGAACTATTTACAATCATTGGCCACATCAATTCATTCCAGCTCCAAAGAGTAGTGAAAATACCCAAAGCAATCAAGCCCGGCTTGGCGAGGGGAAGCATTACTTTCCAGTAAATTTGGAAATGGTTACAGCCATCAAGTCTGGCGGCCTCTTCTAGTTCTTTTGGAAGACCCATAAAGAATTGCCTTAGCAGGAACGTACCGAATGCACTAAACAGACCTGGGACTATTACCGCCTGTAATGTGTTTAGCCAGCCAAGTTCCACCATAATCATATATTGCGGGAGTAAAAACACTTGTCCTGGTACCATTAATACCGATAAAGCTAACATAAACAGAATATTCCTGCCTGGAAATTCAATCCGAGCGAATGCATAGGCGGCTAACGAACACAAAAATAGCTGCCCTGCTGTCCGGACGACCGTAATTATAAAGGTATTAAACATAAATTTGAAAAAAGGCAAAAGTCCAAAAACCTCTATATAGTTCCCCCATTGGAAATCCTTAGGAATTATAACTGGCGGAACATGAATAGACTCAGCATAAGTTTTTAATGAGGTTAAGATCATCCATAAAAAAGGCATGACCATTGCCACAGCTCCCACAATAAGGACGAAATGGATTAGGAATGTCTTACTTGTTACAAACTGTCTCGTTCTTTCCAATGGTTCTCCCTCCTTTAGTCATAATGAACCCATTTTTTCTGTAAGACCATTTGGATTGCAGTGATAATTAGGATAACTATTAATAGTAGAACAGCGATTGCTGCTGCATATCCCTTATCGTTTAAAACGAAAGCGTGCTGATAGAATAAATAAACAACCGATTGAGTGCTTTCCAAGGCTGTACTACTTTTTCCAATCATCATGAAAATTAAATCAAACACCTGAAAAGCACCAATTAGAGAAGTGATGCTTACAAAGAAAATAACAGGAGAGAGCAGTGGCAGTGTAATTTTAAAGAACACACTGATCGGCCCTGCTCCATCCATTTCCGCCGCTTCATAATAGGACTTTGGAATTCCTTGAAGTCCGGAAAGGAAAATGACCATATTATAACCAATTCCACTCCAGATTGCTACCACAATAATCGAATATAAGGCAATTTTCGGATCACTTACCCACTGTGGACCCTTGATCCCAAATAAAGACAAAAGATAGTTTAGCAGTCCGTAATCAGAATTATAAAGCCATTTCCAAACCATTGCGATGGCTGCAGGCATTGTAATTACGGGTAAGAAATATAATGTGCGATAAACGGATTTCCCTTTAATTTTCTGGTTTAGGAGTACCGCTATTATAATAGAGAAGAAAATCCCGATTGGGACAGTGATAATAATATAAATCCCAGTATTCTTAAATGATTTCAAAAGGTTAGTATCCTCAAGCATCCGCTTATAGTTATCTAACCCCGTCCACTCATATTGACCAAATGCTCCCCATTCGGTGAAACTAAAATATAAGGTCTGAAAGATAGGCCACAGGTAAAAAATGAACAAACCGAGCATGGTAGGGGCAATCATGAGATAAGCCCAAAAGAAGTCTGAACTTTTCCTTGTCTTCGTTAAGTTGGAAACCTTAAGTTTTGCATTCGTATTCACTTCAACCTGTAGAGGATGTTCCTTCACTGCATTCACTCCTTTTAAGGAACGAAGAGAAGAATCATCTTCTCTTCTTCATTTTTTTTACTTCTTGGATAGCGCCTCATTTGCCTTTTCTGTTAACTCTCTTACAGCGTCGTCCACACTTTCTTCTTCACTCCAAGCCTTTTTAAGAACGTCCGTTTCATACTGCCAAATTTCTCCTGTCCTTATAACACTAGGCAGTGGAACAGAATAATCGACACCATCAATAAAGGCCTGAAGATTTATATTTGGAACGGCTTGTATCCAAGCATCCTGTGTATCATTATAAGCTGGAATAACCGTCCCTGTTTTCGCAAATATATCTGCGGCTTCTTTAGAGCCTAGGAACTGGACAAACTTCCATGAAGCGTCTTTATGCTTTGTGTTAGCCGCAATAACATTGGCTAGCCCATGAATGGCAACCGCGCGCTGTTTTCCTTTTGGTACTACAGCAACATTTATATCAGGATTATTCTTATACTCTTGTACCATCCAAGGACCATCAAACATCATCGCTACTTTTCCTGAAGAGAATAATTCAGAAGCGGCTGTTTCTGTCATTTGAGCCTGTGTTGGAGATAATCCCTCCTTAATGAAACTAATATTATAATTAAGCGCATCAATGGACTCCGGCTGATCAAAACCTACAGACTTACCATCGTCAGAAATAATATAACCGCCATTTTGCCAGATAAAATCATAATAGCCACCTTGGTTGCCCATTAATGCAGCATAGCCCCAAATACCTTTGTCTTTATCTGTCAGTTTTTTAGCGACTTCCTTTAACTTACTCCAATCCCAAGTGTCATCTGGATATGGTACACCTGCTTCATCAAAGATTTTTTTGTTATACCATAAGCCCGTTGTATCAAAGTCTTTTGGAATACCGAATATTTCTCCTTTTACGGTATAAAGGTCAATTAAAGATTTCGGATAATTATCTAAGCCATAGTTTTCTTTTTTTGCAAGGTCAGTAAGTGGGAGGATTACCTTTCCTTCTGCATATTTCTCAACATGGGCACCATTCATCCACATAACATCTGGCAACGCCGCCCCAGTTGCAGCAGTTTCAAGTTTTTGAAAATACTGGCCATAAGGAGTCATCTCCGTTTTCACTTTAATGTCCGGATATTTTTCGTTAAATAATTTGATGACTTCATCTATGGCAGTGACTTGCTTCTTATCCCAAAATCCATAAGTAATTTCAACCTTTCCGTCCCCTGATGCAGTGTCATCATTACTACATCCAGCTAATCCTATTAATCCTAAAATTGTGGTTAAAAGCATTATTAGCCATTTTTTCATCATGTTACCTTCTTTCAAATAAAGTTTTGTAGATTTCTAACAAAATACTTCTTGAACACGAATGGTTTTGTGACAATTTTCACCATGATAACCCTTACATTTATTTATTCCATTAAAACTTTTACTACAGCATAAATTAGAAATACGTACGAAGGCGATTTGTATAGGGCTTACCACCTCCACTAAATAAAAAGGGCTCGGAAAATAAAACCAGGATGTGAACAAATCTTCTTTGTTGAATTTACACTCCAAAGAAAATGGTAGATGGTACCTTTCTCTTAATATAGGGAAATTACTTACCTCTTGGTTTTTCTTTTAAACTATTATAATAATCGTCAATATTAATGGATTGACCCTGTTTTAGCCTTGACTCTTCAGCAGCAAATGCCATTAGGTGACTTCTTACTGAAGCAAGTGCGGAAGAAACGCTATCTTGTTTATTTCCATATTGAATTTCTCTCAAGAAAGTCCTAATGATGCTGTTATCTCCACCACCATGTCCACCAATGGGATTGTCAAATCTTATTATCGTTTCATGCTTGGTGAGAAAATTAAAAATCGAAATACTATTTTCCTCCATATTCCCACGTATTTCTCCTTTTGTTCCCATTATTTGAACAATACGTGTTTGCTCCCTTGTGAACCCGCACATACTAAACGTCGCTGTTGCTCCACCCTCGAATTCCATATTTACAACTTGATGATCCACCACATTATTATCTGAGCGATATACGCATTTTCCAAATGGAGTTTCATTTAATGCTTTTATTATTCCTTCATTTGTATAGTCCTCTGTAAATTTCCTTGCCCATCCTTTTCCTTCACCTAGATAATACCTTCCAGCATGAAATGGGCATTCATGTTCAACAGGACAGCCATCTAAACATCTTTTCGGTGCTCCAATTGGTGCATTTTCTTCCTTAAAATGCATAAGCGAACCATATGAACTAATGCGTTTACACTCCTTGTCTATCACGAAAGAAATAATATCCATATCATGACATGATTTTTGCAGAATCATCGGACTTGTTCGTTCTTTATTATTCCAATTGCCACGGACAAAGCTATGCGACATATGCATCACTTCTACATTTTCATTTAATTGAAGCGAAACTACCTCACCAATTTCTCCTGATGAAATAATCTTTTTAATTGTTGCCCAAAATTCTGTATACCTCAATACATGGCATATTGTAAGATGTCGATTATACTTTTGGGCTGCTTGTTCCATCGCTATGCATTCCATTGGGTCTGGGGACATAGGCTTTTCCAACAAAACATGATAACCCAGTTCCAATGCTTTCATGGTCGGTTTAAAGTGGTTGCGATCAAGTGTACAAATAATAGCTACATCAGCAATTTTTCTTCCTGGATTGAATGCATCTTCCCAAGACTCAAAACTATTTTCGTTGGAAATATTATGTTCTTGTTGAAATTTAGTTCTTCTTTCTTTATTCGGCTCAGCCACACCTGTGATCTTTAATTCATTAGGGTATTCTAAGGCATAAGGTGCATAAGCTCTTACCCCTCTGTCACCTGCCCCGATTATTATTGCTGTCATTTGTTTCATGGTTTACTCTCCTATCTTCCATTTTTCCGATAGTTTTCCTGATTTACTCCAAACGTTTTCCAACAAATTTCAAAAAAAGAACCGCTTAGGTTCGTTTTATGTTAGATGATTCCCGAAGGACTAATTCAAATGGCAATATGATTTTTATCGGAAGTTTAATCTTCCCTTCTACCATTTCCATAATAGTTTTAGCTGCAATTCTTCCCATTTCATATTTAGGGATGTCTACCGTCGAAAGCTGTGGAGACGAATATTTCCCCATTTCAATATTATCAACCCCAAAGAAAGCGATATCCTCTGGAATTCTAAGTTTATTTTCTCTGACAGCTCTCATGGCAGGGATGGCCATCAAGTCACTCGCACAAACCATTGCTGTTGGCATATGCAATGGATCTCTTTTAATTAAAGTTTTCATTTTCTCATAGCTGTTTTCCATTTTCCACTGTGTATTCATTACCCATTCAGATTGGATGACTAGCCCGGCTTCTTCCATGGCATGTTGAAAACCTTTAAAACGATGTTCAGCATACAAATTTTCAAAAGTTTCATTAACACCTCCACCAATAAAACCTATGTCCCGGTGCCCTTGCTTAACTAAATACTGAACCACCATTTTAATAGATTCCTCGCGATCGTAGTCTACGATTGCTATATTTTTATCTGTATAAAAAAAGTCCAATCCTACTAGAGGTATATTTTGTTGAATATATTCAATAATGCTGTCATTAATCTTATCGATAAGAAGCAGTCCTTCAATCCCCGAATCATGTATAGTCTTAAGTAGTAGCGTCTCGTTTTCAAGTTCATCCCTGGTAATACTAATCAAGTTGTAATCATGATCTGTTAATACATCACGAATACCTGTATAAATATTTGCAAAGTAAGGGTTAATTTCCGCTTGTTTTGGATTGGCTACCCATCCAATTTTCATTGTTCTTATGTTATTCTTCCCTTGCTTGTTAGCAACTAAATTTCGAGCATGCTGATTTGGTATATACCCTAACTCCTTAACAGCCTCCCAAATTTTCGCTTTTGTTTCCTGGTTAACATTTCGTGTCTGATCATTTTGAATTACTCTCGAAACAGTAGAAATAGAAACACCTACATGTTCAGCAATATCCTTTAATCTTATCACTAATAAAACACCTCTTAATTATGTACTTAAGCGCTTTCTTATAAAGGATAACAAAAATTTTTATCCTTTATAAGGAAAACTTTTAGAATGTTTGTAATGTTTTTAAGAGTAGTTTTATTTCGTATCATAGCATACTCATTTTTTCGCTTAATGGTTAATGGGTTGTAGGTACAAGATGGATTAAAAAAAAGGTTCCAACAAACTGTTTTGTCTACATCAGCTTATAGTTCACAGAAAATTATGACTAATATAAATATATACTTCATCCGTTAACCTGTCAAACCAACAACTTAAATAAATAAAAAAATTCGATTCCTTTATATTCTAATGTACTATTGTCTATTATCTTTCATGTTAGCGGGTTTTTGGTATTGAACTAAAAAAACTCATAGACACAATGCTATGAGTGATTCAACCTTTATGTTAGTTCCGTGTAAAAGCGGCAGCGATCGCCTCGAACAATGGATATACAAAATTCAACAGGCATTCCATTGATATCATAGGCTGTCCGTTCAAGCAACAGTGCCGGACGGCCTTCTTCCGTTTGAAGGTACTCACTTTCTTCAGCACGAATGAGGACGGGTTCAAATGCCTCTTTTGCTCTGGTTACTACAATATTAAATTGTTGTAAAAATAAATCATATAATGAAATTTCGCCAACTTTTTTAAGTTGCTCCGTATCTGAAACCACGTTTTTCGGAATGAAAGATGATTCCAAAATATACGGCTCATCGTTGGCACAACGAAGGCGTTTCATTTCAATGACATTCTCATCTTCTCCAAGCAGAAGCGCTTCCCTGATTTTTGCCGTTGATTTAACTTCCTCTATTTTTAGAATGATATCTTTAGGGTTCATTCCTTTTTCTTTTAATACTTTGCTAAAGCTGTAAAACCCCATCAATGACTGTTGCAATTTTGGTTTTGCCACGAAGGTACCTTTTCCTTGAATTCGGTAAAGGATGCCTTCCTGTACTAGCTCCTCAATTGCTTTTTTTGCTGTGTTCCGGCTTACACCGAATTGGTCCATTAATTGATTTTCAGATGGGATTTTGTCACCATGCGTCCAATTCCCCTTTTCAATAGAACCCTTCAGCCTCTCCATTAATTGGTGATAAAGTGGAATTACACTTTCGTGCTGCAGTGGTTTCATTATAATAAGCCTACCTTCCATCCATACTAACATTCCTATAACAAATTATATCATCGACACTTATAGTGTCAACCCAACAAGTACAGTTGGCCATCCGTTCTATCAGACATTTTGGTGTATCGGGACGCCGTATCCTTGAAGCGATTCTAAATGGTGAAAAAATAGAGACCGATGGTCTTCGAAAAATGGTGGATTGGCGAACAAAAGCAAGTATTACTGACATTGCCAATGCAATTAATGGTCGTATTCGCCGTCATCATCGTGATATGTTGCGTTACCATTGGGAGCATATGGGTTATTTAGAAGAAACCATAGAAGAATTAGAAAAACAAATTGAACAACTCCTGTCCCCTTATCGTAAGGAAGTAGAATTATTGGATGGTATAACTGGTGTGAACAAAGCTGCGGCAGCTACTTTTATTGCGGAGATGGGTGTTGATATGTCCGTATTTAAGTCAGCTAAACATCTTGCATCTTGGGCTGGTGTAAGTCCTGGAAATTACGAAAGTGCTGGAAAAAAAAACGAGTAAAACCACACAAGGAAATAAAGCTTTAAAAACGATGGCCGTAGAATGTGAATTAGCGACATCAAGGCAAAATAATCGAATTGCTTCACATCGAAAAAGGATTACCAAACGACAAGGAAAAATGAAGGGACGAATCGCTTCTGCCCATTTACTATTAACGATTACTTACAACATCTTAAAAACAGGAGAACCTTATCATGAACTAGGCTCAAATTACCTTGAAGAAAAACAAAATAACAAAGAATTAAAAATGATTGAATACCTAAAAAAGAAAGGCTATACAATCGCTCCATCTGAACAACAAGCTGCATAACCAGTTAAATAACGACATAGTACATTTACGCCCATCAAAAAAATGAGAATATGGAGGGTTTATTTTAGCATGGCTTTTTTACTATTGTGTTTTCATACAAAAAAAGGTTGCATCAGCAACCTCCCTTTGAAGTAAGCCCTCTCTTTCATTAAAAAGCTGAAGCTGGTCTTTTATTTCCCCCATAGTTCGCCTCGTTTCCCGGCTGTTGTACTTGTACCTTTTCCCCTATTTCAATGGACAACAAATCCTCACCTACTATAACTGTTCCTTTATATGTTTTTTTTGTTCTTTCGATCAAATTAGCTTTTTCTTCTGTTAATCCTCCCAATAATACAATATGTGAGTACACGGCAAGTTTTGGTTGTATTTCGCTAAAGACTTTACCTGCTTCCTCAGGTGTAGTGTGAAGATCAAGTATATTTGCTATTGATTCTGATTCGTTATCAGGTTTTGCAGCTGCAACCTCATGAATAACTACGTCAGCACCTTTAGCAAATTTAATTAGATTTTCATTATAACGGGTGTCACCTGAGATAACTACTGAATGCCCTTTGTAATTAACCCGATAACCGAAAGCAGGCTCAATTGATTTATGGTCAACCTTGAAGGCTATTACTTCAATTCCCTTTTTGTTATAGACAATACCCTCCTTGATGTCATTTGCCGTAATATTTGCTCCTTCAACGTTTCCATTTCCAGAATCATTTCTTGCATCCAAATCGGCTTTAAATGCTTTATTCATATGTAACATCATTTTCTCGGTTCCCTTAGGTCCCCAAATCTTAAATGCTTGCTCTCTTTTCCCCCCTGTTGGTAAAGAACCTGTAAGCCATACGTCTGGTATGCCGATTGTATGATCCGAATGCAAATGAGTAAGGAATAACTTGTCAACACTGCCTGGTAACATATTCGCTTTATATAATTGTAAAGCAGTTCCACGTCCAGCATCAAAGAGGAGTTTTTCATCACCAACTTCAACAAGTGTGGCTGGACCGGAGCGAGATGTACTTAAAAGAGGAGAACCTGTTCCTAATAGAGTTACTTTAAAGTCCGCTTGCTGTACAGCTGTTTGGCCAAAAGAAGGAAGAAATAATGATAATGATAGAATTATTGAAACTACCAACAAAAAGCAAATAGAAGTATTCCTTATTCTTTTCTTCATAACAAAAACCTCCTGTAAGATTATTCAAGGAAAATCGAACTGCTTGTTTTTAATATAAAACCTTGTTTCACAAATACATTCACAAACTAAATATTACAATATTTATAATATTCAGTCAATAACACCCAAAATAAAATCATTTATACTTTTTCAACCTTCCATCAAGACAACAGAGCTCAATTCTGGAAAGAAGCTGAAATAAACTTAAAAAATATTGGATTTTATATTGGATCAATTGTTCATACTAAATTAAAAATATCTGTTAAATAAGGAGTTTATATGCCAAACAAAAATAATAATAACCATAATCCAGTTCAACTTAAAAGTCATGTTAGTAAATTAAATAACAACGAAATGGAAGTGGATACAGATGTCAATGAAGATCCTAATCGAGAAAAATTATTAGATGAATCAGTTGATTCTTTTCTAAAATCGAAAGAGGGACAGGAATATTAGAGGAGGTATTGTAGTCGCTATTGACTCGTTTTAAAACGTTTTTATATTTTTTCTAATTCAAATGGACCACTCATGAAGCGTTTGAGCGGCCCATTTTGTTTCTTTATCATCGAACGTTTTTCTTCTTGGGGTATCGCCAAAGGGTCCCGCCAACATTTTAACGAAAATATATCCTAAGCCTTCGGATGTGACCGGCCCCGGCCGTCTCTCTTCTATAAAGGCTGTTTTTATGAAGTAAATCTTTTTGTTTTTGATAACAAAATGGAAATATTTTTTTTCGTGTGAATAAGTCGAAAATATATAAAGGTGAACAAAACCTTGTATATTTTCGACTTGTTGCTAAAGTACCAGTGTATCATTCACATCTGTACTTGAACTGAGGCTCTGTCTGTATATAAAAAGCATTTCTTACTTGTGCACTCCAATTTGCAAAGGCTGATCTCCATTCAGGAGTGTTAAAGAATTGTTCTACAGTTTGAGTTTCAGAATGCCAAACTATAAATAGGTTGAGTGGGGCAATTCCTCCTGCCCAAATTCCATTATTTGCGTCAGTATCTTCTTCCCTTACTAATAATAAGGGTAGACCAAATTGAAAAGCCATTGAAGGTTCTACTTGTGAATAAACTGATCCTATCCAGAATGGAGTGGATGGTGGAAGGGGTCCTGCATTGACATCAACTGTTTGAATTTTAAAACGACGAAGGTTTACTGCCAACATTCCATAGCTTGATGAAACTAACCGACGAATATCAGTTAAAATGGATTCGGGATAACTTTCGCTTAATGGTAATGTACGCGGAAAAAGCAAAGCATTCTCAATCTCTAAAATTAGACGGTTTAGAAACCGTTGTTGGTTGTCATTTAAATGAGTTGTAGTACTTAAAAATATAGGAATACGATAAGCACGGTCAATACACTCTTGGTGTGCCGATTCTATTTTCGCTTTATCTTTACGTAAAGAGCTATGCTCATTATTACTCACATTCTCTTCATCCTTGAGTGAAGAGCTATTCTTATTATTACTCACTTTCTCTTCATCCTTGCGTGAAGAGCTACTCTTATTTTTACTCACTTTCTCACCTCCTTTTTTTATTAGTATATGGAAAAGGAATAAGTGAGTTTGGACATAACAGAATTTTCATAATAGAGAGGCTTTATAAAACAAAAATTAGTAATTTTGTCTAAATTAAAAAATTTATTTAATTTAACTGAAGCAGGAAATAAGTAATCTATCATTAGCTATCCAAAATAAGCTTTTTGAATGAAGTCAATGTTGAGGAAAAAATATAACCCACAACAAGATTGTGGGAAAATGCTATATAGATATGAATAACTTTGTGTTCAAAATTAACCATGTTATTATGTTTTATTCGGGGAACCGTATCATAAATAGTGGTAAAGCGGAGAATCGAGCTGATTATATGCTCAAAGGATGCAAACATGTCGAGCTGCGAGAACGTGCGTTACAAGATCAACTCCAACGGGCAAGTGCATTAAACATTATCATCAATGCGATTAGTGTTTGGAACACGGTGAGAAAGCAACAAAACACCGCAAAAAGCAAGGTAAACTTCAGGAAGAACTACTAAACCATATTGGATGGGAACATATCAATTTCTTGGGCGAATACAAATTCAATTTCAGGCAAAATTCGTCTCTCGATTCATTACGACCGCTGAAACAACAAGAGGTTGAGTGACTGGTGTTCGGGTTATACCGCCCGGACTAATGGGCTTAGAGTAAGAAAAAACGCTAAGCCGGTCACATCCGAAGGCTTAGCGTATATTTTCTTTAAAATGTGGCGGGACCCCATCGCCATCAAGCTAACAATAACGAGTTACCCCAAAACGATAATAACGAGTAAGATGCACAAAATTTTCGTTCTGGGGGTATTATGGTATCTTACCTTGATGGGCATGGGGTACCGCCAGCAAACGCTGAATTATGATGTCGTATTGCACTAATGCTCCCATTAGTTGAAAATAACGATATAATGTTAGTGGATGATTGTATTCGCAAAAGGAGGTTCGTTTCTATGAATATTTTAATTTTGGGTGCAACTGGACGAGTTGGGGGTCAATTAGTTACTTATGGTCTGCAAGACAGACATCATGTTACAGTTTTAGCTCGCACTCCAGAGAAGATTCAAATAAACAATGCCAATTTAACCATCATTCAAGGTAATGTTTTAAATAAAGATGATATCGTACGTTCCATGTATGGGATTGTTGTAGTTATTAGTGCACTGAATACTGATGGGACAACCACTTTATCAGCAAGTATGCCACTAATTATCGAAGCAATGGAATACGAAGGAATACAACGAATTATAACCATTGGAACAGCAGGTATTCTGCAAAGTAGAACCACCCCAAATTCTCTGCGTTATCAGTCAAGTGAATCAAAGCAGAAGTCTACCCGTGCAGCGAAAGAACATCATAAAGTTTACGAGATGCTTAAACAATCAACACTTCTATGGACTATTGTCTGTCCTACGTATTTGCCGGATGGAGAAAGTGTTGGTACATATCGTGTAGAAGGTGACTTTTTGCCGGAGAATGGAGTTGAAATATCCGTTCCTGATACAGCAGAATTTGCATTTAGCCAAATAAAAAGTAGCGATTATTTAAAATCACGTGTAGGTATTGCCTACTAAAAATTCCAATTAACATTACTCCCCTTCGAAAAAGTTTGTTTAATCGTATAGAAAGCAAAAAAACCATCACATTGCGTTGATAGAAAGCCGGTTCAATTATCTTCGTAAATGCATTGGAATTTCGTTCTGCACAGTCCCTGAACCATTGCCAAGAATATTTTCCAGCTTATTTTGGGCGAAGATTTCACTCGTACCCTGTTCATGAACCTTCTTTTCCAATGTGCTATATTCCTCTTCCAAAAATAGCCACATTCTGCCGGTCAGGAACAAACGCTTGCCCGTTCCATTTCAATACGGTCTGTACATATCCTAGTGAGTCGGCATTATACCTCCCTGCGATCCTCTGATACGCTTCGAGCTCATATATGCCATCCCTATTGTAATCAACCGGATATAAACCAGATAAAGGATTGACCCATCCTTCTATCGGCGCCTTCAATACACCTTCCTCGTTATAAATTTCAGATAAATATTCCTTATCCTTATAAGTAAGGTCAAGAATGTATCTTTCTTTTAGGTAATAACTGTTCACCTTTACTTTGTATTGGTTTTCATAATTAACATCGTATTTAAAGGTTTCATTGAATGTATCTGAATTAAAAATGGTCAAGAGTCGACCGTTAAGATATGAAAAAACATAAGCATAAATGGAACCACCGCTTCCTCCTGTATCAATGACCACTAAAATGCCCTCCCCCTTATTACCTGTAAAATCACCAAGAAAAAGGGTCGGATTATATCCTGCGTTATTTTTCATTTGAACTTGTTCATATTGATTAGTCCTCCCATTTTGAATAACCAAAGTTATATTCCTCCAAAAGGGGCTATCAGGGGTTTTGTTTGCGGTAAGAAAAACATTGTCCTTTGTCCCGTCCCCATTAATATCGCCTTGCTTTGAGGTCACTATGACCGTTCTGTTCAAGTTCATTTCTCTTGAAAGAACAGTTTGGAGGTTCAATTGCATATCTAGCAGTTCCAGTTTTGAAGGATAAGGATTTGGAAACGACAAGGCGTTATCAATCGTTTGCAGTGCTTCATTTGTTAATCCGGCCCTACTTTGAGTCTCAGCCAAACAGTACCAATAATAAGGATGATTCGTTTCTTGTATTTTTGCATAATAGTAATGAATCACTTTTCTGATGTCATATGTATCCAACTTCATCCCACCTGTCTCATTATTATCCATATAGAATTATATGCGGGAATTTAGTGAATAGCCTTGATTGCATATCTTATGATTTCTGTTGCAAAATACCATTGTATAAACTTATTCGCTTGCATATATTTATTTAATTTGCTATTATAACTGACGAACGTTCGTAAAAATATGAGGTGATATTATTGAAAAGTAATGAAATTAAAGAAGCTGCTCTAAAATATTTCACGATTCATGGTTATGAAGGAGCGTCTCTTTCTCAAATAGCTGAAGAAGTCGGCATGAAAAAGCAATCCATTTACGCCCATTTTAAAGGCAAGGATGATCTTTTTCTTCAAGTTTTACGTGATGCGAAAGAGACTGAGCTATCTTCGAAACTCCAATATTTCAGTAAAGTTGATTCAAAAAATCCTGAAAAAGATTTATACGGATTCTTACAATTGGTCATCGATCTTTTCCAAAAAAATGAGCATATAAAGTTTTGGCTGCGTATGTCCTTTTTTCCACCAGCGCATCTTGAAAAAGAAATCGGGCAGGAAGTCATAGATATCGAGGAAAAGGTGCAGGCGATACTGGAATGTAAATTCCAGGATTGGATCAATGCCAAATTAATCGTCGAAGATGCAGCCATAACGCCGACTTATGCTTTCTTGGGAGTAGTGGATTCCATTTTGCTTGAACTTGTATATGGCAATGATGAGAAACGGCTGAAGGATAAATTAGCTGCCTCTTGGAAAGTGTTTTGGAGAGGAATTTCACAAAAATGATTCACAAAGAAAGTGGTGTTACTACATGATTAAACCAATTAAAGAACAAAAGGCGGTATTGATTATTCTACTAAGCAATATATTCATTGCTTTTCTGGGAATTGGACTCATCATCCCCGTTATGCCGTCATTTATGAATATCATGCATTTATCAGGAAGTACGATGGGCTATCTAGTTGCCGTATTTGCGGTTTCACAGCTTGTTATGTCACCATTCGCAGGTCGTTGGGTTGACCGTTACGGCAGAAAGAAAATCATCATCATCGGCTTATTCCTTTTTGGTGTTTCAGAACTTATCTTCGGTGTAGGGACAAACGTATCGGTGTTTTATTTATCAAGGATCCTAGGGGGAATCAGTGCCGCCTTTATTATGCCAGGTGTTACTGCATATGTTGCGGATATTACATCCGTTCAGGAAAGGCCAAAAGCAATGGGCTATATTTCAGCGGCCATTAGCTTGGGCTTTATAATAGGACCCGGGATTGGTGGCTTTATTGCAGAATATGGTATACGCTTGCCCTTCTTCCTTGCAGCGGCCATTGCTTTTTTAGCATGCCTTACATCAATATTCATTTTAAAAGAGCCGCTGACAAAGGAACAGCTTGCAAAAGTTTCTGCTAATACAAAGCAAACAAACTTTATAGGCGATTTAAAAAGATCACTTAATCCGCTTTACTTTATTGCGTTCATCATTGTATTTGTACTCGCTTTTGGTTTATCAGCCTATGAAACTGTTTTTAGCCTATTTTCTGATCATAAATTCGGCTTCACGCCTAAGGATATTGCAATTATCATTACAATAAGCTCTATTTTCGGTGTTGTTGTGCAAGTATTTATGTTCGGAAAACTGGTAGATATTCTCGGCGAAAAGAAGCTTATCCAATTATGTTTAATTGTCGGTGCAATTTTTGCGGTAGCGTCCACTATGATTTCTAGCTTTTTGGCAGTTCTTGTTGTAACCTGCTTCATCTTCCTTGCATTTGACTTGCTGCGTCCGGCATTGACGACATTTTTATCAAAAGCTGCCGGGAAAGAACAAGGATTCGTTGCTGGAATGAACTCCACCTATACGAGCCTAGGGAATATCGCCGGGCCATCTATAGGAGGATTACTATTTGACGTAAACATCAACTATCCTTATCTTTTCGCTGCTGTGATTATCGTCATTGGACTGGGCATTACAGTCATTTGGAAAGAAAACCGATTGGTAGAAAGCTTAGTGAAATAATTAAATTCCCGTTTTATTATTCCACACTTTTCCAAATCACCTTCGAGCTGGAAAACTCTCAAACTTGAAAAATGATATTCTACTAAAAAACCCCTAGTCCATATTGGGCAAGGGGTTTAACTTATCTGGATAAGTTATTTTTGCTATTATTATTTAAGAGTGGGATTCTGTTTTTTTATTACTGATGATAAACGCTCCAAATCAATTCTGAATTTATATCGATCTGCACGGTAAACAGATCTGACAACCCCTAGTGGTCGATTGGTATCCAGGGTAATTCTTCGTTCGATCAGCAATATAGGCGAACCTACGATTACCTCGAGCATTTCCGCCTCTTTTTTTTGAGCAATGGAGGCTTCAATTACCTGTCTGCCATGCTGGATTTTTAAGCCAAACGTTTTTTCTACATAGGCATGAATGGAAGTTACGGCTATTTCTTCCGATAGATCTAGGGCAAGATCTTTAGAGATGTATAGCCTTTCATATGCCATCGGCAGTTGATCAGCAAGCCTTACACGTTCCAGTTCAAAAATAGAAGTTCCTTCTTTAACCTCAAGCTTTGCAGCAAGCTCATGATCAGCATTGACCTCCGTAAAACTGATAACTCGTGTACTTGGTTCAAATCCTCTAGAAATCATATCATCTGAAAAGCTTGTTAATCCTTGCAACGGCGGCTCCAATTTTTGTTGGGCAACGAATGTTCCTTTTCCGCGCTCCCTGTATAAATAACCGCCATTCACAAGGTTAGAAATGGCCTGTCTCACCGTCATCCTGCTTATTCCATACTTTTCAGTGTATTCTTTTTCTGAAGGAATCATCTCTCCTGGTATCAATTCAAGACTTTGAATCGCTCCTTTAATCTCCTCCTCAAGTTGATGATAAATGGGACTCGGAGAATTCTTTTGGATCATTCAGCGTACATCTTCCTTTCATCGTGATGTAAATTTTACAAGGCATCCTGATTGGAAACATCTCAAGCTAAATTACCGTCCATTGATCTTATCAATGCTTATAAACACGCAAAGATAAGACTCACCTTTCTAAGTATCCAAATTCCTTTTTGTGAATTTCAATACCGATTCCCTTGAACGTTCGATTTCATTTTTATTTTCATTATAGAATTTTGAAACATACGCATAGAAAATAATGCTGACCGTTAGAAATTGTGCAAAAAGCGAACTTGTTGCAGCACTTCGGAATTTAGCCTCCGGTGCACGTACATGATTTAGGGACATATCAACTTTTTTAGTTAGTCCATTGTTCCCCAACCGCGATAAACCAATTGTTTTAATTCCATATGCTTTAGCAATATCAACGAGTTCCAGAACTTCTTCAGTTTCACCACTATTGGAAATACAGAAAAAAACGGTATTCTTTGATGATGCAGCAAGTGCAGTAGCCGTAATATGCGGGTCTTGATTGGCACTTACAATCTTTCCTAACCGTAACCATTTCTGTGTAATATCTTCAGCAACGAGCCATGATGCCCCTAAACCATAGACATAAATTACATCTGCACTCCTCATGGTTTCAATGATATTGTCAAGTACGGCCTCATCCAGATAATGTGCAGTTTCTTGTATAGCTTGGACAGAGTTGGACACTATTTTATTTTTAATGGACGCTATTGTTTCATTAGGCTCAATGTCATGGAAACCTTTTTTCTCCGGTTGGGAAATCAAGGATGATAGAGATACCTTCAGTTCTGAAAAACTGTTAACTTTTATTGAATGACAGAATCTCGTTACTGCCGAACTGCTGGCATTGGCATGATCAGCTAATTCATGTATCGTCATTCTTATAATATTGTTTGGATTTTCTAAAATATATTGTGCAATTTTCCTTTCTGATTTGGGCAACTGGTTCAATAAACTTTCAATTCTCAATATAATATTTTCGACGTGCATATGATTTACTCTCCTTGATCTTTATTACTTTAAATGCTTCATTGCTATGTAGTAACAACCCAAGGTAGCTGATACGTCTTCTAAAACAAATTCCACATTCGGGTTTTCAAGTTTAATATGATTGATGAAAGAGGTTTGCACCAATGGTATATTTGTCAATATGCTACCTTTTATTGCAATTGTAACATTCTCACTTAACTTTAACTTCTTGATAACCTCAAGCGTTTGTTTTGAAAGGTGGTACCCGGCCTGATTCAGAATATTTTGCGAGAAGCCATCGCCCTTCTCCGCAAGATGGACAATTAGGGGAACAAACGCGGCAATCTCGGATTTCGTGGCGGAATAAATGAATTTCTTCAGTTCCATAACACTATGATAGCCAAGTTTTTTAAGTATCGTCTCGGTTAACTGGCTATAGACATATTCCTCATCCTCTTCTTTCGTCATTTTTATAAAAGCCTGCATGGCGATCCAATAGCCACTTCCTTCATCCCCAAGAATGTGTCCCCAGCCACCAGCCGATTTCTCAATACCATTATGGATGCCGATACTTACAGATCCAGTTCCGGATATGGTCAAAATACCATCATTTCCTTTTAGTAAAGCAGCATGAGCGATAATTCCATCATTTACTATCGTGAACGGGGCATTAAATGCCATGCTTAATGCACTTTCTATGCCCTGCGGATTTTCAACTCCTCCATACCCGGCTAATCCTAAGCAAATGTATTGGCAGCTACCATTATCAATAGGAGTCATGCTTTGTTCAATTGCCTGTATAATGTTAGCGATGGCTTGTTTTTTATTTATAAGCAGGTTTCCAAATCCCGCTTTGCCTTCACTTATTATATTACCATCTAAATCATAAGCCACTGCTTCAGTTTTAGTGCCTCCGCCGTCAACACCGATAATATAATTCATATCATTCTCCTATTCAGTAAAAAAGGAAGGAATATCAACGTTCCTTCCCTGATCAATTAACATTGAACTGGAATTTCCCCCATGGTTCCAAATGATCGAGGAGAAAAATTTCCTCTTCTGCTATTCGGCCAACTACATTTGTTTTTCCCGAATTCTTCATTTCCTTCAATGCAATCTGCAATTCCCCTTTATATTGTCCATAGAGCTCATTTTCAATTAAAATATCACCGCGTCTAATATCAGGCGTATATGTTGGTTTAAATTCTTCGCTCTTATATTTCACGCGTGATTGAGTCGAGCGAATAAGATAATCGGAAACATCTCCACGGTAAAAATGGAATTCTTCCAATACTATTTTTTTCTCTAAAACTGTTATGGTTTCGTGAAGGTTAACATTAAATGTTAATAGACCGCTATTTAACAGACTAAGCTGTTTCAATTCATCTTCAGATGCGTAGGCATTTGCAATAATTACATCATCAATCAACCCTGTCGCATACAAGTGTTTCGCTTGTGTTGTAATGGGTAATTCCCGGTGCATTTCTAATGTACATAATCCTTCCATTATAGGCCAAGGTCCGTACGTTGCTGCATGTGAGCTTATGAAAGCTGCCGTGCGGATATTATGTTTTTTGAATGACTCACAGCATTTTATAAAATGAGGATAGCTCAATCCTGCATAGCGATGAGGATAGAAGTTATGCGATCCAACTAAATTCTCTTTATTTGGTTTGTAATCCATAATATTTTCTAAATATTTTGTTGCATTGCTCATGTTTATTTCAATTTTTAGATCATATGGATTATGTGTCATAATCGACTCTTCGTTACCTGTAAAACCCATGTCTAGCCTGATTCCATACGCACCTAATTCTGCAAAAAACGATAAGTCATTATAAGAAATGCCTAGCGAACCGAATACTCGGGGAGCAATATCGACCATCACTTCCATATTCAATTGATTGGCATAACGAATCGTTTCTTTAAATTCTTTTAAAATCTTCTCTTTGTCACCTTCGACAGAAAGCAGGCAAGTAAAGATCTTTTTGAATCCATATTTGTGTGCAAGTGCAATGTATTCCATGTCTTTTTCAACGGTTGAATGCTCTGGATAGATAGATATACCGAGTTTACCCATTATTTAATCACCTCTTTATTGTTGTGGGGCTAGCTTTTTTACAATGCGAATCATATGTTCAATTAGTTTTTGTTCACTCATTGCCGTCATCAAGTGATCCTGGGCATGAATCATTAATAAAGTTTTCTCACTTGGAACTCCATTCAATTCTGCTTGAATTAGCTTGGTTTGTGTCTTATGGGCCAAGTTCAATTCTTCCTGACCCTGTTTAATTAGTTCCTCTGCCTTTTCAAAATTAAATTCTTCCGCTTCTTTCAGTGCTTCGAACGCTAATCCTCTTGCATTTCCACTATGTGATATAATTTCAAAAATTTCCATTTCATTATTGTTCAATTCAGTTGACATATCAATACACTCCTATTTTATGTTAGATTATGATGTTTCATTGGATTACTGTCCATTCACTTGATGTTCGGTACAGCACTTTCACTGAAGAATCGTGGTAAGTATTCTTCATGCACTTTTAACAGTTTTTGTAAAACTATTTCCGCCAGGTCATCACTTGGAATAAGCGGGTTAATCGTTAAAGCTAATAACGCTTTATCATAAGAACCTGTAACGGCTGCCTCTGCACCAATTCTTTCAAATGATTTGATTTGTTGAATTAAGCCATGCACTTGTACGGGTAATTTACCCATAGCCAAAGGAATTGGTCCATTTTTGGTGACAATACAGCTTACTTCGACTGCTGAATCATAATCAATATCAGTTAGCGATCCTTTGTTTTGTACATTTAGCACTTGAATGTCTTTTTTATCATTATAAATAGAAGAAATGACGTTACACGCTGCATCGCTATAGTAAGCTCCACCGCGTTGCTCTAATTGTGGAGGCTTGATGTCAAGGGTTTCATCCTTGTATAAGTCAAACAAACCTTCTTCTAATTTTTTCACAATTTCAGCTCGAGTTTCCCCTGATTTGAATGCTTTCAACTCTTCTTCTAAAATCGTTTTTGTTTTGTAATAATAACGATGGTACGGGCAAGGCACCACTCCTAAAGATTTCAAAAATCTTCTGTTCCAAGCCAATGGGGCAATATTCTTCATCGTCAGTTGAATTTCAGGATTGCCAAGCATTTCAAGTACTTTATCTGTTACTTCTTGATCATCAACGAACACATGCATCCCGAATACCATATGGTTTAACCCGGCGAAATCTATGTGCACTCTCTTCATATCTACACCAAGCATGCTAGAAATAGAGATATGCATATTAAAAGGAACATTGCATACACCAATGACTTTTTTATGTTTGCTGTAGCGGAGAAGGGCTTCCGTTACCATCCCCGCTGGGTTTGTGAAGTTAATTAACCATGCATCAGGGCAGAGCTCTTGCATTTCTTCTGCAATTTCCAGAAGAATGGGGATAGTTCGTAATGCTTTGGATAATCCTCCTGCACCATTTGTTTCTTGACCAATTAAGCCTAATTCCAATGGGATCCGCTCGTCCTTGATTCGTGCATCAAGTAAACCCACTCTCATTTGCGTTGTGACAAAATCAGCATTTTGCAAGGCTTGACGGCGGTCTAACGTTAGATGTATTTCCATTGGAAGTCCTGCTTTTTCAACCATACGTTTTGCTAATGTTCCTACAATCTCCAGTTTTTCTTTTCCTTCCTCAATATCCACTAACCACAGTTCTCTAATAGGCAACTCATCATATCGTTTAATAAAACCTTCTATTAATTCTGGTGTATAACTGGAGCCTCCACCAATTGTGGCAATCTTCAACCCTTTTTTCATTTCCATTCCCCTAACACCTCATAGTAAGCTAATCTGAATTTTTTATTTATTTATAGATTATTGCATAACAAACCAGTGCGCTTACCGCTAATAAAGACAAGAATAATAGTGATGCTTGTTTCTTGTTTTTAAACTTACCTTCAACAAAACAAACAACCATCGTCAATCCTGCGCTTATGGCAAAGGTATTTCCAAAGTAAAGTGATAATTGTTTATTTATCTCAAAGGCATCCATTAATATGTTAAAGATAAAATTAAAAACAAGAATGAAACTAAAAAATAGAAAGGCACTTTTGTAACTAAAAAAGTGAATTTTGGATGTTGAATTCATGTCCTTCCCCCTCCCAATTTATAAAAGGAGTTTGGAGCATTTAGTCCCAAACTCCCTTTTAGGTATTCCTTATAAAGCGATATTTTTATTATCCGTTGTTTCTACCATGTTTTCCTGCGCCAATAGCTTTTTATCGTACATTTTAAAGAATGGCAGATAAATAATAACGGAAATTGTTAAATTCACCATCACGAGAACAATGGCTCTCCAATCACCGCCTGTTGAAAGGTAGGCACCTATTGGAGCGGGCAATGTCCAGGGAACCATTACATATGTCGGGTTCACCAGACCGATGGACGTTGCTATATATGCAAGTGTCGCACCAATTAGCGGTGTAATGATAAATGGAATGATCAGTACCGGGTTTAGGACAATTGGCATCCCAAAGATAACAGGTTCATTGATGTTAAAAATACTTGGCACAATTGTTGCTTTCCCCATTGCTTTACTATAGGTGGACTTTGCCGTTAAGAGCATAGCTATTACTAAACCCAATGTTGCACCAGACCCGCCAATCCAAATAAACCATTGGAAGAATGTTTCAGGAGCTATGTGGGGAATTGCCTTTCCAGCTGCAACTGCTGCCGAGTTATTTCCCAAGTAAACTTCCCATACCGGACGAGCAACGGCACCTACTACTGATACGCCATGAATACCAAATGACCAGAAGAATGTAATCAAAAATACTGGAATTAATACACCTGGCAATGTATCGCCTGCACTGATAAGTGGTGCAACCGCTTTATCAACAAGCGAATGTAAATCAACAGCAAAAACGACTGTAATTAAAGTCATTACAAGCAGTACAATTGTAACTGGTATTAATGCTTCAAATGAACGAGCTACTGAAGTTGGAACAGAATCCGGCATTTTAATTGTGATATTTTTTGTCTTACAAAGACGTAAAATTTCGACAGCAAAAATGGATACAAGCATTCCTACAAAAAGGCCATGGCCTCCTAGATTTGTCATTGGCAAAACAAACCCCACATCATCCATCATCTTTACACCTATTGTAAACAAGAAGGCTGCTAATGATAGTAAACCTCCAGATAGCGGATCAAGTTTATAGCTTTGAGATAAACTGTAGCCTATACCAAAAGTAATATATAGCGTCATGATAAACATCGTTAATCGATAGGGAATTAAAATTTCAGCTATATGTTTTGCAGACCATTCACCTAATGCAGTATCTGCTGCAACGGGCGGAAATGCAATGATCAAGAATAAACTGCCAAAGATGATGAATGGTAACGCAGAAACCACACCATCCCGAATTGCGCGTAAATGTTTTTGCTCAGACAATTTAGCCATAGGTGTTGAAAGATTATTTTCTAAAAAAGCTACAAACTTGTCCATTCGTGTTTTCCCCTTTTAAGTTTAGTGAAAAGAAATAGTAGTTAGTTTATTATTTTGCTAGTTCGGTTACAAGTTTTAATAGCTTAGGTCCGCCAAGAGGGCTGTAAGCTTGAGCTGGAATGGCTTCACATGGGACGCCCGCTTCGTCTGCAGATGCCTTAAAGCCATCGAAACGATGTTTAACTTGCGGAGCTACCATTGCAACATCCCAGCCATTTCGTACTTCTGCATCAAATTCTTGGGTGCCGACTGCCAATACTTCTAAGGTTACACCCTGTTTTTCCCCTTCCTTTTTTAAAGCGCTTACAACGATTGCACTAGACATTCCACCTGAACATACGAATAATACCTTCATTATTTGTTCCTCCAATTTTTTTATTTTTTTTATAAAAAGCGTTAAATCGTTTTTCTTATGAATCCTTGTGCCTTCACTAAACGATTTGAAGCTTCTTCATACGATACATTCGTTAAAATCATGACAATTGCAATTTTAGGCTGGGCATGTGCCTTTTCTAAAAATTCATCTGCAATTTCATAGCTACAGTCAGTAGCGTCCATAATAATACGTTTTGCACGTTCAACTAGCTTTTCATTAGTCAGCTGTAAATCTACCATTAAATTACCATAAACTTTTCCAACTCCGACCATTGAGGCGGTGGAAAGCATGTTGCATACTAACTTTTGCGATGTTCCAGCTTTTAAACGTGTAGAACCCGTCAGGACTTCAGGCCCGTTTACAACTTCAATTGCAACTTTTGCAATCCTACCTATCTCAGAACCTTTGTTACAGCTTATAGAAACAGTCCCTGCACCAACTTGATTGGCATATTCCAATCCAGCAATAACATATGGAGTGCGTCCACTAGCCGCAATGCCCACTACAACATCCCTGTTTGTTAATTCGATTTTCTTTAAATCTTCAGGACCTAATTCAAAACTGTCTTCAGCACCTTCAACCGCCTTAATGAAAGCCTTTTCCCCACCAGCTATAAGACCCACAACTTCACTCGGATCGGTATTGAATGTTGGGGGACATTCTACTGCATCCAATAAACCGATGCGCCCACTTGTTCCTGCACCCATGTAAATTAATCTGCCGTTTTTATTCATAGCTTCAACGATCATCTCCACCGCTTTAGAAATTTGCGGAAGTTCTTTTTTTACACAATGGGCAACTTTAATGTCTTCTTCATTCATTACCTCTAAAAATTCAAGTGTTCCCATCTCATCTAAACTCATGGTCTTTTCATTACGACGCTCTGTCGTTAAATGCTCTAGCATACATATCATCCTTTTTTATTTCAGTGGTGAAAGTGGTGAAACTTTTTTAGCTATACAGAATATATCACTATTAAAAATTAATTTCAATATTGTGTATACATTTTTAAAAATTAATTTTAAAATAAATGTAAGGTACCTAAATGATTGTTATCTTTCTACTAAAAATTAAAAATGTAAACCGACTAGCCATTTTATGAACCAAACCTACGATTCTTTTTATTGTTAGATCTTGTCTCACTATTCATAGATGACAAATTCATATATTCATTATTTGTTAACGCTTACAAATAATTAAATATAAATATTAGTAATGAAATGAGGTTGTACTATTGATGAATGAAAGAATTACAAAGAAAAAATTTGGTTCATTGGCGCTAGCCGCTTTGGTGGGAGGATCACTTCTCTTTCCAGCTGATTTGATTGCAAATGCAGAATCTGGGACTATCCCTCAGCAAACGACTTATGTAAAACAGGAACTGCGCGCAACTTGGATTGCAAGTGTGTTAAATATTGACTGGCCTTCCAAACCTGGTTTATCCATATCAGCACAGAAAGAAGAATTCATAAAATATTTGGATGAACAAAAAGCAATGGGGATGAATGCTGTCGTTATGCAAATTAAACCCACTGCTGATGCTTTTTATCCTTCTGAATACGGTCTTTGGTCAAAATATTTAACAGGAGTCCAAGGAAAAGATCCTGGGTATGACCCTCTTGCATTCATGGTAGAAGCAGCACATGAGCGTAATATGGAATTTCATGCGTGGTTTAATCCATACCGCATTACTATGCCTTTAGGTAAAACAGCTGAAATATCGGATATTGATAATCTTCCAGAATCTCATCCTGCTAGAAAGCACCCGGATTGGGTCATACCATATGGACAACAATTGTACTTTGACCCAGGCATTCCTGGCGTACAACGGTTTGTGATCGATGGAATAATGGAAGTTGTTAAGAATTATGATATCGATGCAGTCCATATGGACGATTATTTCTATCCTTACAAGATTGCAGGAGTTCCTTTCCCAGATGAACATTCCTATCAAAAATATGGAGAAGATAGATTTACAAATGTAGAAGATTGGCGCAGGGATAATGTAAATAACCTTGTTAAGCATATAAATGAAGAAATCAAGGCAGAAAAATCATATGTGAAGTTTGGTATAAGTCCATTTGGAGTTTGGCGCAACAAAGCAGTTGATCCCACAGGATCTGACACTGCCGCTGGACAAACGAATTATGATGATTTATATGCGGATACCAGAACGTGGATCAATAATGGATACATTGATTATATTGCCCCTCAATTATATTGGAATATAGGACTGCCGGTAGCTGACTATGCCAAACTTCTTGATTGGTGGACAAAAGAAGTCGAAGGTAAAAATGTTCAACTCTATATTGGACAAGGAGACTATAAAATTAATACAGAGTCCAATGGTGTACAAAACTGGTTTAATCCTGAAGAAATGCCAAACCAGTTAAAACTGAACCGAACATATAAGGAATTTGATGGAAGCATGCATTTCAGTGCCAAAGATTTACGGAAAAACCCCCTTGGGATAGCGGATCGCTTAAGCGAGGATATTTATAAGCATCCCGCATTGGTTCCAGCCATGCCTTGGATTGATGATCATGCCCCAAAGGCTCCAAAGGTGAGCAAGGCCACACAAGCAGGAGATGGAATACAATTTGAAATTCAAGATCACAAGCAATCAGATGCATCCTATTATGCCATTTATCGTTTTGAAGGGAAGAAAAAAGGAAACATAGAAGACTCAACGAATTTACTTGCCACAGTGCATAAAGAAAATAAACGTCAATTGTTTAATGACGGCAGTGTAGAAAAAGGAAAGACTTACACATATGTTGTGACTGCCTTAGACCGTACCCACAATGAAAGCAAACAAACCAAACAGATTAATATAAAAGTAAAATAATCTTCAAGAAATAGCTTTACAGTTCAAGAGACGCATGTCGTGAACAATGAACGTAAGGTATCCATTAAACAAAATGTTAGAAATGGTCTTATCTTAGTATCATACACTGTTGCATATGATGCTAAATCATGATTATAAAAGAATTGAAGTAGGTGACATGACGATGTACATAGTTGGATTAATGTCCGGAACATCTCTGGATGGAATTGATGCGGCACTTGTTCGGGTGAATAATAGTGGACTCGAGACTGAAATGGAAATGATTGAGTTCATGACATGCCCTTTTCCAAAAGATATTGAAAAAGAAATTATGCAGTCTTTATCTGCAGACACATCCAATGTGCAGTTAATATGCAGTTTGAATTTTAAATTAGGAAAATTATTTGCCAATGCGGTAAAGGAAGTTTGTCATAAAGCAAGATTTCCCATTAATAAACTGGATCTAATAGGATCCCATGGACAAACCATTTACCATCAGCCTTTAAAGGAACAAAATTATATACCCTCCACTTTGCAAATCGGGGAAGCGGCAGTAATTGCTCACGATACAAACACACTTGTAATCTCTAATTTTCGTACGATGGACATGGCTGCTGGTGGACAAGGAGCTCCTCTTGTTCCCTTTACCGAATACATTCTTTATAGAAGTGAAGCGAAGGGAAGATTACTTCAAAACATAGGTGGCATTGGAAATGTAACCGTCTTACCCAAGCAAGCATCTCTGAATGACATGTATGCTTTTGATACAGGGCCTGGGAATATGATCATTGATGAAGTATGCCGCCAATTGTTCAATATAAGCTATGATGAAGGTGGTAACATAGCTAAACAAGGACAAATTAATGACGAACTTTTATCTTATTGTATCAGTCATCCTTATATTATGAGCCCTCCACCAAAATCGACTGGTAGAGAATTGTTTGGCAAGCAATATGTAGTAAAACTATTAAAGATGTTTGAATCACTTCCAAGTCAAGATATTTTAGCAACAGTAACGATGTTTACAGCAAAGTCCATTGTGGAGAACTATCGAAATTTCATCTTTCCAAAAACCAATATTGAAGAAGTGATTATTGGCGGCGGTGGCAGCTACAACAAAACGTTATTAAATATGATTCAATCACTGCTTGGAAATTCTATTCAAGTCTTGACTCAAGAAGAGTTGGGATACTCTTCTGAAGCGAAAGAAGCGGTGGCCTTTGCATTACTTGCAAATGAGACTTTCCATGGTAATGCAAGTAACGTTCCCAAGGCTACGGGTGCTGACTTCGATGTCATCCTTGGAAACATGACCTTCCCTCCTTCACATCTGAAGGAACGTAAAAATGCTTTTTAACTATTGTAAAAGAGTAGAAGGCACATCGATAGTTGATGTGCCTTCTACTCTTTTTTTTTGCCAGCAGAATCATGGCGGACTCTTCTATTTATACTGGCCTAGCAGCATGGATACATACTTCACTTCTAAATATTCATCCATGCCGTAGTGTCCCCCTTCTCTGCCTAAACCACTTTCCTTCATGCCTCCAAATGGTGCTTGAGCAGTGGATGGGGCACTGTCATTAATACCGACAATCCCATATTCTAGTCCATCCGAATAGGCAACTGCCTTATTTAGTGACTCGGTATACACATAAGCTGCCAAGCCAAAATTCGTGTTATTGGCCCGATCTATCGCTTCTTGATCGGTTTTGAATGTACTGACTGGCGCAATTGGCCCAAACGTTTCTTCCTGCATGCACAGCATATCATCCGTTACATTGGAAAGTATGGCTGGTGCGATAAAATAACCGTGTTTTTCATCGACTTTTGAGGTTTTATGGATGATAGCCCCTTTACTTGCAGCATCCTCTAATTGAAGCTGAACTTTTTTTACTGCGTCTCCATCTATCAATGGACCAAGATCATTTCCGTCCATTCCATTTCCAACCTTCAAAGTTAAAACGGCTTCTTCAAAAGCTTGTAAAAATGGCTGTTCAATTTTCTCATGGACGAATATTCTGTTAGCGCAAATACATGTTTGTCCAGCATTCCTGAATTTCGATTGAATCAAACCTTTTACTGCTTCTTCGATATTCGCATCCTCAGCAATGATGAAGGGAGCCAGTCCACCGAGTTCAAGCGACACCTTTTTTACTGTTTCTGCCGCCTTTTTCATTAGATGTTTCCCTACAGGAGTGGAGCCAGTAAAAGTGATCTTTTTAACACGTGAATCATTCATCCACACGTCTGACACATCTCCCGGTTTTTGTGTGGTTACAATATTTATCACACCGGCCGGAATGCCTGCTTCATGGGCACATCCTACTAATAGCAAAGCGGTCAAAGGCGTTTGTTCCGCGGGTTTGATGACCACGGTACATCCCGCAGCAAGTGCTGGTGCCACTTTCCTCGTGATCATGGCAGCAGGAAAATTCCACGGGGTAATGGCGGCAACGACACCGACTGCCTGCTTTTGCACTAAAATACGCTTTGAAGCAACGGAGGCTGGTATAATTTCCCCATAGTTACGCTTTGCTTCTTCAGCAAACCATTTCACGAAACTTGAAGCATATTTCATTTCACCTTTCGCCTCGGCCAATGGCTTACCTTGTTCCAATGTCATGATCGTTGCGATTTCATCCAGCCTGTTCTCAATGATCGTGTACCACTTCTCAAGTAATTCCGCCCTATGATATGCACTTGTTTTCGACCAAGTCAGAAAGGCAGCTTGAGCTGCATCCACAGCAGCCTTTGCCTCTTTTTCGTTAGCGTCCGGAACATAGCCCACAGGCTCCAATGTTGCTGGATTTTCAACTACAAAATGATGCTCTGTATGAATGGGTTCGCCGTTTATATAAATTGGCCATTTCTCCACTACTTTTTTCATCCTGCTTTAATCTCCTCTTCTTCTTCTTCATGATCTGTAAAAGTATTATCATTTTCACCTTTGAAAAAGTCCTTTCCATATATTAGGGCACATAATAGGATTCCTGCTGCAAAAGCCATTCCAGCACCTTTTATAACAAGGATGGCAGCAACGACCCCTGCAATTCCCAAGTCGCGTTGGCTCTTCGCCTGCATAACACCGACGCGTACGCTAACATATCCTTGAACCAAAAGCGTCAAGGCCAAGGCCACACCGAGAATTGGTTCAACCAAGCTGACGACCGGCAATAAGAATAATCCTGTATTCGTACCCCAACGGAATGAGCCAGCACCACCGAAGAAAGAATTCATGGCTTTCTTGCCATTCTTGAACCGTTCCACTACCACGACCTGCATGGCTGCCCACAACGGACCGCACATTGTAATATCAGGTCCGATAAAACTCATGATTACATTTCGGCCACCAAAAATTAAATGAGCTCTGTTTGGATTATAGTCCACTTTTTCATCCTCCCTGACCTCATCGGATTCAGAAAGCAACGCTTTTGTTTTCAGCACATCCCCGAATACGACTAAATAAGTAGCAAAAACAGCTGGAATCGCACTTAAAAAGAAGGTCATGGCAGGAAAACCTAATCCGAAAACAGTATAGTCCGACCAAAGCGTAGCAAAATCCGGACTGCTGAATCCCCATTGAATATCAGGCCATTTTGCTTCTCCAAAAATTGGGGCTACAAAGACCGCAAGCAAGATAGCTGGCAATATCCCTAAATTGCCTATGAATACCCAAACTTTATTTCGTATTTTTAATTTTCCAAAACTTTTCGAGAAAAGTAGATAAAAGGCAAAGCCGATACAAATGCTTATTGTATAAGGAAATAAATCAAACTTTCCACCCACTTCGAAAATGGAAACGACAGCACCAATTCCCGCTCCTAAAATAATGCCTGATTTAATTGCATTCGGCACTAATCGAACGACCTTACTGGCAAGTCCGGTCATTCCAAGCAATATCGATAAAATACCTAATGTTAATTGAAACGCAACGAGTGCATAGACCCGATCAGGCCCTTCCGGAAATTGCCCGACGAACAATACAAGCATGGAACCGCAGGTGTAATCCAACCTGGTATAACTGGGTCCCCGAGTAAATGATGTGCCAAATATAATAATCCATTCAAGACAACAACGGCTAGAGCTACATCAAAAGGCATACCCAGATGGTCTGCAAGCAGTGTAATCGCTCCAAGGTCAACTGCACACATCAATAAGCCTTGAACATAGTCAGGCCACTCAAAACGATAATGGACAAATGGAAGTCTA
This sequence comes from Peribacillus simplex NBRC 15720 = DSM 1321, assembly GCF_002243645.1. Lineage (NCBI taxonomy): Bacteria > Bacillati > Bacillota > Bacilli > Caryophanales > Bacillaceae > Peribacillus > Peribacillus simplex. Next base: position 4,805,266 of record NZ_CP017704.1, on the reverse strand, counting down.
ATTTTAAAAGGTCCCGCAGGTATATACGATGTCTCTTCTCCGTAGCGACGGTTTTTCCATTTCATATTGTTTCCTCCACTTAAAAGCCATAGGCTGAACGGTATATTTTTTCGATATCCCGAACGTTTAATGCACGGGGATTATTGCGAAGTAAACGAACTTGTTTGATGGCTTCGGCAGCCATTTCACTTAAAGCAGATTCAGGAATGTCAAATTCACTTAGTGACTCAGGTATATCCACGTAACGACATATTCTGGTCATCGCTTCTATAGCTTTATCAGCTGCCTCATCATCATTTAAATGATTGACTTTCTCTCCAAGTGCTTCAGCAATGTCACGGAATCTTTCCAAACATGCAATTTTATTCCACTTCATCACAAATGGCAGTAATAATGAATTGCTGACTCCATGTGATAAATGGAAGCGGCCTCCAAGCGGATAAGCTAAGGCATGGACAGCTCCAACACCGGCATTTCCAAAAGCTAACCCTGCCATTAGGCTTCCAGTGATCATGGCTTCCCGTGCTTCCAAATTAGCTGGCGCAGCATAAGCCTTTGGTAAATTTACAGCGATTAATTTCATTGCCCCCATTGCCAAGGCATCCGTAACGGGCGAAGCAAATTTGGAAATATAAGCTTCGACCGCATGAACAAGTGCATCCACTCCACTCGCAGCCGTCACACTTGGCGGGCAAGTCAGCGTCATGACGGGTGATACAATCGCAACATCCGGTAAAAGATACGAACTTACAATTCCCTTCTTAACCTGTTCTTTCTTGTCCGATAAAATTGAAATATTCGTCACTTCAGAGCCGGTTCCGGCCGTTGTCGGTATGGCAATTAAAGGTAGTCCTGGAACTTCAATCAAGTTCGTACCGAAATAAGTCTCGATGCTACCCGAATTCGTAGCCATGACGGAAGAGGCTTTCGCAATATCCATCGCACTCCCACCGCCTACCGCAATCAGTCCATCATGTTTTCCATCCCTGATTGACTGTACACATTGCTCAACGATTTCAATTTCCGGTTCAGGATTCACATCCGAAAAAATACCGTATGCTGAAGAAAGTAAATCCTCAACCTTTTGCACAACCCCAGCACCCACTAAAATTTTATCTGTAACTATCAACGGATTCTTCATCCCTAATCGCGTAACCTCATCAGTCAGCTGTTGTAAAGAATCTGCTCCTGTCACCAATTTGTTAGCCATTGAAAAAATAGAAATATTCATGGTTATCTCCCCTTTCATGTTTTTACTAATGCAGGAATCATGCCAAAGTGAAAACGCTTAATTTACAAGGGGACAACCTTTTTTTCATGGGTAACAGTAGAAATAACGAGTAGAAATCAAATCAAAAAAACTAATTCGATTCGTTTTCTAATCGAATGTGAAATTTTTTCATTTTTTGCACCAAAGAGCTTTGACTTATATCCAAAGAGATGGCAGCCGCCCTTGTAGTCCCATATTTTTTCATCGCATTCAGGATCAGGGAACGCTCCAGCTCGGAAACGGCTTCCTTCAAAGAATGTGTTGTAGGTTTTTTTGATAAGACCGGCTGGATGAACGAAGGTAAATTAGGCAAATCAATCGTATCATCATAAGTCGTGACGACCAGTCGCTCTGCAAGACTCGCAAGCTCACGTATATTACCAGGCCACGAATAGTTCGTCAGCCATTCATAGCATTCCGGTGTCATCTTTTTCTTTTCATTATATTTTTCATTGAATTTTTTCAAATACATTTCTAAAAGTGGGATCGTTTCTTCCTTTCGCTGGCGTAAGGGTGGCACTTCAAAGGATACGATATTAAGCCTGTAATATAGATCTTCGCGGAAAGATCCCTCTTGAACGAGGGAGGCCAAATCGCGATGAGTGGCAGTAATTAATCTGACATCCACTTCTTTCATTTCGGTAGAACCCACTCTCATAAACTTGTTTTCTTCTACCACTTTCAAAAGTTTTACCTGTAACTCTAAAGGTAAATCCCCAATTTCGTCCAAAAATAACGTGCCACCATTCACTTTCTCGAAAATCCCCATTTTCCCATTCTTAAGGGATCCGGTAAATGCCCCTGGCTCATATCCAAAAAGTTCAGATTCCACCAAGTTTGCCGGGATGGCTCCGCAATTTAATTCAAGGAAAATTTTTTCCTTCCGGGAGCTTTTGGCATGTATGTACTTGGCGATTAAACTCTTACCTACTCCCGTTTCTCCCTGTAACAAGATCTTCGCTTCCGTTTTAGCTACTTTATCAGCCAGCTTGAATAAAGGAGTTGTAGAAGGCCCAATGATTATTTCCTGCAAATTCACCTGTTCCGAGCCAGGCAATAATTGAGAAATAGGTTGGAAAGATAACTTTTGGCTGTCGATCGTATATTTCATCCGGATTAATTCAGTTATATCCCTAACACTATTTATGACAAATATGACTTCATTCTGTGGCGATAGAATTGGTGTGGCCGAAACGATAATCTTTCTTCCATTTCGAATTCTTTGTGTTAAAGTAACTTGATTCTTCGTTCGAATAGAGTCCAATGAAGCAGAAACGGATATCATACCCTGCTCAATTAAATAACTCATCGGTTTTCCGATAATTTCCTCTTCTCTTATTCCGGTAATACGCTGATAAGCTTGATTGATATATAATGTCGTTCCTTCCCCATCCGTGATATACACGCCATCATACAGGGCATTAAATACAACCCTGCATAGATCACTCTCGAAGAATGCTTGAAATTGTTCATATGGTATTGAGTAATTTCGTAAATTTTGTAGCGGTGCATTCACAGTAATGAAATGGGAAATAGGCTTCGTCAAATCACTCTGCTGTACTGCCGCAGATAACGCTTCTATTGTCAGAAAGCCGATGAAATCTTCCGAATCGTCCAACACTTCCACTTCATTACTTCCGATGGGAAAACTTGAAATCGCTTCCTCCACTGTCATATCCGAATAAAACTTTTTCATCAATATCCACTCCTACCGTGATCCCTGACTGGTCTTTAACATTTGATAGAACGCTTCCTCCTTGATTGGAGTACTCTTTGATAGTCTAGTCTACTTCCTCTCCTTTTCATATTAAAGAAAGGCAATGAGCATTATTCTTATTAACTTATTTTGTGAGCATTATGTAATGTCTCTTCCTTTTTAATGATACTATGTACGGCAAACAACGACACCAAGAATAAATGCTACACCGGTAAAGACGATTCAATCTCATATGCTATTTCTGATTAAAAGCGATAAATAGCATGGGTATGTTACTTTTATCATATCAATGGTGTTTTTTATGCTCAAATCCATTTTCACTCATCACAGGAAAACTTGTCCTCATAAGAAGTTTGAAAAAACCTAATCCGTATTTGGATTAGGTTTCAGACTATAGTCAAACTCGATGAAAATCGAGTTTGACTATAGTTTTTTTATGACTTGTAAAATCTGATCGTTGATTGGAACGTAGGCCACTCGCTTTCCGCGGGCAGTCTTTGCGCCTGCGGGGTCTCCTTTGCCACGCTTTTCCCACAGGAGTCTCGTACCTTCCACTCCAATCAACTTTGTTCTAACAGTTAGATAGAACCCTTTCTCCTACAGTCTTTTTAAAATAGAAGGTTAAAACTTGGGGTGATGAGGATGCTTTTTAAACATGATTCTACTCAGCAAGAACAACTAGAAATGATTACTTTAGACCAACTGGTTTAAGAGAACCATTTGGTTCGTAAAATTGAGGCTGTCATTGATTAACCTTGGACAAAATTTCAAATTGGGTGCGGAATTTTTTACTTCCGCACCCCTTTGGTTTGATTATGGTAAGTTGTTTGTTTCCTCTATAATCTAATGCTTAATTTGGAAACCAGCCGACCGGTTTTACATCGAGATTAATGTTGATTTGTTTAATTTCCTGGTATTCATCCAAGCCGTATTTTCCTAAACTGCGTCCAATCCCGCTCTGTTTGTAACCGCCCCATGGCGCCTCGACATATGTTGGATGATAATCATTTACCCATGTGATGCCTGCCCGTACTTTCTTGATCACGCGCAATCCTTTTGCCCCATCGTTAGTGAAGACGCCGCCTGCAAGTCCGTAGTCTGTATCATTTGCAAGTTTAATAGCTTCTGCTTCATCTTTAAACTTTTGGATGACAACGACTGGACCGAAGATTTCCTCTTGTACGATGCGCATGTCAGGTGTTACATCGGTGAAGACAGTCGGTGCAATGAAGTATCCTTTGTCAAGGCCGTCATCAACAAGACGGTAACCGCCTGCTGCAAGTGTCGCACCTTCCTGTTTCCCGATTTCAATATAGTTCAAAATGCTATTCATTTGCGCTTCGCTGACAATTGCCCCCATGTTGCTGTCTTCCGCAAGGCCAGGTCCTACTTTGATTTTATTTGCGCGTTCCACATAGCGTTTTACATATTCATCATAAATACTTTCTTCAACTAGAATTCGGCTACCTGATGAACATACTTGGCCAGCACCGAAGAAGATCCCAAATAATCCGTAATCTACGGCTGTCTCTAAATCTGCATCTGCAAAAACGATGTTAGGCGATTTACCGCCAAGCTCAAGGGAAATTTTCTTTAAGTTGCCCGCAGCCGCTTTCATGATAGAGCGGCCAACATCCGTACTTCCTGTAAATGAAACAATGTCAACATCCTTGCTTTCTGCAATGGTTTGACCGACAACAGTGCCGCGGCCCATCACCATATTAGCCACACCTTTAGGGATGCCTACTTCCTCTAGTATTTCAAATAATTTCATTGCAGTTACAGGTGTCAATTCAGCCGGTTTATATACAATGGTGTTACCTGCCGCAAGGGCCGGTGCGATTTTCCAGACACTCATTAAAAGAGGGAAATTCCAAGGTACAATCAAACCGGCTACACCTACTGGCTCACGAACAACCATCGCTTGCACGGGAGCGGGAACTTGGTAAGTTTCACCTTCTGGATGAAGGATCAAGCCAGCGTAGTAACGGAAACACGCGGCGGCATCGGCAATATCGAAACCCGCCTCTGCTTTAAGTTTCCCGTTGTCCATTGTTTCAAGAATCGTTAACTCTTCCGCACGTTCATCAATTTTATCCGCAATTTTATATAGGTAGGAAGCACGCTCCTGTGCTGTTAGGCCTGACCAGATTCCACTTTCAAAAGCTGCTTTCGCTACTGAGATTGCATTTTCTGTATCTTCCTTGGTAGCACGCGGAGCCCTTGCAATGACTTCCTGTGTCGCAGGATTAATTACCGGGATTACTTCATTTGAAGATGAGTTCTGCCACTTACCGTCGATGTAATTTTTAAGCTCTAAAACTGCCGTTTCTAAAATTGTCATGTTTTATGCCTCCGGTTTTCATTATTATTTTTTTGATTTTACCTGTACGGAATCGTTAAAGTTTTAAGACAAGTCTGTCGTCCTTCGCACGTGAGCAGCAAGTCAGGATTGACTTGCGTGTTTGACGGTTTTCATCGCTAAGGAAGTTATCCCGGTGATCCACTTCACCTTCTGCAACATCTATCTCACAACTTCCGCACCCGCCCACTTTACAAGAATAAGGTGCATCAATTCCTTCCCTTAAAAGCGCATCAAGCAGTGTTTCACCCTCATGAACGTGGATGGATCTATCGCTATCTGTAAGGTCGACAATGAAAGGATCTTGCGGCCCGTCATTTTTTGTCGCAAATAATTCGAAGTGGATCGCGTGTTCCGGATAACCATATGAACTGGCAGCTTTTCGATACTCTTGTACCATCTCGAGTGGTCCGCAAAAATATACATGTGTGCCAATGCGATGATCCATCATCGTCTCTGGCAACATTCTGCGTTTGTCTTCTGCCTGCGAAAAATAAAAGGTGCATTGATCAGGATATTTGGCCTTCAAAAAATCGTAAAAAGCACATAATTCCGGTGTGCGTGCAGCATAATGGAGTTCGAAGGTTTGCCCTTCGGCAGCCATGTCTTCCATCATTGCCAGAAATGGGGTGATGCCAATTCCAGCTGCATAAAAAGCATGATGCTTAGCTCGAAAGCTGAGAGGGAAGTTGTTTTTAGGGAAACTGACTTCCAACCTGGAATCCACCTTTACATGTTCATGCCAGAAAGCGGAACCTCCGCGTGACGTCTCATCACGCCGAATGGAAATTGAATATTTTTTACGGTCCCTTGGGTTGCTGATAAGGGAATATTCTCTCTCGAATATCGTATCCCCGGCCGGCATGAAAGTGGTCAAATGCGAACCGCCTGTAAATGCAGGCAACGGTTTTCCATCAACTGGAATTAACTCGAACTGTTTCACGAATGGAGTTTCTTGAATGATCTTATTTACTTTCATTTGAATATTTCCTACTACCCGCATGATGTTCAGCTCCCTACTTCTTCTTCTTTTCCGATTGGGATGAATGGGTAACCAATATAGCCTTCCCGAACGATTGAATAAAAAGGACCTATTTCAAGACTGGCTCTGCAATGGTCACACTCTGCAATCTCTGCATCTTCTTCGACTTCCGACACTTCGAAACATTTCATGCAATATACGTAACGTCGTTTAGGCCCGATAATCACCGTCTGAATCTCAGCTTCAGATAGACCAGCTTCCACCCCGAGCGAGAAGACCATTACGGCATTGTTCCATGCAGCCGCAATATAAAATTGGGTGCCCATTTTTTGTGACAAGATGACTCTCTTAATCTCCTCTTTATTTTCCATTCCGTTAATGGAAAGACATTCAAAAGGGACTGTACCTGTGATTTCAGAAATGAAACTTTTCGCCTTTTCATATCCGGCTTGATCAGAAATGACGACAAACTTTCTTCGTTCATTCCGAGGAGTAAATTGATTTACGATCGTAATGGATTTATCAAACAATACTGGACTATTGTACAAGGCCCTATCCTCCTACTTTTATTTATCTTCGCTTTTTTGTTTTTCATCAACACGCCTCAAATATTCGACCGATTGCGGAAGAAACGGGGCAATTCCTTTGTATTCAGCCATAGGTTCCGGAATATCCTGCAGTACGCTATATGTCAGATCAAACCACTCCTTGCGCATTGTTAAATCCTCCAGTGGCAGGAACTGCGTATTCAATACGAATAAAATGGCGTTGCTTCGTGGCATGCGATAAAATTTTTGTTCTTCAACACGCAAACGAACAAGTTCACCTGCATTTTTCGGTGTTATCCCTGAGCGCTGCGGTCCCCATACATCCATCGTTTCATAGTTGACATCCCAACGGTTCGCCATCAGGTTCCAGTTAATGCGTGTCCATGGCTTTCCTGGCTCGATGGATAATAAAAACTTACGAACGCGATCTGCCAGTTCATCACCTTTCCGCGATACAAATGGAACAGGTGCATGGATTTCATCAAAGGACATGCCTTTATTCCAGTTAGCAGAGAAGAGTGCGGCGTATGAAACTTGCCCCACTTCCAAATAGAAATTACTATCGCGATGAACCATTAAAACAAAATCATTGTGGAAATGGCGGCCTATATAATCAAGCGGCTCATTTGGAAGCGTGCTGGCATCGCCATACACGAATGAATCGGATTCCCCGAAAATGTGGTTCTTGAAAGTCCAATTGTCTCCATCTTTAATGACCTCGAAATGCTCCGGATAGCGATCGGTTGCCATTTCGATAAGCATTTCCAATACTTCCCATTGAATTTCTAATGTGTGTGAAAAAGATTGAAACCTTATATGCGGCTGTTCTTGAAGGAGACGACGCTTCGTTTCCACTTGGAGTCTGTATTCTGGTGTAACTTCAATACAGTTAATGTTTGAGAGTCTTTTCAAGTCGTTTGAATAACGATAGTTACCTGAAGTGAATGGAAATGGGAATGTATCTAAATCAGTTGTTTTGAAATCTAAACTTTGTGTAAACATTGAAAAATCTCCTCTCGTTCCCTAGATTCTTTAAAGTGCGTTTTTTTCTATTTAGCTTCCTTTAATTCAACGGATGGACGCTCCATGTCAACTTCAAAACGGAAAATGTATTTAGATGAAACATAATAGGTGACTAAAGCGACAAAGTATGTTGGAATTCCGGCAGCCGTATAAAGGAAAAAGTCACTTGCTTCAAAAGTCAATGGATTATAGAGTGCCCAGTAAACGATCGTCCCTATGACCACCGTGAGAACGGCAGACGGGTTAATGCCTTTCCAATAGGTATAAGAGCCTTGTGTGTCATACAAATCCCTAATCGAAATGCGTTGGCGCTTTACAAAAAAGTAATCTGCAACGACAATGCCGCCAAGAACAGCCATAATAAAAGAAATGACAGCAATGAATGAACCAAATGCATCGTAGAACGTTGAGCTTAGAAGTAAGAATATAGTCGGTACGGTTGTACCCATCGCAATCATCCATGACTTTTTCGGGAATACAGTTTTAAAGCTGACAGCTTGTGAGTACATAAGGAAAATGGCTGCACCGACATTCCCTACTGAAAGTAAAATCAATCCAATGAATCCGCCCCAACTTCCTGCGATTGAAAACATCCAGTCAGAAGGATTAAGTGATCCAGTGACTAATGCAGCAAGTGCCCCAACTAAAGCAGCGATACAGACGATGATTCCATAGCTGTAGAATCCTGCTTTGAATGCGCCTCCTTCTGTTTTAGATAAACGGCTGTATTGGCCAAGGTACGGAAGCCATGAAAAGCCTAGACCGATATTTAATTCCAGGGCTGTCGCGAATGATCGAGAAGTCGTTTCAAACGGTTCAGAAGGAAGTATATTGGCAACTTTCGTGAATCCCTGTCCAAACAAGACTATTGCGAGAAGGCCAAACATGAGAACCATAAAAACCGGAACGGCTACTGCGGTATATTTTTGAATCGCTACCGGTCCCCTCACCGTTACAAGAAATGCACAGATAAAGAGTAAAATCGAGAAAAACGGCGCTCCCGTTGCTTGGCTTGAGAAAATGGCGGGCATCCCCATCCAATTAGCAGCCTCTGCTAACGCCTGTCCAGACATAAAAAGCGCAATGGAAATGTAGCCGAGAGTTAAAATAAGAAAAACAAAGAAAAAGATATTGGATCCTAGATACCCTAGTGAACTTCGAAACCCTACAAAAGTGTCTATGCCATAACGCGCAAAATAAAGGGTAATGGGAACAATCAACAGCATAGGGAAGGCGTTACCGAATAAAATCGCTGCAAGTGACTGCTTCGCATCAAGCATTGTACCTGTGTATCCACCAGTTAACAGCCCAAAAGATGAGAGGCCAATAACAACCTGAACTAAAATTAAATCCCGAAGATTAAAAATCCGGTCATTTTTACTTGCCGGTAAAAAGCCAAAGGCCACATCCTTTGAAATGGAGGAATTCTCTTTACTCACACGCTTCTCTCCCAACTATAAAATAATGATTGTATTGCTTGTAAATAAGGCTGTTATTGTTTTGGGTGATCTAAACAACACTACTTTTAAACAAGTGAATAGACGAGGTAAACGATGATTAAAATCATGAAAAAAATAGAACCTGTCGCATCCTTCCATTTCATTTTGTCGATTTTCACGGCTTCTTCCTGCTCATACGCATTGATCCGCTCATTCAAATCTGAATATAGATTTTTAATAAAGGGATCTTCTGAATTGATATTCTGTTGAAACTGATTCTCTTTATTCAAAATCGCTTCTCCCTCCTTTGCAATCATGCTTTCTAGTCCCTTCTCTTTACTTTATTGCAATAACCATGCCAATTAGAAACACTATGCTAACAGGGTTTTCAATAGGAAGAATATTCATTTTTGAAACTATTGAACAATTGTGAAATTTCTGTAATATAAAAACTAGGAAGTTAAATGAAAGGCAGGTAGACATAAATGGATCACTTCACCTCTGCACTCTTGTCTATTTACGATCACCTTATTGTGACAGATAATAATGGCACCATACTGAAATCGATTGGAACAGGGAACTCATTATTCCATACAGTCAAATCCGCTAATGTCGGTGGTTCCATCAAGGATGTTGAACAAGATTTATTTTCTACAAGCTTAGCAGAAGAGGTAATGGGCAAAAATGAAAAAAGATCTTTCATGCAGCCCTCATGGCAGGGTCCAGAAATGCTGATGACGGCCTACCCGATTGAATCTGGGGCATGGGTCTGGGCCTACAAGGAAATTAAAGACTCTTATCCAGATACATCAATGGGGCATTCGGGGCCTTTGTTGGAATCAAAGAAGCCATCTTTTCCATTTGTAATCCGCAGTAAACCCATGCTTGATGTTCTTCATAAAATGCAAATGGTTTGTGATGTCAGCGCAACAGTCCTTTTATTGGGGGAATCCGGTGTAGGAAAGGAAATAGCCGCCAGGGCCATACATAATATGGGTAACAGAAGCGACGGTCCATTTATACCTGTCAATTGCGGCGCCATCCCGGAAAACTTGATTGAAAGCGAACTGTTTGGCTACGTAGAAGGGGCTTTTACCAGCGCACGGAAAGACGGCGCCAAAGGGAAATTCACACTGGCCCATAAGGGTATCTTATTCTTGGATGAAGTGGGCGAGTTACCGCTTAACGTACAGGTAAAACTGCTTCGCGTCCTTCAGGAACGCGTGGTCACACCAATAGGAAGTACGACCTCACACCCTGTTGATATTCAAGTGATTGCCGCAACAAATAAATCGCTCGAAAAAATGGTGAAAAAAGGTGAATTTCGAGAAGACTTATATTATCGTCTTCATGTCGTACCTATCCATCTTCCGCCGCTTAGGAATCGTGTAGATGAAATCCCTCACCTGGTTCAATTTTTTTTACAAAAGTACAATACACTATACAATCGAAATGTAGCCTTCACCCCGGATGCAATCGACTTGCTATGTATCTATCAATGGCCCGGTAACGTGCGCGAACTTGAAAATACAGTTGAGAGGCTTGTGATTACAAGCGGAATACCGGAAGTGGATGTTGCTTTGGTTAAAGAGGTCCTCCCATTTAAAGGGCCCAAACCCACTTCACTACCTGTTATCGATTTTCTAATGCCTTTGCAAGAAGCAGTCGAACTTGTGGAGGAACAACTGATCAACATGGCAATGGAACAATACAAATCATTAAAACTAGCGGCAAAGGTATTGGAAGTTAGCCAGCCGACGATGAGTAGGAAATATAAAAAATTACGTAATAAAATTGAAGAGGCACGCTTTTCACCAGTGAATAAACGGGCCATTTTAGAAGAACAAATAAATCAACGGCTTCGTTCCGTTGCCGCTGTAACCGCAGCCATCATTCCAGCTGAAGAGGTTATCAGTCTCCAAAAAAATATGAACCGACAAACTTCCTATTCCCAGAAATTAAAACAAAAGCTTACCATGATTCAAGAAAAGGAAGGCGTAATTGAATGGGTCTTTATATTTATCATGACTGAGGATGGACGTCTGATTCACCTCGTTGCAGACAAAGGCTTTGTAATTGAACCGGGGGAAGAATATATTGGTCCCCCGGAAATGGTTAATGTCGCTTACCAGGCGTTTAATGGTAAAGCGGGTGTTACTCCCATATACGAAGACAGGTACGGTGAGTGGAAAACAAGCTTTGCGCCAATTATTGATGATGACGGCAATATCGTTGCTATTGTAGGATGTGATTACAGCAAAGCCTATTTCAATTCGGAAATGCAACGTCTCCGTAAGCAACTCAATATACATGTTTGATTTCAGGATGCAGTCATGCAGGATCAAACCGTTTGGGGACTAAAGCAAAAAAAAGAAAAGCTGATAACAGGAGCCTTCTTGAACAGGCTTTTGCAGTCAGCTTTTTCGTTATTTTCTTCCATATACGTCATGAACGTTTTGAAGGAATTAAGATAGCATTAACGCCAGCCATTTCCGGATCCAACTGATTTTTCTTTATATTATATCTGTTCTTCTACTATCCTACCTTATAGTGGTTTTACGATCTTTCTCCAAGTAGCTCGTTAACACAGTACTTCAACGTTAAATCCTCCAGGCGCTTCTACATAGAACGTATATCTGTGTAAGTGTTTTGGAGGTTTCACCATGAATCCATCATCCTTCAACCGTTGATTGATCCTGTTAACTTGCTCTTCATTTTCTTGTATGAATCCAACATGAAAAGTCTTGGGGTATTGTACATCGCTTCCTTTCATTAGTGTCAATATGGATCCATCATCATCTTTCATTGCGGCGAACCCATCGCCTCGGCTTCCTGCACATGACAATCCAAAGTATCTTTCTAAAAACTCCCTTGATGCTGTAACATCATTAACTGTTAAATTTATATGATTGATCTTCATTACTTCCCCCAATTTTAATATTATTGTTTTATTTCCGTCTCTCGGTAAAAAAGTTAATTTTCCATAGGCTCGTTGTGATGCTGTTAGTCACTTTGTAATCAGACATGTTAATTCTCCCTTCCTATTTTGTAAGGTATTCCTTCTTTTTCGTAAAAATGTCAATATTATCCTTTCGATTCAGTAAATAATCATCCAAGTTACCGCAATTACAAGATTTAAAAAGGCCAACCAGTGAAAACTGGCTAGCCTTTGGTGTAACTCTATTACAATATTTTTTCATTTTCAAAGTTAGTGTTTGACTCTACTTTCTTAGCCAATTTAAATTTATAGAATAATATACAGGCTATCAAAAATCCTATCCCATAAAACAGTCCGACTCGTTGAGTAGGATCAAAGGCAAGGAATACTAGAATCAGCAAACAAAAGCCTAAACAAAACAACGGGACAAATGGGTAAAAGGGTACTATGTATTGTAAATCTTCCGTTTTACCACCCGCTTTTATAAATTTCCTTCTAAACATATATTGCGATAAAGCAATTCCCATCCATGAGATCGTGACGGAAATACCCGCTATGGACATAAGTATCACGAACACTGTATCGGCCGCAATGAAGCTAGTCAATAACGATAGGAGCGAAAAACAGATCGTAAAAAGAAGGGCATTCAATGGCACTTTCCTCTTGGATAATAGACCAAACACCTTGGGTGCCATTCCGTCATGAGCCATCGACCAAAGTAACCTTGTGGATGCATAAAGACATGAATTCCCCACAGAAAGAATGGCTGTCAAAATAATAAAATTCATGATACCTGCTGCATAAGGAATCCCGGCTATCTTCATCAAAGTTACAAAAGGACTTTCCAATAAGCCTAATTCCGAAGAAGGGAATATGGCGGAAAGGATGATAATGGACGAAATGTAGAAAATAATGATTCTAAATAGTACGTTTCGAATGGCTTTAGGGATATTCTCTTCAGGTTTTTCACTTTCCCCTGCCGCTATTCCTATTAGTTCTGAGCCTTGATAAGAAAATATTACATTCATCATTGTCACAAAGATGATTGTAATCCCCCCTGCTGGAAATAGACCAGAAGGAGCCAAATTCTCAAAGAATGGGGTTGGACGATCAGATAAAGAGACAAAACCAAAGATGCCCGCGATTCCAATCAAGATAAACAAAATCACTGCAACGATTTTTATTCCAGCGAACCAATATTCCGCCTCTGCAAAACCTCTTGTCGTTAATGCATTCAAAGTAAATAAAAGCACTATGAACACAGCACACCAAATCCAGGTAGGACTATTGGGGAACCATTGTTTCATCAAAATTCCTGCAGCCGTGAACTCAACTCCTGCTGTTGCGGCTGAACCTACGAAATACATCCATCCTAGAGAGAAACCAGCGGAAGGCCCTATATATTCGGCAGCATATTTCTGGAAAGAACCTGTAACCGGCATATGAACGGCTAGCTCGCCAAGGCAGACCATTACCATATACAAAATAAGACCGCCGGCTAGATAACCGACCAGGGCCCCTCCTGCCCCCGCTTGGTTAATTGTATAGCCTGCATTTAAAAAAAGGCCTGTACCAATTACGCCGCCGAGTGACAGCATAAATAAATGGCGTCTTTTCATTGTGCGCTGCAGCTGATCATTATTCTCCAGTCCATACCCCATGTAATCACTTCCTTATCTTATCTATTATCCTATGCCTTGCCTTCTCCTAAACTATCTTAGAACCTCAAAGAGAGACAACTAAGTCCGCCATCTTGTTTTTGAAATTCAGTCATCTCCACTTCAATCACTGTGTATCCCAAATCTTCAATTTTTTTCTTTGTACCATCAAACCCTTTAGGGACAATAACGCAGTCGTTCATTCTGACGCAGTTACCCGAATATTCTTCTTCCTGTTTTACGATTATTTGATTGAATCCAGAAAAAGCCTCGTGATCAATGAATTCCCCGGCCACTAATAAATTATTGTCTCCCAGGTAATTGACACCCGTTTTTAAATGAAAGAACTTCTTAAGGGGAATGATGGTCGTATCATAACCATACTTAGTCATAATATCCTTGAACTGAAGAGCACCTGCTTCATTTGTTCTCGTTGAAAGGCCAACATAGAAGTGATCTTCAACTTGCATTACATCTCCGCCATCTAACATACCTGGAGATTGAATATATTCGATTGTGTCATAAAAGTCCTTTAAAACTTCTTTCATTTCATTAATCTCACCATTCCGGCTTTCTGCACCAGGATTGGTTACAAGGGCACATTTTGGCGTCAACACGGCTGTATCTTCCACAAACGTAGAATCAGGGTGTCTCTCATCCGATTCGAGAACGGTCACTTTCACACCGCAGCGCTTTAATGCTTCTACATAAGCCTCGTGTTGTACAAGAGCTTTTTCATAATCCGGGTTTCCTAAATCCGATGTTGTTAAGCCATTTACAAAACTTGTTCCAATCTTCCTTACAATCGCGTGTTTAAACATATATATTCCTCCTAAATAGGTAGCTTATTTTTTGAAAATGTAGGATATTAACCCTTTTGAACCAGCCGTTCTTTAAATGAATTTCTTTTCATCACTTTGCTGCACTTAACTATTCCAGAAGCGGAAACCATGGAAAAATAGTCATGATAGGGAGAAAAGACAACCGAAAGCTTCTCTTAAACTATAACGGATGTCTCTTCCAGCCAAATGCTTTAACAATTATTTTGGTGACCGCATAATTTATCCACTATTCCTACAAAATATCTTACTCCATACCCTAAAGCCTTCTCATCGATTTTAAATTTAGGATGGTGTAAAGGGTAAGCTTTTCCAAACTCATCATTATGAACGCCTAAAAATTGCATGGAAGAGGGTACGATTTCGGAAAAAGCCGAAAAATCTTCTGTCCCGAACATAGGGTCATCAACCTGGATGATATTATCACCTTCAAAAATACCTTCCATGACCGTTCTTGATATATCGACAGCTGCTTTATCATTTACCACGGCTGGATACCCTAAATACCAAGTAATATCACATTTTGCCCCATGCGTTTCTGAAATCCCCTTAACGATTTGCTCTAGATACTCCCTTGCTTTCAATCGGCTATCAGAGTCTAAGGAACGAATGGTACCACCGATTTCCGCATATTCAGGTATGACATTGAGCGCACTACCTGAATGGAACTGAGTGACTGAAATGACGGGTGTCCTAAGAGCTGAAATTTTTCTGGAAACGATATGTTGAAGATTCGTAGTAATTTCTGCACCAATGAGTAGCGGATCTACCGTTAATTCCGGAGTCGAGGCATGACCGCCCTGACCAATAATTTTAATTTCAAAATCATCGGCTGCTGCACAGAATACCCCTTCCCTTAAACATATTGTTCCTGTTCGTTCATAAGGAGTAACATGCAGTGCAAATGCATAATCCACTCCTTCCATGACCCCTTTTTTCACCAATTCCTGAGCTCCCCCTGGCAGAACTTCTTCGGCGTGTTGGAAAATAAACCTGATTTCTCCATCAATCGCATCTTTTTTCCCAGAGAGGACTTTAGCAGCACCTAATAACATCGCAGCATGTGCATCATGTCCGCATGCATGCATAACCCCAGGATTTTTTGATTTATATTCAATTTCAGCTTCTTCCTGAATCGGAAGTGCATCAATATCTGCACGAAAGGCGATGGTATTCGATTTTTGGGCAGATTTTTTAGCTCCTTTAAGAACCGCTAAAACGCTCGTTTCGGTAGGTCTCGTCACTTCTAATCCTGTAAAGGTTTTTAATTTCCTATAAATGAATTCAGAAGTCTGGTGCTCCTGATAAGAGAGCTCCGGATTTTCGTGAAAATGACGTCTCCATGAAATCACTTCATCGACAACTGTCTCCTGTATTGTCTTCATCAAAAATGCCTCCTTCAACACTTAGTGCTAATATTTAGACTTTTCAGATCTTTAAAAAGGGCCATACTGTATGCTTTGTGCAATGATCAAAAAGATAATCGCTACCGCAACCTGAATCAAAAGATACGGAAACACCCATTTTACCCATTTCGTAAATGATATGCCTGCCACTGCCAGTCCAGCCAATAGCACTCCAGAAGTCGGAAATATCATATTCGAGATCCCATCCCCTAATTGGAAAGCTAACACTGCCGTTTGTCTTGTCACACCCATTAAATCCGCCAATGGAGCCATAATCGGCATCGTCAATGCTGCTTGTCCACTTCCGGATGGAACAATGAAGTTAAGAAATAATTGGACAATGAACATGCCGATTGCATTTATGGCGGGAGGAAGCTGCTCAACCAATCCTGCAGCATAATATAAAATGGTATCCAGCAATCCGCCACTTGTAATGATGACCAAGATTGTCTGTGCAACACCTATTATCAATGCCCCGGAAACCATATCGCCCGCTCCTGAAATAAAACCATTAGCCATCCTTGATGGAGTCAAGCCACCAATTAGGCCCATTATGATCCCGCTTAATAAAAACAAACCGCCAATTTCACTTATATACCATCCTAATTTAATAACTCCATATACTAATAGGATGAAATTCACCAATAAAATAATTAAAGCAACGCTATGTCTTTTACTCATCCTAAAGTTTTTATCAAGATGTGCATGTTCTTCACGCTTGAATTTACCATACTCCCCCAGTTCAGGGTTTCTTTTAACCTTCATTGCATGGAAATAGATGTACAATACTGTAACGACATAAAACACTGCAAGAAGAGCGATCCGCAATCCCATTCCCGAATACATGGGCAGTTCTGCAATGCTTTGGGCAACTCCTACATTAAAAGGGTTCGTAATGCCAGAAATGAATCCAGTCGCCAATGTTCCAAGGATGACGATCGCAAAACCTGTAAGTGCATCAAAGCCTAATGCAATCGTCATCGGAACTATGATTGCGATATAAACTAATGCATCTTCAGCAGAGCCGATCAGTGTCCCTAATGATGCGAAGATTAATACCATCAACGGAATAAGCAATTTCTCTTTTGTTCCGAATCGGACGGCCACAAACTTAATGAAAGAATCCAGTGCTCCCGTTGCCTGCATGATTCCCAGTGCTCCGCCAAACAAAAAGACGAACAAGATAATTGACGCTCCTTCAATCATCCCTGCGTGAATACTGCTGAACATTTCCAATAATCCCACTGGTGTTGATTCAATGAATTCAAAAGAAGTGGGATCGACTACACTTCGGCCATCCTTTTCAATTCTTTCATATTGGCCAGCGGGTAAGATATAGGTTAAAACCGTCACTATTACAATTACGATAAACATTAATACAAAAGGGTTTATCCCTTTTTCAGGTAACTCCGTCAGTTGGTTAAGTGGCTTATTATTCTGATTAAGCGGCTCGGAAGTGATTTGACCATTAGGCAGGTCATTCATATAAATACCCCCAGTTAAAGTTTTATACTTTTAATCCAGTTCTCCTGTCGGACCATCACTTCTCAACCAAACACTTAAACATACTCTTTATTAACTTCTCCAGCATGACGGGCGTATGGACGAAGGCGCTATCGATGTGAAGGCGCTCAGTACGCTGGTGGGCATCCTTGCCGAACGGACCCACATTAAGTACGGGTGCCTGAAGTTTTTGCATATCAGCAAAAGGAATGCTGTAAGTATCGCCCCAGACTGGTGTATTTTTTTCAAAAGCCGTCCAGCCATCAGACTCATCACTATATTGAACATAGCTTAAATCGCAAAGTCCATTAAAATAATGAATTTGGCTGACTTCTTCACCAAGCATGCTGGCAGTTTCCTTCATTAATTTCACAGATTCTATGATAAGCGGATCATCGGACGTATTGACGGCTGGATAATATGGCGGTGCGAACAGCAATACAATGGCGGGTGAAAGCTCCTGACATTGTATCATCAATTTTTCAGCGATCCGCACTGATTTTTCCCGCTCATCCAAATCCATGTTTCCTTTAACTTCACTCTTTATTTTCTCAACAAAACTCCCGCCAAATTTGCCTTCGGCATATGAAAGTAACTTTTCATAGCGCAATACTTGTACTTCACCTACACCTTCAATTTGTTCACGCATACATAGCTCTTTATAAGATTCATTGCATTTCATCGCTGCTTCGTTTGCAACCTGCTCGAATAGGTCCATTATTTCTGCAGCTGTTCTTTTCATAATGAACACATTATAAAGCGCGGCTGCCCGATAAGGTGTCTGTGTTGAATATTGTAGTTTTAGATCTTTTTGCTGAAGCGATACCGGTAATGGTGTTTCCTCACCAAGATCACTTTCAAGAAAAAGAGTGTTCCACTCCATGAGCTGCGTGAGGAACGAGGCTATATAGTTAGCCGTCATGCCCTTTAATGGCTCACCTACATGAGTTTCTTTCCCATAAAAAAGGGCAGCGGGCATGATTTTCCCCAAAGTTCCGGAATAAATATAATGTCTATTATCGCC
Organism: Peribacillus simplex NBRC 15720 = DSM 1321; assembly: GCF_002243645.1. Taxonomy (NCBI): domain Bacteria; kingdom Bacillati; phylum Bacillota; class Bacilli; order Caryophanales; family Bacillaceae; genus Peribacillus; species Peribacillus simplex. Next base: position 4,786,557 of record NZ_CP017704.1, on the reverse strand, counting down.
CGGTTTCTGTGAAAAGGACGGTTCACTATTAAAAAACATTTTATAGGAAAGGTCATATTTATCACGTAAAGCCACAAGTTCTTTAACTGCAGCCCTCATTCCCGCAGAATTCACTTCCTCATCAGGAACCGTTAACAGCAGGAGATTGATCGGCCATTGTTCGATGCTTGCCTTTTCGATGATAGCCATATGAAGGGCAAGCCCCATTTTCATATCCATCGTTCCTCTACCAAACAAGTACTTTCCTGATTCAAGATCAATGCGCGCTTCTTCCGGTAGTTCATCTTTCCTGTCATGAAGTTTTTTCGTGAGCTCCTCTGGTTGAAATGCAAGAGTCTCAAGGTCACCGTATTCTTCAGTATGAACCGTATCAAAATGGCTAATTAATACAACGGTCTCCTTTGCATCAGGATGTTTATAGAAAGCATTGACAAAATTCCTCCCTAAATCAGCCTCGTGAAGCGATAAGTGTGCCGGATTCCTTTTAAAATAATCAAGCTCCCTCAATTTATCTTGCACCTTATACGGAAACATCCGTTCCCCTAATGTAAGAGTACGGCTTTCCCAGCTAACAAGTTCACATAACAAGGTACGGAGCGTTTCTGGAGTACCCCATAGTAATTGGCTCATTCCAATCCCCCTTCATTAATATTTGTACGGACCACCGGGCAGGTTAAACAAGTTGGACCGCCAGTGCCTTTGAAACTGATCTCAGTTCCTTTGTACTCATAAACCGTTGCTCCCGCATCAATAAGCTTTTGCTTCGTGTAAGCGTTACCAGAAGATAACAGGCAAACCCGCGGAGCAATGGCAAGAACATTACAGCCCAAGGTCAAGTACTCATCAACCGGCACTTCGATAAGCTGGATGCCTCGTTCAATCAGCAGTTTTCTGAAAAAGACAGGCATAAGGCGGGAGTGAACCACTGCTAAATCCTTGTCGACCATACTGATGAAAGACATAAGATGGAGACACTCTCCCTCTCCTTGATCATGCGGAAGCTGAACTACGATGAATTCATCCACAAGATGAGCGGTCATTTCTTTTAATTGCCGAATGGCTTCAGCATTTGTACGATAACCATGTCCGACAACTAGGGTCTTATCATCAAGCCAAACGATATCACCGCCATCCGCGACCGCATCACCCGTTAAATACCCAATAATCGGGATGTTCTTTTCCTTACAAAATTCCTTGTATACATTAGCTTCAGGCTGCCTCAATTCTTTCCCGGACTTTAAAATAATGGCTCCTTGGCTAGTGAATTTGACAGGGTCATGCGCATATATGGAGTCAATGCCGACTACCGAAGATGCTGGCAAATAATCGATGTTTGGAACATATTTCTCCAAAATGGAAATAAAGTCACCATACTCTTTTAGTGCTTCGTTGAAATCTGGCTCTTCCGCAAAGTTGAAGTTCCGCCATGCTTGGCTTAAATGCTCTTGACTAATAAACGCTTCTTTCGGATGTTTTACAATGACACGTTCCAATGGTTTGTACATGGACGAACAATATGTCACTGCCTCCCCCTCCTTTTCCGCATACCGGAAAACGTTTCCGCTAATAGGAATTTTTCTTTTATTATAAAATTAACTTTGGTATAATGTCAATATGTTTTAAATATTCAAATAAATCAAAGTTTTATTCAACTTGTAATGAAAGATAGGTGGTTTGTTTATGCAATCGATCGACCGTGCCATGAACGTTATAAAGGTGCTGGTTTCCAATTCAACGGAAAACTGGCTGTCAATTACGGAACTTTCCCAAGAATGTGATCTTCCTGTCAGCTCCATGCATCGTTTGTTAAAAGCGATGTCCTTGCATGGATTAATCCAACAGGACGGGCAATCCAAACAATATGGTTTGGGGAATATTTGGCTCGAATATGGTTTACGTATGTATGACAAAATGGATTACATCAGCCAAATAAGGCCTGAACTGGAAAGGCTGATGAACAAAGTGGAGGAAAGCGTCTATCTTAGCCAGCCAATAGGAATGGAATCACTCGTAATCGAACGAATCGACAGTGAAAAAAGCCAAATCCGGGTTTATGACCAGCTTGGCTCACGAGTACCTTTGCATATTGGGGCTGCCAATAAAGCGATGCTCGCCTATATGCCATATAATCAAGCCAAAAAAATCGTGGATGCTCTTCTGCCAATTCAAGAAAGAGCAGCTTTTTGGGATATATTGCAAGAGACTAAAATGAAGGGACATGGAATCAGCCACAGTGAAAGAACAGAGGGAACATGTTCTGTTGCCGTGCCGATACAAAACCATTTTGGGGAAGTTCACGGTGCGGTGAGCATTGGTTTTGTCAGCTTTAACCTGACAGAAGAAAGACTTGATTTCCTCATTAAGAATGTTATGGAAACTGGCAATCGGGTTTCTGCAAAATTGGGGTATAGGGGAACATGAATAAGAGAGCAGTGGAGGATTATCGGATAAGCCGAAAAAGAAGATGAATCATTTCATCTTCTTTTTCGTTTTTATATTAATCGCTGCCGGTCACAAATAAATCTTCTTTAAAATAGGCGAGGACCTCGCCGGCCACCACTGGTTCACCCTCCAATACCTCCAATGATTCTATCTTCCCGCTGACACCAATATCAATGATTTTCACACGTCCATCTGCCTTCTTTATCTGAAATAATTGTTCCCATTCGTAAAATCTGGAATTTTTGGATATTGAAATTTTTTCAATCCTGCCTTCACATGGGCTAAGAATCACATCAACGAACATTTACATCATTCCTTCCTTCAGTATTCTTCTAAATGAAATGGAGTTTGTAAGACCAACTTGAGAAAGTTTTGGAACTCATGTATATCTTCATGTTCAATCCCAAGGGTCGGAGCCCAGTACTGTTCTAAATTAATATCATTGGCACAAAGCAGGATCATTCTTCCGCTTTGCATGGAAGTCACCATTGCTTTACCGAAAAACTGGGCCGAATATACAATGGTCACATCATATCTATAATCTTGTGACAATAAGCAATAATGATGAATAGCCTGGTTTTCTTTATTTTCGGAAAGAATATCAAAATTCAACGGATTGCCTCCTTTCTTGTACGCCCTAATTCGTTCAGAACCTGACCCAACCTCGAAGCTGGGATGCTTCTGCTATTTTGCGAATCCCTTCAATATAAGCAGCCACTTTCATGTTCACGGAGTATTTTTGTGAAGTATGGTAGACATTCAAAAAGCTGGCCGTTATCTTTTCCTTTAATCGTTCATCCACAAGCTCTTCCGTCCAGTAATAACCTTGGTTGTTCTGGCACCATTCAAAATACGAGACTATCACCCCTCCTGAATTCGCCAAAATATCCGGGACTAGCACTATACCTTTATCATCGAGAATCTTGATCGCTTCCTTTGTTGTCGGCCCATTTGCTGCTTCGATCAGGATTTCACATTTTAATCGGTTTGCATTATCTTTATTCACCACACCGCTTATAGCTGCGGGAATCAGCACATCACACTCTTTTTCCAACAATTCTTGATTGGATAATGAATCTTTGAATAAGTTCGAAACAACCCCAAAAGAGTCCCTATTCTCCAAAAGGTAAGGAATATCCAAGCCATCCGGATCATATAAGCCTCCAAGCTCATCCGCAATTCCGACAACCTTAGCCCCCATTTCATGTAAATATAACGCTAAATGACTGCCAACATTCCCGAATCCCTGAATGATTACCCGCATGCCTTCAATAGGAATCCCCTTTAAATCACATATCATTTGAAGTGTATATAATACTCCCTTGGAAGTGGCCTTTTCCCTGCCCTTCGATCCTCCTAATCTCAGAGGCTTTCCTGTAATGAATCCGGGTGAATCGAATTCCCTGATGTGATCGTATTCATCCAGCATCCAGGCCATGATTTGTGAATTCGTATACATATCAGGTGCCGGAATATCTTTTGTAGGGCCAACTATTTGACTTACTGCCCTGACATACCCTCTGCTTAATCGTTCTAGCTCAGATGAACTCATCTGTCTGGGATCACACACAATGCCACCTTTTGCCCCTCCATATGGAAGATCGGTTATTCCGCATTTCAAGCTCATCCATCCGGCCAATGCCTTAACTACTTCAGGAGTGACATCCGGATGAAACCGAATTCCCCCTTTCGTTGGGCCGGCTGCATCATTATGTTGAGCCCGATACCCTTGAAACATCCTTGTCTCCCCATTATCCATTTGAATAGGAATACTGACTTCCAGAAAACGCATTGGCACTTTCAAAAAATCAAAAACCTGATCTGGATAGTTCAAAACATGAATCGCTTCTTTTAAGATATCCTGGAATTCTTGCAGTGGATTATCTAATTGACGTTTTTCAATTACCTTAATTTTCTCTGTCATTTTTGCACCTCACTTTTATTCTTATAAAATTATTAAGCAACTTTCATGCCAACTTTGGGTATATAGTGTGAATAGCTATATACCGCCATTTGCAATCATCAACATCACACATACAATCATCAGGACATATGTATTAATTCATAAGCAATTCAGGTTTGCATATGTAAACAGTGATGATTAAATACAAAAAAAACGCATCCTTATTAGGATGCGTTTTTTCCTTGCAAAGTCTCATAGCTGAATTTCTTCAACTTGGTATTGGGGCGGAGCCTTCCGGAATGCCTTTGTGATATATAATAGATAACAAAAACCAATAATGAACCAACTTGTCCCCATTATTAGGGAACTTGTCTCAAGGTTGATCCAAAGAATGCCAATTGCTATAGCTCCAATTAAAGGCATGATTAAGTATTGAATACACCCTTTTATCGTTCGATGTTTCTTTTCCCGAATGATAAAATGGCTGATCACTGACAGATTTACAAAGGTAAATGCCATTAATGCACCGAAGTTGATCAGTGACGTTGCTGTCACTAAATCAAAGAATAAAGCCGACAATGAAATGACTCCAACTATGAGTACATTAATGGCTGGCGTCTTCCACTTAGGGTGAATAAACCCAATCCATTTTTCTGGAAACACTTTATCACGTCCCATAACATACAAAAGACGGGAAACGCTGGCATGCGATGCTAGTCCCGAGGCTAGCGTATTGACGAAAGTCGTACAAAGAAAAATGGATTGAAATAGCTTCCCACCTACATAAAGGGCGATTTCCGGTAATGCAGCATCCGGTTCCTTAAAACGGGATATATCCGGAAAAAAGAGCTGAATAAAGAAAGATGCGGTAATGAAGATGATTCCACCCCAAAGTGCAGTTAAAAATATCGCTTTTGGAATCGTTTTTTTCGGATCCGGCGTTTCCTCAGATAGTGTCGTTACCGCATCGAATCCCAAAAAGGAAAAACAAAGGATCGTGGCCCCGGTTATTATTGCCGAAAAGTCCATTCCTTCATTTACGAAAGGCTTTACCGTAAACACTTCTCCTGTACCTTCTCCATCATTTAAACCTTTGACGACAAGAATGATGAACACTGCCATGATGGCAATCTGAATTAAAACAAAAAGAGCATTAAAGTTTGCAAGTACATTGACACTCCGTAGATTGAGAATGGTGACGATTGCTACGAACAATACGACCCAAATCCACGTGGGAACTCCTGGAAATAATGCTGTAAGATAAATTTTGGTCAACAATGCATTTACCATAGGTAAAAACAAATAGTCTAACAACGAAGACCATCCTACAAGGAATCCTAAATGTGGGTTTATTGCCTTTTGCGTATAAGTGTAGGCAGAACCTGCAGCAGGAAAAACCTTTACAAGTTTTCCATAGCTCGCCGCTGTAAAAAGCATCCCCACCAATGCAAATATATAGGCAGTCGGCACATGCCCGCCCGTAATCCCAGATACAATGCCAAATGTATCAAATACGACCATGGGGGTCATATAAGCTAACCCCATCATAACGATTTGCCATAATTTCAGTGATCTTTTCAATGTAACCTCATTTTCCACCTATCATTCCTCCTTGAAACCGCTTTCAAACAAATGGGTTCAATTTCTTAACTAGATAAATCTCCATGCCTCCCTCTTTTTTAAAAGTTTTACCTGTATACCTTAATGCAATTTCTGTGCCATATGATTACGGTTTACTTCGATAAACGAACTAAGCCAAAAGTGCTTTTAATTCCTGTATTCTTAACGGCAAATGATTGATTCATAGAAATGAAGTCTTTCAGCGGCGATTCAATTTCCCATAAATTATTCGCCTTTGCATACCCCAAGCCAATGTTATCTGGTTAAAACCCTCATTAAATCACTTACTGTGACTTGGCATGATATTTGCATAATTAATCTTCCATAGGAATTCATTTATATGAGTTTCAAAACTATTATCGTTATAAGAAAATGGAGGAATAGAAAAATGAAATATCCTTTATCCCCTGATGTTAAACCAGAGTTTTGTACCACCGGATCATTTATGCGCTTACCTTCTTCAAGGGAAAATGCCAAATTGGCAGTGATAGGTATGCCTTTTGATACAGCTGCATCATTCAGGGTAGGAGCCCGGTTTGCTCCACAGGCTGTCCGCCAGGCATCCATGACGTTATTTCCTTACCATCCCATTCACAAGGTATTTCCGTTTGACGAATGTAATGCAATTGATGTTGGGGACGTTTCGGTGATTCCCCATAATATACATCGAAGCTATGAGTTAATTGAAAAGGCTATGGCTGACTTGATGAAAAACGGTATCATTCCAATAGGCATCGGGGGAGATCATTCCGTAACATTGGCTAATCTAAGAGCTGCCGCAAAAATACACGGTCCTGTTGCACTTCTTCATTTTGATTCACATACAGATACCTGGGATACTTATTATGATGAAAAATATTGGCATGGTTCTCCGTTTATCCGTGCATATGAGGAAGGCTTGCTCCAAACGGATAAAGTTTTCCAGATTGGCATCAGAGGTACGCTCAATCATCCAGGAGATATAGATTCAAGTACAGATCTAGGTTACAATGTGATAACAACTCCCGAGCTGAAGAAAAGAGGAATCGAAGATGTCGTGAAGGAAGTCAAGAAAACCATTGGGGATACACCTTGTTTCTTGACCTTTGATATTGATTTTGTAGATCCATCATGTGCTCCTGGAACTGGCACCTTGGAGGTCGGCGGTCTAAATAGCCTTGAAACCCTAGAGATGATACGTTCTCTGCAAGGATTCAACTTTATTGGGTTCGACCTGGTAGAAGTCCTCCCGCCGTACGATCCAACACAAATTACATCACTATTGGCAGCCACCATCATTCATGACTTTGCTAGTTTAGTAGCCTTACAGCTAAAAGAAGAACAAAAAAAGGAGAATTCATCCGAAAAAAGTTTATAGAAGCAAGCGGTAATTATTAAAGAAGGATATTTCAGGTCGATACGTTATCGTTCAAAAGGCATCTGCTTGTAGTGAAAGCAGATGCCTTTTTTCTATATCATCTTTAATCTTGTCCTGCATTTCCTCTATAAATCATTTCTTATAAACTGATGAACAAGTTCGAGCTATCTGTGTGGGAAAATTAAAAAAACACATCCCATCTGAAAGAATGGGATGTGTCATCATTTTATTCGTCTGATTCTGCCCCAGGACGATTGTATTGTGTTGGCAGGGTATCCCAAAAGCTTGCATCAACAGTTTCTATTGAATCATCGGCAATAGCTCTGACAGCTGCATCCAAAGTGGTTACTGTTTGCTTTATTAGATAGCCATTACTTTTTTGTCCAAGCGCAACTGACTCGATATTGTGGTCCGACATACCTCGCATCTCAAAGAGTAGTGTGGCAATATCATAACGAACAGCTGCACCATTACGGCCTATATTTTCTCCAGAACCGCCATCATACTTACCAATATGCCCCCAACCAGTTGGTTCAATGGAGTTATATACAACAGCACCCAGTTTTTTTGACGCTTCTAACACTTCAGGCTTTACGTTAGCGTTTGTAGGATAAAGAATTGAACCTGAAACAAGTTCACCATTTGTTTCGCTTAGCGTCCCTTGATGATGTAAATCTATCATGTAATCTATATCATATTTCGCAAATACATTTTCGTGTAAAGCTTTTACCTCTACTTGCATGGAATCAGTTTTTTTATCATGCTCACGGTTTAAGTCGATCCCATTTGCATTTGCCCGTGTTAGATGTCGATCACCTTTTGCTAAATAGTCATCAAGAGGGAAATTAACATCTCCCATTGCCCCATCTGCATTTAACATGGGAATGATCAGTATATTAACATTTTCCAATAAACCTTTAGTCTTATTCGTGCCTAGATGTTTAATGAATTCGAGTGCACCTTCAGTAGTCAGTTGTTCATTTCCGTGCTGTTGAGTTAAAAATAGTATAGTAGGGTTCTTAGGATTTGAAATGTACTTCGCTAGGTAAATATCCCTCCCTTTTACCGTTTCCCCGATTACTTCCAGTGCCAGCCTTTCTTGTTTAGCATCCTGCGTTTCAAGATAGCTTACCAGGCTTTCATATGTATGAAGATTTGAAGTTGTCACTTGACCGTTTCCAGCACTGGGGCCATTTCCAACCGCTCCGACTGGTAGCGCAACAGCGGTTACTGCGCTTAACGTCATTAAACTAGATAATGAAACTGATAGAACTTTCTTTTTAAGATTCAATAAAAACCCTCCTTATCAAATTAAATAACCAGAAATATATATATTACTAATATTCTGACATTTTTAACACTTTGTGTTAATAGTGAAAAATAACTATGTTTCCAAATAGTTTTGTTCTACACAATATAACTTGAAAGGAATTACTGCTACAAAGGCGATATTCAAAAAAACATTTTCTGTTTGCCGAAACCGATCATGAAGAAAAACCAGGCGGGTATCCGTCTGGTTACTAAGTTGATAAAACTATCAATTTTTATTATTGCCTGCCCTCCGTCAGTGGAATTGACTCGTATTGTTCCGGATTGATTTTATATACTGAGCCATCAGTAACTCCATCAATTATTCCATATAACCCTCTTTCCACTGCTTTAATAAGCATGCCTTTTTTCTTTTGGCCAAAAGACTGTGTTTGGCCTCTGACTTCAAAGAGTACTGTCCCACTTCCGTTTAAAGCAAAGGCTCCTAAAGCCGTTCCAGGAAGGTTTTGGTTTTGCGGATATAAGGATATATTTCCATATGGAGAATTACCTTGTTCTTTCATCGCATTATATACCGCTACATTCAATTGTCTGGAAAAATCATAATTATAGTTTTTTGCATATTTGGCATACTCTTGTCCTGAAGGCGAGCTTGGATCAGGAACAAATTGAGCGGAAAGCGAGTATGTGACTAAATCATCCGTTCCATCAACTTCATAATAGGGAGCTTGGTGGTGCAAGTCTACAAAAATCTCCACCTTTCCGTATTGCTTCAGTAGAGACTTGTAAACATCACGTGTTGTTTGTGATTCAGGTGTTATGAACCAACCAGGGGTGGATGATTTTCCAGGGAAGTCTTTAGCTTGAGGAGTATAATTTAAATCAGGATTAAAGTCACGATTGACATCGAAACCAGGTTTGGACTCATAATCGAATGATTCATTTTTGTATGTATAATAGTTCCAAGATGGATTCGCTCCTGCTAACTGTGGAAACTGTTCCACGACCTCTGCCCAGGTCATATCATTTCCCCGACGGTTCAATTCAGCAGCATCCGGATTCATTTTAGGCAAAGCGACCAGGGTAATTTCTTTACGAATTTTCTCGGCTTCAGGAGAATTTGTCCCCAAAAACTTCAAGATATTCAAGATGGCATCCGTACCAGTTTTCTCATTTCCATGGATCTCACTTTGAATTAAAACGACTTTTTCGCCTGTTCCCACGGTTGCTTTATAGATTTCTCTATTTCTATTGGAATATCCAGCTACATCCACTTTTACTTTACCTTGGCTATTACTCGCAATTTGTTCTAGCTTTTTCCCTAGTTCAGCATGATCTGTAAAACCTGAAACCGAATAAGTTTGTTGAATGGGTGTTCCCGGGGATGTTTCATTAGCTGCAAATGTTGGTGCCGCAATACTCGCCGATAAAACGGCGACTCCTAGAGTTGAAACAAGTTTCCTGTTTTTCATATTACAACAATCACTCCCTTAAAATATTTTTCTATCTCATTATACAAAATGGCAAAGTAGAAATATGCTGGAATATGATGTCGTATTATGGCTTTTTATGATTCGGGCATCTGCTTTAACTATAAGATGGGTGCTACACACTCCCTTATTTAGTTCGTAATTTTATGCTTTTTGAAAAGTGCCGATTTTTCCATGCAAAAAGATCCGCGACATGTGTATCACGGATAGTTCCCGGAAGTCCTTTAACATGTAAAAAGATAGGCTGTGATTTCGCCATGTGGTAGCGAATCCTTTCCCATTTGGGATTAAATCTGTAAGCCGCATCCAGATGCAACATCCGCTTGAAAATATCTAATGTGATGCAAGCTGCCCCTACCTTCCCCTAATTTTCCCAACCACTAATAATAACAATGGCAGAAAAAAACAAATCGTTAAGGAAAAAGGTGTCCAAGCTGTAGCTATAAAGTTTTGATAATGTACTATATCGGGATGAGAAAAGATGGTAAAAGTGAGAATTAGAAAAGCTAATGGGAATAGAAGAATTTTGTAATTTTGCATACCTAGCAATTGAGCTAGTCCTAAGGCGAGTCCATAAAAGCAAATGGTCAACTTAAAATACTCTGTAAAAACCCAAATGAATGCCACAATGACCTCGACCCTTTCAAAAAAATTACCAATGCTTATCCTCATCCCCAGTTTATAAGAAGGATAGGTTAATCTTGCTGTATTAGCAGCATCCAATACGAGGATACTGAAAATGATCACTAAGAAAAGAACACCGCCACCTATTAAAGTCCCTAAATAAAAATTTTTCTTCATTTCAGCCTTTTCGTTTACATATGGAGTGATCATTAAAAAGAAAACAAGCTGAACATAAGGAAGCGCTAAAGAGTGATATGATCCCTTCATTATCGGTTTCATGCCTTCTTCAAATATAGGTTGCATATTTTCGATTTTGATATCCGGGATAAGAAATACGAATAATATGAAAAGCAGCAGTACAAGCCAAGGAAAAAAGATTAATGCTGTTCGGCAGATGACCTCCAATCCTAGCCGTGCACCAAATAAGCTTGCTAATATAAACAAGATCATAATCATTTCCATAGGTGTCTCAACCAGAACCTGTGACGAAAAGAAATTCCCAATTTCACTTAGTAACGCAGAAGAAAGGTAATAAATATAAAACAGGAATAGCAGGGCAGAGATTTTCCCGATCCATTTGCCAAATATTTTTTCATTAACTTCTATATAAGTCATGGATGGGTAAAGTGAGGCGAGTCGGGTAAATAAGAGAACGAAACATAAACCGATGAGAGTAGCTATTATATAGGCAATCCAGCCATCCTGTTTTGCTAATGAGACAAGTCCGGAAGGTAAAGTAAGTATCGCTCCTCCTATGTTGAATATGATGACTAAAATAAGAAATTCACCAGAGCTGATTTTTCCTTTTTCAAGCATATTCGATACCTCCCTAGGATAGGATACGATCCATGAAATGAGCGAGTGGACTATATATTTTTGTTATCCAATCTATAGGAGTGGGAATGGTAATATCCTTGATTATTAAAATGCTCAACGTCATGCCAATTAAAAGCAATAAAATAAAAATGACAATTTCCTTCCAACATTTCTTTTTAATAAGAGGAGGTATTTCAAAAAATGAAAAAAAGCTCCAGTACACACCGTTCCAATAATTGCCCACATTGATCTTTACTCCTCGATTTCTTTTTGAAAGGATTCTGATATCGTTCCTAAATTACGAATCTTTGCTTTAACGGTTACATTCACGTCCAAATTTGCGAATTCCTGTTCCCAATTTCCTTCTAAACGTTTCCATGCTCTAGGATTAGTTCTATGGATTTCATCACCAAAACCGAAAATGTCACTTTGATACTTCTCTTGAAGCGTTTTTATCGATCCTTCTATTTTACCTTTAATATCTTTTGCGTATCTTTCATTCAATTCTTTGATTTTTTCTGGTTTAGTTAAATCAATTGTGCATTCTACTTCACCTATACTCCCTTCTGACGTGACATTTATATCAATTTTGGGATTTCCTTTTTCCATTTTCCCCTTGATTTTCGTTTTTGAACTAGTCGTGTTGACCGTAATTTGATCACCTTCACATGGAATATTTACCGGAGTAGACTTAACATGATCTGTAATGTAACTAACACCTTTACTGTCGTTCCTGTTTAACCAGCCGACAAGTTTATCCTTCTTGAATACTCCAAGATAATCCAAACGCAAACCGGATTTCGGGGAGATATTTTGTGCATTAGTAACATTGCTTCCTGATTCGGGATCACCATAAACGTAAATCCCCGTTAGCATGGCCTGTCTGCCTTTACTGACGATACTGCTGACCAGCTCATCCAAAGTGACCGTCCTTGTCGGTGCCCATCTTCTCTCTGAATTTTCCAAGGAGTCAAAGACTTTATTTGCCGGTATTTTTTCAAGAGCCGTTTGCACATTAAGCGTATCATAAGCAGTTGAACCCTTAGCAACAGTCATATAGAAATCGGAACGCAACTCTTTTTGCCGGGAAAGAAAATCCAGAGGTTTTGCTATTCCTTCCCTGGCCATTTCCTCACCAAAGACAACTTCACGAAGATGTGCTACATATAACCTCCTTGGTACATCAGTTGATAGGCTTCTAAGGGCTTCAAAAATGGTTTTACCACTTTTCCTGAAGGTTACAACTTCCGTACGACCAGACCTGGCATCACCTGCCAGCTCACTCGAATTTAGAACTTGGACTGTTACCAGATACCCATCTTCTGTTTTATCAATTCCCATGGCGGTAACGATGGCAAGTTCATTCAATTCAATGCTGCTCCAACAGCCGGATAAACAAATTATAGGTAACATTAAAAATACCTTTAGCATTTTTTTCATCGTGAACCCTCATAATCTCATCATTTTATCTTGGTGGTTTCGGAGAACTTACATCTCCTCTGTCTGTATCATTTTTACTGATCAAACGAGGCCGCTTTAATAATGACCAATGTGGCAATCGGATGATATTGTCTTTTTGATCTTGTAAAATGAATGGTGCATTTGGAGCTAAATATGGTAAACCAAAAGATCGCAAGCTATTTAAATGTAGGACCATCACGATCAACCCCAAAATGATCCCGTATAATCCAAATGTAGCGGCAAGGATCATAAACAAGAATCGAAGCATCCTAAAAGCCATGGCCATACTATTGGCTGGGAAAACAAAGCTGCAGATGGCTGTTAACGACACGATGATAACCATTGTTGCTGAAACGAACCCTGCTTCGACAGCAGCCTGCCCAATAACTAATGCACCTACGATGGAGATGGATGAACCGATTGCCCTAGGCATCCTCACACCTGCCTCACGCAAGATTTCAAACACTACCTCCATTATCATCGCCTCTACAAAAGCTGGAAAAGGAACACCCTCTCGTTGTGAGGCTAGACTTATGAGTAAAGGTGTAGGAAGCATTTCTTGATGAAAGGTTGAGACTGCTACATAAAGGGACGGTGTAAGCAAAGCAAGGAAAAAGGATAAATACCGTAATACCCGAATTAATGTTGCAATGTCTGCCCTTTGATAATAGTCTTCACTGGACTGGAAAAAATGTACCATAAGTGCTGGAACGATAAGGACAAACGGCGTTCCGTCAACTAGGATTGCAATCCTTCCTTCTAAAATGGCAGCGGCTACCGCATCAGGACGTTCCGTATTATAAACAGTTGGAAATGGAGTGTATACTTCATCCTGAATAAGCTCTTCAATGTAACCACTCTCAAGAATCGCATCTATATTGATTCGATTTAACCGGCTTTGCAATTCTGAAACCGTTTTATCATTGGCAACACCTTTTAGATACATAATCGCAACGTCTGTTTGCGTTCTTTCACCAATCTGTTTTGTTTCTAGCCATAGGTTAGGATCTTTTATTCTCCGTCGTATTAAAGCAGTATTTGTTCGCAGCGTTTCAGTGAACCCATCCTTTGGTCCTCTTACTACTGTCTGGGAGGAAGGTTCCTGAACTCCGCGATCGACCCAATCTCTTGAGCCGAGTGCTATTCCTTTTGGGGAGCCGTCCATCAATAACATCGTATCTCCCGATAAAACATGGTTAAAAAGCTTTTGATAATCAGTTATTTCCTCTATTCCACCTATAGGAAGAGTATGTGATTTTATCATTTCAAAACAGTCAGAGGGATTAAGGACGGCTACGTCCAAGTCCGAGTTCCGAATTTCAACCATCAAAGTGTCGAGGATCAAATCTTGGATGGAAATTGAATCCGTTAATCCATCGGTGTAAACGATGCCTAATTTAATTTGCCCATTTTTACCTGCTTGAAAATCCCTTGTTACTATGTCTGAACTATTTCCTAACGTTTTCTTAATATGGTCTAAATTAAATTGAAGATCAGAAGATATAAGTTTTGTTTGATGTTTCTTTGAGTCTTTACTTTGGTTTTGGGCTTGAACTGGATTTTGGTTTTGATTCTTAGATTTGCTGGAGTTTGGATTTCCGCTTTGATTTAGGTATTCTTGTTGTTTTTTATTTTTCACTGATTGTTTATCTTCAATTAACTTCCTCAATGGGATAGGAACTCGAGATTTCAATGCTAACCCCCTCATAACCAAAAGCCTGTTAAAATTATGTTTTCACCTTGGCTGCAATTATATCCATTTAAGTAAAATAAATTGCAATTCATTGTAGACATGATAATCTTTATCAAAATTCTACTTTTTTGTTCAACAAACACACTCTTTTCTTGAAGTTCGATAATTTAATTAAAGGATGCTGAAGGTGGCTCGGATATTAACCCTTCTGAACCTAGACTTTCTTCTACAAAATCAATCACGATAGTTATAAACCACTTCCCGACATCTCTTTAAACTCGGAAGCAATTTGTCTTTTGGAATCAGATCAGTAGGTACAATTCGACATAAAAAAGGATTTTCTTTTACTCTCTGCCTTTTAGGCTTTTTTTCCCTTTTTATTGTGGTGTAAGTAAAATTCAAAAAATTAATCCCAAGGGCGAGTAAAACAGTATATATAAGGTATTTTGATGAATAGCCTGATTTTCTATATTTTCGGAAAGAATATCAATCCTTCAATAGATTGCCTCCTATCATGAGCTATGGCAAGAATAATCCACCTCAAGACTTTCCTTTTCACTTAAGGTAATTTGGTCTGGTAATTGTCTTTTATTAATCTCCAATTTTCTTCCTTTGGCGACAATTGCCTCATCTAATCGTTTATAGGAATCTTGAAGCACAATCTCAAGCAAATTTAAATTATGTTTCAAAATATCCTATGAGTAAATGCATAGATTGCCAATATTCGCATAATCTATTATCATTTTTGAGAGCAACGACTTCCATTTTTTCTTGTTGGACTAAAGTAGTAGAAAGTTGGATGGTTTAGGGGCACAAAAAAAAGATAAATGAAGAAAAACTCTGCAGAGATTACTCTCCGCAGAGTTTCTATGTGCTTTCAACTAATTTTTGGATGACAGGGCACCTTCCCTTTGAATTTATGGATAGAATTTACTTCCTTAAACTTGTTCAGATGTTTGTTCCATCCCAAGTATATTTTTTCCCACACTCTAGAAGTCGTAAAATTTCATTGCTGGTACATATGTACGAAAAAAGAGCTGCACCCAATAGGTACCTAAAAAAATTGTACATTTATGGTGTCAAGGCGCCTAATTCAAGATTCCAATGTAATATATTCAGCTCCATGTTCTTTTGCCCAATTATTTATATAACTGAGCAGACTATATCCAAGACCACTAGGACGATGATTTACATCAGTAACCAAATCTTGTACATAAACATAGCGTTCATTATATGAATCTTCACGCCAGCTAATACCTGCTAATGCTACGATGCTTGTATCGTGATATAAAGCAAATAACTGTTTACCCTCCTTCCGCATATCATTTAATAATTCTAGATACTCCATTAAAGTCAAATCAGAACGTAACTGACTCAATATAGGATAAGCCTGTAAGAATTGATGTTCTACAGTTAACTCTACTATATTTTCCACTGGTATTTTCATACTAATATTCTCCTAACCTTTATAAGTTTAATTGCTTCGCCTTCCCTTTATGAATCCTTATTCATTTTCTGACATATAAACCTATCCAATATGCTTGATAACCAAGTGCTTAAATGTTTTTCAATAATTGTGTGTCATACAGTTTCCTATTCTCTTCCTTTCTCCATATATATTAGATATACCAACAAATTATATGCAAGAATCGTGCCGAATTGAGAACTCCGCCAAACACACTTAAGATTTCTCCAATAATATTTATTAGAAGCTATAGAACAGTGTATAAGGGTAAGATTTAGCTACTTTAAGGAAGTTTTCTATCATGACAACAAACAATCCACAGCAAAAAATGATGTGTCATAAAAAAAGCAAGCGTACATAATACATATCGGAGTGCTACACTTCTTTCAAATACAGGTTGTTTATTTCGATTTTGATTCTGGAATAAGAAATAAGAATAATATGAAAAGCAGCACTAATTACCAATGGAATCGGTTCTAATGAATATCTTAGAATTTTCAGGAAGTGGCCAGAAAATTGGGATCGAATGAAACGGGGATTAATTTCTGTCTGAATAACTTTTACATGAATAGCCAAAATAAGGAGTATTAAGAAGGAAGGTACAAACAAAAGGGGAATAATAATGCCTGGTAGTTTCAAAATTTCATCACATCAATTGATGATTTTAATCCTTTTGTATTCGGTAGGCACGGTTATTTTACATACTCCTTCTCCTTTAGTTAGTTTTGCAAAGCAGGATGCATGGCTTGCTGCATTACTTGGGACAGGCATCGCATTAATTTTTGTATGGTTTTACATCAGGGTTGGAAATTTATATCCTGATCTAGCTTTAGATCAAATAAATGAAAAGGTTTTCGGTAATTTAATCGGAAAGATGATAAATCTCACATTTTTTTCTGGTCATTTTCCACTGCTGCCGAGACAACTTATTATGTGGGGAATTTCATTGAAACTTTTTGGATGCCGGATACTCCACTTGTAGCATTAAATATATTGTTAGCTGCAGTAGTGACCTTTACAGTTCGCCTTGGTATTGAAACTTTTACACGCACGTTGGAAATATTCTTCATACCCGTATTAATATTACTGACCATTTTTTTGGTTTCCATCATTCCTCAAGCAAATATCCAAAACATTCAGCCAGTATTCGAAAATGGAGCAAAACCTATCATAAGGGCGACACTTTTTTACGTCAGCGTGTTCACGCTGTCTCCTGTTATGTTTTTAATGATTTTCCTTTCAAAAGTCAATGAAAGTAAAAAAGGGGGAAAAGCTTTTTATATTGGTACATTGATCGGAGGAATCATTTTAATTCTTTTTATCATGCTGGATATCTTGGTTCTTGGACCCGATACCACCTCAAGAAATATCGCTCCAAGTTATACGATGGCAAAAAAAATAAATGTAGGGAATTTTCTAATGCGGATTGAAGCTATAATTGCTACGATTTGGATCTTTACAACCTATACCAGGACGGTGATGTATTTTTATGTATCAGTTGTTGTATTTTCAAACATATTCAATATAAAAGATTATCGTCCATTTACTACAGCTTTAGGGATGATAATGGTTTTTTATTCATTGATTGTTTTTCCGACGGTCCCATCATCCGGGGAATTCAATAAAAATATATGGTTATTCTATGCAGCGACTTATGGTCTGATCATGCCTTTATTATTGTTTATCACGGCTAAATTTAAAAACATCATTAAAAAGAACCATGGTAGCCAACAATGATAATACTAAAGTGAGTTGGAGAATTAAAAAAAGAACATCATAAAAACACCCCCAAAATTCAATTTTTCCGGCATCTGGCAGAATTGGATTTGATCGTAATGAATATTTACGAACGAGGTGAGTATATTGAAACATAAAATAATCATTATTTTTTAGTCTGGTTTTTATAGCATTCATGACTGGTTTACTCATCTTTTACCTCATAAAAGGTGATTCTTCCCGATGGATGGTAGCTCTTGGGGGAATATTGGTAAGTGCCTTGCCCCTTTCATTACTGTTTGTAAAAATTAATCCCTTTAACATTCCAATCATAATCGGTTATTATGTTTTTGTTTTCTGTACGACATTTTTAGGGTCTATCGCAAATTTTTATGGTGATTTTAAATGGTGGGACTCTAGCCTTCACTTCTACAAAGGTATTTTCGTGGGTTTTGTTGGGATTGCACTTTATAAACTATACATCCCTCAAAAAGCGAGAAAAGATGTTTCACGGTGGGTCATCTTTCTTTTTGTTCTCTCACTTTCAGTCATTGCCACTGTTCTTTGGGAAATTTATGAGTTCGCAGGAGATCTCACCTTTACTCATACCATGCAGCGAGGCGGTAATAAAGATACCATGTACGATATAATTTTCGGTCTTACCGGCGGCATGATTATCTCCCTTTATTCTAGTGTACAAAAATTAAAATTATGATGATTTGTTGAGGTAATCATATGAATCGTAAGCTAGTTATTTCATTAAGTTTAGTGTATGTACTTTTCATGGCAGCTTTATCTATTTTTTACTATACAGCCGATGAAACTTTCAAATCACTGGTTTCGATAGGCGGTGTGGTATGTGGGGCAGTTCCACTTTTATTGGCCCTTTTTACCAAGCTTCAATTCAATCTGCCAATTATCATTTCCTATTTAATCTTCTTATTCGGTTCACAATTTTTAGGATCTATTTTAGGTTGGTATGGACTGGGATGGTGGGACACATTCTTACATTTACTAAGCGGTTCCCTTCTTGCTTTTACGGGAATTGCTTTATATGAACGATTGGTATACAGAAATGCAGGCAAAGAGATATCCCCTTGGTTTGTCTTTTTGTTTACCCTCTCTTTCTCAGCACTTGGTGGTGTCATATGGGAGATCTACGAATTTAGTTCTGATCAATTATTCGGAATGACACTACAAGGCGGGGGAAATAAAGATACAATGATAGATTTAATCGCGGATACTGTTGGAGGACTTATCATTGCAGTGTGGGCCGGAGTGCGGACAAAGATTAAGGTCCAGAAAACATGAAAAAACTCTTGGTTTAATTACAGCATTTCTTAGAAGGATATAAAAAACGACCATCATATCTAATGAATGGTCGTTTTTATGTTCATTTAAATATGATGGAAATGATTTTTTCCGTCGTCATCGCACTATCTACCACATATGTTCCAGGACGCAATCCGTTGGCCTTGCCTTTCTTTTCAACCGCGTCAGAAAACTCATTGGCATTTTTAATGACTTTTGCCTTTTGTAGGTTTTTACCCACATCGATGCTTGTCGAGCCTTTAGACACAGTAAGAACAGTACGGTATATGATTTTTTCTGTTGGTTCTTTTACCGTTTCTTTTTCCGCTTCCGCTTTATCTTTAACCGACTGTGCTTCAGCAATCTGATCTTCCCATTCTTTTTCGGAATGTATGACATACCCTTCTGAAGCCAGAGACTCTTTCATTTCATCTTCTGATAGCTTCTCCGATGTGCCGGTCGCTTCACCTGGACCAAAGAAGTACGCTGCACCGCATATGCCTGCTGCAACAACAAGGCCTCCGGCAAAGCTGCGCATTGATTTAGATGTCATTGGCCACATTTCTCCTTTCATTCTTCGTTTTTATGTAAGGAGTAAGCATGCTTTCAATTTCATCTTCCGGCTGTTTTGTCTTCAGTGCGATGCTTTCAAATGAATAGCCTCGCTTATGTAGGTCGAGTACTTCACGCAACAAGTTCCGCTTTTCGGAAGACATTGCAAGAATGCCTGCCTCTTGCACCGTAATTTCAGCATCTATCTCGATGTTCCTGATTTTTTCCTGTAATACATTCATTTCATCCCCAAATGTGATAGCAACCTGTTCCAATTGACTGTCCACTTTTGCAGAATCCTTTTTAATAAACGATAAAATGAACAGTAATACTGCTACAGCAAACAAAATGATCAGAGCCCATTCCATCATTCTATGTCCCTCCTTAATCTTCGAATCTAATATCTCGCTTTCTAATTATATATTGATTTGCACCAAAACTCGATTTAAAAGAACTAAATATTACAATAGTCATGTATTTATGACAAAAAAAGGCGAGAAATGGCTATCTTTCAATAATTATAATGATAAAACACATAATACATCTTCCATTTAAATACTATTTTACCATTATTAAATAGCAAATCAAACCTTTGTTAATATATTTTGGTCCAATGTATGAACCCTACATATTATTTTCCACAACATGAGAGAATAGAGGTTTCTCATTAGTTATCAGCTTTCACCTTGCTTTTTTCATCGTTTGTTCGTTTCTTCACGTTCATTTTCACTTTTCCTCTTAGCTGAATCCCCACCTGAAGTATATTAAATGACAAATGCCCTTCAAAACGATAAGATATATACTATTAGGTTCCTTTCCTGTTTCATTAAATAGGTGTGATTTATCGTGTACCATACTTATTGAATGCATGCAAGATAATAAGGAGGAAACAATGAATATAAAAATAAATAGGATACCGCGTTTCATGCAAGCAGAAATGGCACAACTTCAATCAACATTATCTCCCTTGTTGAAAAAAAATATGAAATACAGACTTTTATCAACTGTGATGATAGGTTTTTCCATCATTAATCTTTTTTTCCTTTTATTTAAGGGCGAATCATTACCCATCTCGAAAATTGCTCTTGGAATCTATGCATTGGTAGGAGCTGTTGGATTTGCTCTCTTAAAAGAAAATAAACACAATCAAAAAGAAATAGTGAAAATGAGCCAAAAATATATGTTGGAGAGAATGAAAAAAAGTAACTATTTAACAGATGCCAGGAAAAGTAATTACTATAAAAGGGTAAATGATCAGCCGCTTTTTGCCATGAATGTTTTTTTTGAGTTTCTCTCTGAAGAACAACAAAGGATGAACAGATCCTCACACGAGGAATAAATACAAAAGGAAGTTCGCAAATTTCTATTCCCGTTGGAATAAGTCAACGATTTGCGCTTTTAAAAAATAAAAGATAAAAAACACCTCAACCCGTTTGAATCGGTAACCTGCCGATTCAAACGGGTTGGTTGCTGAGCCTTTGAAACTGTCTACTTAACGAGGTAAGACTACTTTACGATAGATCCTTTCAAAAAAAGTAATTAGTCCTGGAGGTTCTTATCAATAAGTTCATGAAAATAGACTGCAGCATGTTCAGTCGGAGAAAAGATACCATTTGTAAATGCCTGGGAACTCAATCCTTTTTGCAATTTTTCCACTAGGTCAAAATCTTCCTGCCTTACTTGATCAACAAATTTAAAATATTCTTCTTTTTCTTTTGTTGTTATTTCATTGAGGGAGTAGTCACGATAAATACCCAGTGATATCTCTGCATCAACAGGAACTACTTGAATGGTATTAACATTCCCGTCTCCTGGATAAACGTTAATCATCATATTTGGCCAAATCCAATAAAAGCGCGCTTGGTCACCTTCAGCATTCTTGCTCGCTGCCATATATTGATAGGTAAATTTGTCGTGTGTCGTTGTGCAAAAGTTCGATATATCAAAAGATTTTGCAAAGCCAGGATGGGCAATGGAACAATGATCACATTCAAGGTAGTTGTCAACAACAGCTTTCCAATTAGCTTTAACTTCACGCCGAGTTTCCCTAACTAGTTTTAGAGAATCAAAGAAGGGATACTCTTTCATTTTCTCTAAAAATTCCTGATATACTTCTGACAGAGAAGCGGCATTTTTGTCTAGATTGACAAAAATCATAGCATTCTGAACTTCTAAGCGAATGGATTTCATACAGCTGTGTTCTCCCAGTTCATTCGTTTTAAAATTAGGAGCCCTATTTACATTTCCATCTAATTTGAACGTCCATCCATGGTATCCGCATTGTAATACTTTTTTATTTCCTTGATCGGAGTTTTCTACTTTCATTCCGCGATGAGGACAAATATTGTAGAAAGCACGCAGTTCACCATCTGTACCGTGAGAAACGATAATAGGCTCTCCGGCGATATCTAATGTGATGAAATCGCCTATTTTTTCAACTTGGCTTGCATGTCCAACTAATATCCAATTTTTCCTGAAAATCTTTTTGCTTTCTTCATTAAATACCTCTGGATCGACATAACGTGAATAAGGTAGTGTAGGGCTGAACTGTACATTTTCTTTAATAGACATATTGAAAATCCCTCCTGATAATTATCTGATTTTTCCCCTAAACCGCTTCGTACAATTTTTTTCTAGTTATACCCGATCCATATAGACTGTTTTGACTTCTGTATAGAATTCAACTGCACTCTTCCCTTGTTCACGGCTGCCTGCACTTGAATTTTTACATCCGCCAAATGGCATTTGCGGTTCAGTTCCTGCTGTTTCCGAATTGACATGGACAAGACCCACTTCTACATCTTCAATAAACCTTTGAGCCGCCGTTAAATTATTCGTGCAAATTGCTGCGCTCAATCCATATTCGGTATCATTCGCCATCTTAACTGCTTCCTCATAATTTCCTGCCTTAAACAGTGCGATGACTGGTCCAAAGATTTCTTCACGTGCAATGCGGGCATGCTGAGCAACATTTTCAAAGATAGCCGGTCGTACATAAAAACCGTTCGCCAATTCCTCTTTAGTCGGAATCTCTCCTCCACACAATAGCGTTGCTTCTGATTTCCCAGAATCAATCATTTCAAGCACGCTATCGCGTTGTGATCTAGATACAGCGGGACCAATATATGTTTCTTCGTTGAGAGGGTCGCCCACTTTTAATTCTTTCGTACGGGCGACAAGACGGTCACGGAACGCTTCATATATTCCTTCTTCGACAATCACCCTGCTAGTGGCTGTGCATTTTTGCCCAGTGGACTTAAAAGCTCCGCCTACAGCAATTTCCACTGCTTTTTCTAGATCAGCATCAGCTAGTACGACGAGCGGGTTTTTCCCTCCCATTTCCACTTGCACTTTCTTCCCATGTTCAATGGCTTGTTTTTGAATTTGCTGACCTACTTGATTCGAGCCAGTAAAAGATATAGCCTTCACATCCGGATGTTCCACTAATTCTGCACCAATGACGGAACCCCTTCCGAATACACAATTAATGACTCCAGCCGGTAGACCCGCTCCATCCAATGCTTTTATCACATGATAGACTGACTTAGGTGTAAGATCAGCCGGTTTAATTACGACTGTATTTCCATAAATAAGGGCCGGTGCCAGTTTCCACACAGGGATCGCAATTGGAAAGTTCCATGGTGTAATCAAACCCACCGGACCGAGCGGAGTACGAGTTGTGTACAAAAATGTATTGGCATTCGCTGAAGGAATTACTTCTCCAAGTGGCTGCCGGGCTTCAGCAGCATAATATTCAAGAATGCTAACAGCTCGATTGGCTTCCCCCATCCCTTCCAAAAATGTTTTTCCTTCTTCCTTTATCAAATCCCTACCTACTTCCTGCATATTCTTTTTCAAAATATCAGCCGCTTTCTGCAAGTATGAAGCCCTTTGCTGAAACGATAGTTTTTTCCAAGCAGGAAATGAATTTTTTGCGGCAGCCACTGCATCATGTAAATCTGCGGCCGCACTAGATGGAAATTCCCCTAAATTTTCTCCATTATGTGGACTAAGGTTTTCCTTATACTCCCCAGTAGTTGGTTCTTTCCATTTTCCATTAATATAATTTAAGTAACGCATACAATTTCCTCCCACATTCTATTGATGGTAGATTTTCTTTATAACTGGAAAACTCTTAATGGATTCTCACCATACGTGTAAACTCATATGGTTTCACTTTGTCGACATATGAACAATAATTTCTATTGAACGAAATCATTGGGCGTTTCGTTTGATAAGGCCGGAACCTCTATTTTCCTTCTCGTATATCTAAAATAGTAAAATATATAGCAAGCAATGACGAAACCTAATCCCCAATACAACGAATTACGCTGTGTCGGGTCATAAGCGGTGAAAACGAATATACCTAGACACATAAGAATGCAGAGAATCGGGGCTATCGGGAAGAAAGGGACTCTATACTTCAGATCTTCAACCTTTCCGCCTTCTCTGATATATTGCTTACGGAATCTGTACTGTGCCAACGCAATTGCTATCCAAGTAAGTAATCCTCCAACCCCGCTTACAGAAAGTAATACAACAAATAACGTTTCTTCTGCTACTACACTAGTAAGTAACGACAGCAAGGCAAAGACCATGCTGACAAGTAAGGCGTTAATGGGTATACCACGCCGATTGAGCTTTCCAAATGAAGAATGCGCCATACCGTTTTGAGAAAGGGAGAAAAGGATCCTCGTACAAGCAAACAGACCCGTGTTCCCTACAGAAAGGACTGCCGTCAAAATTACGAAATTCATAATGTCGGCAGCATAAGGAATACCTACCATTTCAAACACGGTAACAAATGGGCTTTCCACCACCCCAACTTCTTGCCACGGAACGATAGCCGACAAGACAAAGATTGCTAGTACATAAAATAGCAACACACGTATTACGATATTTCGAATCGCTCTCGGAATGCTCTGTTGCGGGTTTTCCGTCTCTCCTGCTGCAACCCCCATGATTTCCGATCCCTGGAAAGCGTAAACGACCGTCATCATCGATACAAACACACCTGTAAATCCTGTAGGGAATAGTCCATCACCTATAAAATTAGAAAAAAACGGAGCAGGCTGTGCATCCATATGAATCAATCCAAACATTGCTGCCGCACCGATAATGATGAACAAAATAACGGCAAGTACTTTAATCCCTGAGAACCAGTACTCTGTTTCCGCGAAACTTCTTGTTGTTAACGCATTAATAGTGAATAAAAGTACGGTAAATATCGTGCACCAAACACATACTGGTATATCAGGAAACCATCTAGTCATGAGCAAACCAGCCGCTACAAATTCCAGGCCTACGTATAGAGCCCAGCTCAGCCAGTAAATCCATCCAATGACAAATCCAGTGGCGGGTCCAATAAATTTCGTTGCATGGACCTGAAAGGAACCGGACACCGGCATCACTACCGATAATTCACCGAGACATATCATCGCCAAGTACATTAATAAACCACCGACCAAATAGGCAACAATCGCTCCTGCGGGTCCGGCTTCCCCGATCGCATAACCTGATCCCAGGAAAAGACCTGTTCCAATTACCCCACCTAAGGAGAGCATGAATAAATGTCTGCTCTTCATTGATCGCTGTAATTCTTTTGGCTGATTTTCAGGTTCTGTTTGCAATGAATACCCCCCGTTTCTAATCGAATAACTGGCCTATACACCTTTAATTAACACAAGATTACGGGAGTTCTCATTATTCTGAAATTAAAACACATCATTGTGCAGATAACGCTTCGGAAGGCTCCCCATATTCTAGCAAGTCGCTTGTTGTCGGTTTAAATATTTCATAAGCTACTTCTCTTTGATATTTATTTTGTTTTTTTGCCTCTGTAAACAACTGATACGTATTTTTTCTACATAGTTTTTCAATATCATCTACTACAGCTTGTGGGTTTGGTTTTACTAGTCCGAAAATAATCACATCATAAAATCTTATCGCCCCCAGGTTGGCTACGAAATCATTGACAAGATCAATTCCTCTTTGTTTTATGATTTCGTCCCCCTCAGTAGAAAGGGGAATGTTTGCCGCTTCCACAATTAAGCTTGCTTTTACGCTATTAGCATTGGAACTGTGGATGACATCCTCGAGTGCGGACGGAATTAAGATGTCGCAATCTATATCGAGCCATTCCGTGTTCGACCTTACATCATAATGCGGTTCAAAAAAGGTTTTATCCATTTCTCCGTACAAATTCTTATGATCAATAAGCTTTTGGACATCTAATCCTTCTTCACACGTTACTAAAAGGGCTGCATCAGAAATTCCAACCACTTTATAACCTAACTGTGACATTTTCAATGCGCAGCTTGCTCCTACGCATCCGAATCCTTGAATGACAACTCTCGCTCCATCTTTTCCGCTTTTAAATTTCCAAGCTTCATCTGCGGAAAATGCTACACCGTAGCCCGTAACGACATCGTTTAAAAACAACCCGTCAATTTTTGTCGTCAACAGTTCATCGAAGTCTTTTATCCCTTGCAGAACATTCGGGTTTTGCTTCATTGATTTCGTAAGAGGGATATCAATACCAAATTCTTTAAATATTTTGAGCACATCGTCATATTTGGTACCTAAATCACTGCCTAAAGATACCCCGATGTCTATATAAGGCATCATCGCAATTAGAAATCTTCTTAATACTGCATACGCGTCTGGCGCTTTATAATCATAGGCAATTCCCGCTTTACAACCGCCAGTCGTCTCAGACTCACACGCTACATACTTATAAGCCATCGCCTCAGCTAACCTTTCTACCTCTTCTCTTGTAACCGTTGGATGCATTCTCGTACCGCCGCCTGCGTAGCCCTTCACAAAATTATGAACGACCAGCCAGCCTTTTGCATCTGTTTCCGTATCATTCCATTCGACAACTAAATATGGTTTTAACATCTTTGAAACCTCCCCAAAACCTTCCTTTTATTCGTTCCTACTACCTTCTAAAGCAAACAATACCTAAGCATTAATGCCGGCAACTATTTGTTGGACACGAGCTTTTCGTGTACTTCTTTCTTGTCTTGGCCTACAGAAAGGATCTTTGGATTGACTGTAACCTCGATAACAGCCGGAAGCCCTGAAGCAATTGCCCTTTGCAGCGCTGGTGCAAATTCACTATTTTTTTCAACCTTTTCACCATGCGCTCCAAATAAGCGGGCCAATTCGGCAAAATTAGGATTGGACAAGTCAGTTCCAACGACCCGATTTGGAAAATGCCTTTCTTGATGTGCGCGAATAGTTCCGTAAATATTGTTGTTCACAACAATGGATATGGTCGGAATTTTATATCGAACAGCCGTTTCAATCTCTTGGAGAGTCATCATAAAGCCGCCATCTCCTGAAAAAGAAACCACATGTTTGTGAGGCTGCGCCAGTTTTGCCCCTATTGCCGCAGGCAGTCCATATCCCATGGCCCCCGATGTTGGCCCCACATAAGTGTTTTCATGTTCAAAGCGATAATATCTCGATAGCCATCCAAAAAAGTTGCCTGCATCATTTGTAATAATGGTATCCTTTGGAAGACTGGCAGCAATGTCATGCATGAATCCGTCCATGTCCACGAAATCTTCTGTGTAGTCGGGCTTTGGTTCAGAAAATTCCATATATTTATCGTGCAATTCTTTCACATTATCTTCATTTGAAATAGAAGTATCTGAACCTTGCGCTTGCAGCGCTTGTTCTAAGAAACTCTTGGCATCGGCTTCAATGGCAAGAGAAGGGGCATACACTTTACCAAAAATATCGGGACAAATATCCACATGGATCAGTTTTGTATTTTTAGAAAGCAAGGTGTAATCTTGTGTTCCTACTTGAGAGAATCTTGTCCCTAACGCCAAAACAACATCTGCATCTCGGATTTCATCAAGTAAATATTGAGGTGTCCCAAACCCAAGCCATCCTGCATAGCAAGGGTGTGAATTCGGAAACGCGTCGAATCGGCGGAAAGCGGTAACAACAGGCAGTTTCATGGCCTCGGCAAACTGTACAAGCTGCCTGTTAGACCTAGCATGAATCACACCGCCACCAGCAATCAATACGGGGCGCTTCGCGTTTCGTAACGTCTCTATTGCCTGCTTCACATCTTCCATATGTGGTTGAGGAGGAAGTGAGCGATAAGAAGGCTTGATGCTCAACTCTGCCTCATCTTCTAACATGTCATGCGGCAAAGACACTAATACAGGGCCCGGACGTCCCGACCGTGCCATATGAAACGCCCGTTGCAATAATTCCGGGATCCTTTCGACGCGATCGATTTCTACCGTCCATTTACATAAATGACTGAAAAAGCCCGTCAAATTTACTTCCTGAAATGCTTCCTTTTCTTTAAAAGGGCGTTCAACCTGCCCAATAAGCGCAACCAAAGGGGTTGAATCTTGAGCAGCAGTATGGATACCGATAGCTAAGTTTGTCGCACCCACTCCACGTGTTGCCATGCAAACTCCTACCTCACCAGAAGCCTTCGCATACCCTTCCGCCATAAAAGAGGCACCTCCTTCATGCCTGGCGGAAATAAGTTCTATTTCAGGATGTTGATATAGTGCATCCATTACACTAAGATAACTTTCACCTGGTACACAAAAAGCTTTTTTTACACCTTCTTTAGCCATTACTTCTACGACTGCTTTTCCTCCACTGACTTTCATAATCAAGCCTCCCGCTTTCAAGTATGTGTTTTTGTTCTAGTAATTTATGATTATATTAATATTGATCATTTAACCAGTTTTTCCATTCCTGAAGCTTGTTTATTATCTTCTTCCATCCCAATTGAAGTTTTTCTTGTAACGGCACTCACTCCCAAAGTTACTGCAATGTTGATGAATAATACAGCTAACCCTACATCAAGATCTTGTATTACTTGCGGTAGTGATGGAAATAATGTAGCAAGTGTCGTACCTGAAGTAGTCGAGTATATGACAATCAGAATTCCAACTATCATTCCGGCAAAAGCTCCTTGAACGGTGACAGGATTCTTTTTCCACAGACTGAAAAATAGTGCTGGAAACAACTGTGCCATGAAGCTATATGCCATGAGATACAACGTAAAAATCGACTCCCCGCCATTGAACGTAAAATATAGAGTCACGATAGAAATGACCGGTACTAACATCCTGCTCAATCTCCGAAGTTGATCATCTGATGTATTCGGTTTCCACACCTTATATACATTTTTTGAAAGTATCGTGGCCGTAGCCGTCAACACGAGTGAACTAGGTATTAGGGCGGCCATCGCCCCAGATGCTCCAATCACTCCAACAAACCAGGGATCGAATGACATCTTCGCCATTTTAAATAAAGCTAAGTCTGCTTCTGCTCCCTGTAAATTCGGAACTTGAAGTATCGCAGAAAAACCAATAAAAAGCGAAAAAATGATGATTACTTGATAAATTGGCATAATTCCAGCATTCCAACGAAGTGATTTTGGACTTTTTGCAGAGAACACTCCCGCTAACATATGAGGAAACATATAGAAAGCAAGTGCCGTCATAATCGTAGCGGAAATAAACCAAGAGATACTCATTCCTTGTTCAGGGAATATCAATAATCCTTGTTTTGCTGTATCGATTGCTTCAAACATCGGCTGCAAACCACCGTAATAATGAAGTGGAAAATAAATCCCCATAAAGACGACAACTGCCAAAATCATGATATCTTTAATGACGGCCGTCCATGCAACACCATGCATTCCTGAAGCCGTTACATAAATTGTGATGGCAATTACACTTACTACTATAGCCACATTAGGAGAGATGGACCCATAGGAGGCTTCCGATACGATTATTCCTAGCCCTTTTAACTGCATGATCAGATAAGGAATAATTGAAATAACGCTAATTACCGCCACAAGAACACCTAAAGCCGGACTATTGTACTTTTTGTCATAAAAATCAGATTGAGATATGACATTGTTTTTTTTGGCATACCTCCAAATTGGCGGCAACAGCCAATAGGCGATTACAAAATAGAAGCAATTGAAAGCGTATAAGGCAGGAGGCATACCGGATCTATAAGCTCCGCCGCTGGCCCCCAGAAACGTATATGTCGTAAACATTTCACCTGCTATCAAAAAGAAGAGTAAAAAGCTGCCGAAACCTCTTCCACCTATAGCCCATTGTTCCAAACTCATATTTTTACCTTTTCGTGCTTGAAGTCCTAACCAAATACACAAAACGAGAAAGAAAGAGATAACAAGCAGGGCTGCATTCATCAGTCTTCTTCCTCCTTGGTTGCAGGATCAAGTTTATTAGCAATCATCAAAAACACAGATGTAAGACATACCCATAATATGGCCCAAAAAAGAACAAATGGCATTCCTAAAACATAAGGTTCAATTCGATTGATAACAACAAGCGATCCGAGTGCTGGTATCACACTTATCACATAGATCATTTTCTTCATTTGTTCACCATCCTTATCAACAAATGCCAAACTTGAACCATTCAAACCTTATTTTTTCTGAAAAAACAGATAATTATTTCTGTATTATTACATTGACAGCCCTTTAGTTAAGGGCTCATTTACAGCCCAATTCGGTTTCACGCCAGTAAGAACTTGTTCCACTTGCATTGCTGCATGTACAGCCATGCGTATCGAGCCTTCCTTAGTCAATGCCGCATTATGAGGACTGACAATCACATTATCCAATTTAAAAAGGGGATTCCAATTATCGGGAGGCTCAACTTCAAATACGTCTATTCCAGCGCCGGCAATCTCGCCCGCTTGCAAAGCATTTACTAAATCACTTTCCTTCACCACACCGCCCCTGGAAGCGTTTACAAAATAAGAGGAAGGTTTCATCCAGGAAAACTCACGGCTACCTATTATACCTCTTGTTGTTTTCGTTAACGGCAGATGTAGACTAATAACATCAGAGTTTCTGAATACCCTTTCTAAATCTGTTGCTATCTCCAACTCCGAATTCGTTCTGGCTGTAACATAGGGGTCGTAGCCAATTACTTTCATATCGAAGCCTTTCGAAGCCTTTGTGGCCAGTATTCTACCGATTCTCCCTAGTCCAATAATCCCTAAAGTCTTGCCTTCCAAGTCCATGCCAAAAAGTTGATTACGGATAGCAAAATTCCCACGGCGCAGTTCTTTATCAGCCAAGCTTAAGTTTTTGGACAATGATAAAATTAATGCCATTACATGTTCAGCTACAGAATTCGCATTTGCCTCTGGAGTATTTGTTACGTAAATGCCACGCTCTGTAGCAGCTTCGATATCAATATTGTCCAAGCCCACACCATACTTAGCAATTACTTTGAGGTTTTCAGCTGCTTGAATTACTTCTTTATTTATTACAGCCGTTGATCTCGTTAGTACTGCATCACAACCCTTGATTTCTTCC
The DNA here is from genome assembly GCF_002243645.1 of Peribacillus simplex NBRC 15720 = DSM 1321. Taxonomy (NCBI): domain Bacteria; kingdom Bacillati; phylum Bacillota; class Bacilli; order Caryophanales; family Bacillaceae; genus Peribacillus; species Peribacillus simplex. Next base: position 4,755,488 of record NZ_CP017704.1, on the reverse strand, counting down.
ATAAGAATTTCTTGCGTCAGATCAGACCCTACTTTAATCTTATAGCCTTTTTCTACTAAATAACTTTTTCCCTCTTTCTCAATATCTTGAGGAATATACACTAAATGACTCACATTCCCACCAACCTTTCATGTTAACCTTGAAGGAAAAATCTTTCCTACTCCATTGTATATATACAATTATTGTGCCAACATAAAAAACATCAGTATTATCCATGAAACAAGCCTTTTCGTTCTTAATCAAGACATAAATGAAGTTAACACATTGTTTCAAAACGAATTAATTTGTTTCATTATGTTTCAATTTGTTTCAATATGTAAATTTTTCATCTTTCTCCATAAAGTCGTGCGACTCATCCCTAACTCAGAGGCAGCTTTTCCCTTATTATAATTAACCCTTATTAACGTTTGAACAATTCTTTCACGCTCGGATAAATGTATCCCAGGCGATATCCCGCTTTCTTCCTCTTGTTTCAACACTATTTTCTTTTTACTCTTATTCGGAAAAAACATTTCGATATCGTACACATCAATTAATTTGTCTTTATATAGAACGCTTAATCGCTCACAAAAATTTTGCAATTGGCGAATATTCCCTTCCCAATTCTCTTCACTCAGCTTTTTCTTGGCAGCATCCGTAATCTTAATTTGTTTTTGATCCGAGTGAACTTTCTGAATAAAAGCATTCACCAATAACGGAATATCCTCCCTGCGTTCCCGAAGTGGAGGCAATACAAGGTCCAGTACACTCAAGCGATAATACAGATCCTCGCGAAAGTCATTACTTTTGACCATTTGCATGAGGTCTTTGTTCGTTGCCGACACAATTCTCACATCAACCGGAATTACCTTATCATCGCCAATGCGCATAATTTCCCGCTCTTGGAGGACACGAAGCAGGCGGCTTTGCATTTTTGGGGAAATTTCTCCTATTTCATCCAAAAAGATGGTACCTCTATGAGCAAGTTCAAAAAATCCTTGCTTTCCGCCTTTCATAGCCCCCGTGAAAGCTCCTTCTGCATATCCGAAGAGCTCACTTTCCAATAAATTTTCGGGAAGCGCCGCGCAATTAATGGCCACAAACGGTTTATTTTTCCGGCTGCTATGATTATGTATGCTTTGGGCAAATATTTCCTTGCCCGTTCCCGTTTCTCCAATTATAAGAATGTTTGAATCTACTTCACTATAATGTTGAGCTGTTTCAATCGTCCGCTTAATTTCGGGACCCCGATACAATATATCATCAAATGTGTACTTAGCCACATGTCCGCGTAAATGTAACTTCCGATAGAATTTCCCTTCCATCTCCTGAATGCGTGTAACATCTTGAAAGGCAACCATATCCCCCACTTTTTTACCTTTTAAAAATATTCCAACTTTTTTTACCGATAATTGAATAGATTGGTAAGCAACAATATCTTTTTCGTATTCATCGTCACTTAACAGCATATCACGAAATTTTCCATGCTTTATTATTTCGTATATAGAATTTCCAATTAAGCTCCCCTTGGAAATGGATAATATCTCCTGTGCCGCCGTATTAAATACAGATATTTGCCCTTTTAAATCTATAGCAATAACTCCTTCATAGGCATAATTAAGAATCGTTTGATAGCGCTTGGTCTTCTCCTGTTCCCTTCTACTGACAAGAGCTACTCTTTTCGCCTCGATCAACGCCTGCCGAAATGATTCCTTTCCAGTATTAACGAGAATGGCTCCCAATCCTATCTCTTCAGCATATTTACATGTACTTAAACCACTTAGCACCACCTCACAGCCATCACTGACCGCTAAATCTACTAAACTGGCGGAGGACTCGATATCATTTAATATATAGGACTGAATTGGCAAATCAACGATATCAGAAAGGTTTTCCACGCCATAAATCATATTTAACGCTCCAATAACGGCCACTTTTTTACTGCCAAAACGTGCCTTGCAATCATACAGACAACGAATGAGATCTATACCTTGTACAGGTATATCAACGATAGGAATTAATTCATTGCATTCTTTTAAAAGCTTCGTGATTAATCCCCGTGAGATGACTACATCAGCATCAAGCTTCAGCTTCACAATCTGATCAGCATCCACAACTACCTCCTCTAACACAAACTTCACTGAACCATCATCATTATTTTCCGCTTCTTCCAATTGGTTGAATTCCTCAAATCTTTCAAAAGCATCCGTTATATACCCTTTTCGAGGAACAACGAGTTTTATTTTTATCAATACATCCACCTCCAACGTAAAATCATTTTGTTTTATTGGACATAAACTCAAGCAACCTGTTATTCTAGCCCTAGTCATTTAGATAATACATATTTCACTTTATAAAATGACTTTGAAAAATAAAAAACCCTGTTATCGTGGGTTTTTTCATCAATAAACAGCCTTTTCACTTTTCATTTAAAACCCAACGATTTCGGTTGGTACCTACATATCACAATAAAGAATAGTCATTCAACTCATTAAAACTTGCTTTTCCTCACTAGAATACGCTTTATAACATTAACATCAGTATAATGATTCTTAAGGTAAAAATCATCATGAATAAAATCCTCTTTAATTTCTTAAAGTGGCATCATCATTTATTTTATTTTCCATAATTCCCCTTCCTTTCTCGCTAATAGGACTATATTCCATTTATTCTTCATACAAATGTGGAATTCCTTTTGATTTTATAGTTACTGACAATAAAATTAGTCTACAAACATATTAACCCCGTTCAAGAAATCCTGAACGGGGTTTTTCAAAAAATATTAATTTTGAGTTTTTGTGGGCATTGAGCTCAGTTGTCAAACTTCGTAAATCTGTTCATTCAAGGTGGTTTTACTTACGAACTTATAGAGGATCGGCGATGACAAGGATTTTCCCTTCTTTAATATCCTCCACATATTGATCGACTTCGGCTTCCTCCACTCCAATACCCAATAATGGCTTTCTCAATCCGCCTGCTTCCGATGCTACCCCGGCTGCGGCTCCGCCAAAAGTGGCGAAAATTGGTCCTGCTGCCAATATCGGACCAATTCCTGGTATGGCTAATGCACTCATACCAATAAGCAGGCCCGTCAATCCGACAGCTCCACCCGCTGCTGCCCCAGCTACTAATCCATCAGTCTTTGCCGGGCTGACTTCCTCGGCTTCATTGGGTAATTTATCAATGTTTTTCGCCACTATTGATATTTGATCGGATGTATATCCTTGTTCCTTTAAATTTTTGACTGCTGAAGTCGCTTCATTTTCATTTTCATATATTGCTATAAACCTCTTGTCCATGGTATCTGCTCCTTTAAAAGTAATGTAATATACAATACCCTTAAATGAGTTTTAATAACCTTCCATGAAAGAAATGAATTTCACTCCCGGATTTGCCCCTGGCCATAAATGAAGTACTTGCTTGATGTTAAGGCCGGTAAACCCATTGGTCCACGTGCATGCAGCTTTTGTGTGGAAATGCCGATTTCTGCTCCATAACCGAATTCAAAGCCGTCGGTAAAACGGGTGGAAGCATTGTGATAAACTGCTGCGGCATCTACTTTATTCAAAAATGCGGAAGCGTTTTGTTCATCCCTCGTTAGGATTGCTTCAGAATGCTTGGTACCGTATCGGTTAATGTGTTCAATCGCATCGAATACACCTTTTACAGTTTTCACGCTGATTTTTAAAGCCAGATACTCAGTTGACCAATCTTCCTCCGTAGCCGTTTTCGCTCTCGGAAAGGCGCTGCAAACCGCTTCATCTCCATATACTTCAATACCCTTTTCGTCCAGGAGTTCCAAAATTCTCACTCCATTTTCTTCAAACCATTTTTCATGAATTAGAAGCCCCTCGATAGCATTGCATACGGATGGACGCTGAGTTTTACCGTTTAAGACAATTTTCTCGACCATCGTGATATCTGCGGTCTGATCGATGAAGATATGGCAATTGCCTGCTCCTGTTTCAAGGACGGGAACAGTTGACTCCTTAATAACAGTTTCAATTAAATTCTTTCCACCGCGAGGAATCAACACATCTAAATACTCATTAAGGTGAAAAAGTTCCTTAGCGGTTTCACGACTCGTATCCTCGATCAACTGAACTGCTTCTACAGGAATCTCCGTATTCTCCAATGCTTTATGAATGGAGGAGACTAGTGCCATATTGGAGTATTTGGCTGACGAGCTGCCTCTTAATAGGACGGCATTCCCCGTTTTCAAGGACAATGTAGCTGCATCAATGGTCACGTTCGGCCTGGCTTCATAAATCATCCCTATTACCCCGATCGGCACCCGTAACTTTTTAATCAATAAACCATTCTCTTTTTCGATCGTCTCCAATTGTTCCCCAATCGGATCATTTAAATCGATCAAAAGCATAATTGCCGCTGCCATGTCATCAATACGGTTAACATTTAACATAATCCGATCTAATGTAGACTCACTGTAGCCTTTTATCCTGCCTTCTTCCAGATCCTTTTGGTTTTCTTTTATCAAAAAATCTTTATCGATAATAAGTTGCTTAGCAATTTTTCCAAGTGCCTCATTCTTCTTTTCCGTCGTCAATCCGATTAGCTGATAACTGGCTTTTTTGGCTGCCTTTCCTTTCGCCGTCACTTCACTCATTTCCAAATGCCCCCTTTTCTTTCTCTAATATTGATTATCTATGCTTTCACCCATTTATCGCGATGGATCACTTCTATGGAAGTGATCACAAGCTCGGATGTCCTCTTTCCCATCGCCTGTTTTAATTCTTCGTCGGAATAAAGGACCTCACCCCGCCCCAATAATCCATTTGCACCAAAGACTTCGACAACATCCCCCTTATTGAAGACTCCTTTAATTTCATAAATTCCAGCTGGCAGCAGACTGCTGCCATTAGAAACTAAAGCCCTTTCGGCACCTTCATCAACGAAAATTTTCCCAGATACTTGTGAGTGAAGGGATATCCATTGTTTGTTTTTCGTTACTGTCGTCATGACATCATTCCCAATATACGTGCCATCACCATTGCCTTCAAGGATTGTTAGAAGTTTATCGCTCCCAAAACCTGATCCGATGAATACTTTCACCCCAAGAGACAATGCAGTTTGCGCTGCAATCAGCTTCGATTTCATACCCCCGGTTCCGACATTAGATCCTGCGCCTTCTGCCATTTGCAATAAATCCGCCGTTACTTCGGATAACTTTTCAAATCGTTTCGCCCCTGGATTTGTCTGTGGATTGGAATCATAGAGCCCATTAATGTCCGTTAATATGATCAAGTTGGTGGCGTGGACTAAACCGCTTACTAAGGCGGATAGCATATCATTATCACCAAAAGTCAACTCCTCGACCGATACTGTATCATTTTCATTTATAATCGGAAGGATGCCGCGTTCAAGCAATTCCATCAATGTCGCATATGCATTTTTATATCTATCTTTTTTCGAGAAATCTTTCCTTGTTAATAAAATCTGCGCCGGAACGATTCCAAAGTGCCCTAATTGTTCCATATATGATTGAATCAATAGACTTTGCCCTACAGCTGCAGCAGCTTGTTTTCCTTTGAGTGTGACAGGTCTCGTAGGGTAGCCGAGCTTGCGAAAACCTGTCGCTACAGCACCTGATGAAACAAGGACAACTTCATGTCCCGCTTTCCTTAATGCTGCCACTGCCTGGATATGATCGGAAAATTTACTTTGGTCGATTTCACCTTGTGTGTTGGTCAAAGAACTACTTCCTATCTTTACAACGATACGTTTCTTTTCCATCGATTACTTCCTCCAATAAATATCTAAGACATGAAAAAAAGCCCTTTTCATCCTCGAAATAAGGACGAAAAGGGCTGCTCTCCGTGGTACCACCTTCATTGAATGCAAGTTCATGCATTCCACTTTGCCTGATAACGCCAGGATTTGCGCCTATGTTTTGCATAGGACTCAAGAAGCAGGTTCTGCGCTTTCCTGTCGCGGGCCTTCCAGCAATTGACGCCGCTCTCTGTCACAGTGATTCTCGCATACTAATCTTCTCTCAACGTTCATTGTTTTAATATAGTATGCAAAATTATCTGCTTGATGTCAATAACATTCCTACGATGAATGAACCTTATAATGCCATGGCTGGGCCGAAGAACTCATAGTGAATTTTATCCGTATCTATCCCCAATTCTTTCAGGTAAGTAATAATGGCCTTCATGAAAGGAACAGGGCCACACACATAATAATCAGCTTCAGGTTTAACAAAACTGCTCAATAATTCTTTATCGATATACCCTTCCTTTTCAAAATTCGGCAGGTTCTTATCATCCTCACTCGGATTTTTAAAGACAAAAGATAAATGATAGCTGGCAAGCTTGTGCGTTAGTTCTGTCAGTTCCATTCTGAACGGCTGTAAATTGCCATTATCGGACGCATGAACGAATTGGACATCACGCTCGGGTGTTTGTTCAGCTACCGCATGAACCATACTCATGAAAGGCGTTATGCCAACGCCTCCGCTCAAGAATACCGCCGGTGTCCGTTTTTCCAAATCGATGGTGAAATCACCTGCAGGAGCCGTTACGTCTATACTGTCACCCATCTGAATGGATTCATGCAAGTAGTTAGAAACCCTTCCATCAGGAGAGGTTCCCGGCGTTTCTTTTTTAACGGAAATCCGGAAGTAATCTTTTCCCGGAACATCAGACAAACTATACTGACGGTTGAATAAATAGCGTTCACCCGGTATCTCGATACGAACTGTAATATATTGTCCTGGAAGAAATGATGGAACCTTATCTCCATTTGATGGCTTTAAATAAAAGGAAGTGATTACGTCACTTTCCCGTACCTTTTCCACGACTGTGAATCGTTTGAAATCAGACCATCCGCCGACCTGATTGGAAGCTTGGTCGTACATTTCCTTTTCGATGCTAATGAAAGCATCGGCTATGACTCCATAGGCCTCACCCCAAGCCTGGAGGATTTCTTCTGTAGCTGCATCTTGTAACACTTCCTTGATTGCACCTAATAAATATTCTCCAACAATGGGATAATGTTCGGCTTTAACTCCAAGACTTCTGTGTTTTTGTGCTATTTGCTTTACGGCAGGTATTATCGTTTCAAGTTGATCTATATATTTAGCTGCAGCCAAAACCGTGTTGGCAAGTGCATTTTGCTGGCGCCCCTTTTTTTGATTGGCATGATTAAAAATATTTAATAATTCAGGATGTGCTTCGAAAAGATTTTTATAGAATACAGTTGTGATAGTTGTACCATGCACTTCTAATACAGGTACGGTTGATTTGATAACATCGATAGTTTTTTGGGATAGCATAGTTAAACCTCTCTTCATAAACAAGTATTTTAAATACATGTTTATATTAGAACTTAAATGCATTAAAAGCAATATTTTTCATACATCTTTTCAAATAATAAGTTTTCATGTTTATAAAATGTTCACATTTATGATATAGTCAAATGGGGATAGAATGTGAGGCGATAAACATGAGGTTGACGAGTTATTCCGATTACTCACTTAGAGTGTTGATTTACCTGGCTTCCCACGACCAAAGCAAATTATCAAATATTAAAGAGATTTCTGAAGTATATCAACTGTCTAAAAATCATTTGATGAAGATTGTTCATAATCTAGGTAAATTAGGCTATATTGAGACGATACGCGGAAGAAATGGCGGTTTCCGGCTTGCAAAATCACCCGCTGAAATAAATGTAGGGGAACTGGTGCGGAGAACCGAAGAAGATTTTTATCTAGTGGAATGTTTTAAAGATCACGATAACTGTGTGATTTCTCCCGTTTGTTCATTGAAATTTGTCCTTAATAATGCCTTGGATGCTTTTCTACAGGTCCTTGATCAATATACGATTGCAGACTTTAGCGAAAATAAAGTAATGCTCAAAGCCTATTTTGATTCGGTAAAGCAGAATGACGAAGAGCCCGATTTTTTATAATCGGGCTCTTTTTCATTCACCGATGATTCTTTCGATTTGCCGTTTTCAATAAAACTTTAAGGTGATCGTATGGATTGATCATGATGATCGTGCCAATTGTCCATTGGTAAGCATGACTTCTTTTCCGACCAAAGTGGACATTAATCGGCTTACAAACTCCAGCAGGATTTCTGGATTGAATTTACTGAACATATCGCTGTTCATTTGCTCAATCACCTTATAAAACGGCATGGCCTGATGATATACACGACTTGAAGACATCGCATGGAATACGTCGGCTATAGCGACGATTTTCGAATGATGATGGATATCATTCCCCTTCAGTCCAAGTGGATAGCCTTGCCCATCTTCCCGTTCATGGTGCTGAAGGGCTGTTAATGCAAGCGATGGTGAGATTCCAGGGATATTTTTAAGTAATTCATACCCATAAATGGTATGGCGCTTCATTTCTTCATATTCTGCCGCAGTCAGTTTACCCGGTTTTTCCAATATACTATCTGAAATCCTTGTTTTACCCACGTCATGCAGCGTGGCTGCCAATGTCAGGGCTGAAAGGTTTTCTTTCGATAAACCATGCTTCATCCCTAGATAAGTGGCAATGATTCCGACACCGATATTATGCCTATACGTGTACTCGTTATTTGCTTGCATCTCTTCGAAAAGGTAATAAATATCAGGATTCCTTGCAGCTTCTGCAATGACAGGTGCTACTTCCGCTTTAATCAATTCAATCTTTTCAAGCTGTATTTTTCCTTCTTTACATATATCTTGAAAGATGTTTTTGATTTGAAGAGAAGCTTCGTTGATTCTTTCATGAATCTTTACGTTTGGTTGTACAGGATCTTGTTCAGTTAAAGGAAATTCACCTTTTTTCAATTCTTCCATTATGAAATCAATTTTAGGTATGGTAAGAGGCGGATTCGCTTTATTATTCAGCTTCCCTCTTCTATTTTTCATTGCTCTCACAATTCCCTCTATTTTTTACCTATAATACCATATCCTGCATTCCCCCCCTATGTCTTAATGATTTTTGGGGACTTAAGATCGGTCACTAAGTTCATTGCCCAGCAGTTTTAATTTTTCACCAACCGTACATTCTGAAATACAGAACTGATGGGCATACGTACGCCCCTTTTCTTTTCGAAAATGCTTTCGTAAAAAACAATCTTGGCAAAATGAAGCGAGGACATCTTCCACTTCTTCATATATTTTTTTCCTGTTCATTGTTGTTATGGCTCCTTTGACCCATCAATTTCTATTTTGCTGAAAATGGCTTTTCCCTGCAGTGCAAGAGTTGCGAGGCGATCGGCTTCCTGGTTTTCCTTTCGAGAAATTGGCTTGCAGACCGGAATGATCTTTAATTTATCCAGTTTCGCTTCAATGCGGTCCAGCCATTTATTTAAGTTTTCTTCCATACAGGGCCATTCACCGGAAAGTTGATTTAAGACAACTAAAGAATCCCCTTTAAAGACACAGCTTTGATGGTGGATTCCAAGTTCGTCCATCTGCCTGACCGCTTCATGAAAGGCCGCATATTCCGCTTCATTATTCGATTCAAATTGCTCCAATTTCATATTGGTGCGTAGCCGCCAGAACTTCTTACCTTGACGAAAATAAATGGCAACACCGATTCCTGCCACCTTTTCATCTTTTTGAAAACCTCCATCAAAAAAAACCGTCACATCCTGCGGCTCTTCCTCAACTTCCGTCAGGAGTTTCTTTAGCTCCTTCTTGGTCCATGTTGTATCGAATTCATCCTTGAATTCCACTTCCTTCAGCCTTCCTGCCTTTTCAAGATCTTCCGTAATGACCAGTGCAGTCCCGGCATCAAGCCAATCCGAAACGAAATCGGCAGATGGTTTTTTTGAAGCATGATATGTCCATTGCATAATTACCTTCAAAGATTTCCAGCTCCTTATTTATTCACCATTCATGCAGAACAGCTTACAATTTTCATACCTTTTTTCCGTCATACCCTTTATAATATATTGTAAGCATTTGAATCACTCTTTTTAATTATAGTTCCCATATCAGCCTGAAATTCTCATGTTTCAATCTTAATTTTATATGAAACATTTTTTTATCAAAGCATATTAACAGTTAACTCGAGGAGGAGCACATCTTGATCGAAGTGTATATTGATGGTGCCAGTGCAGGCAATCCAGGGCCGAGCGGCGCAGGTGTTTTCATAAATAATAACGGTGTGGTCGAAAGGCATTCCTTTCCGCTTGGAAATATGGAAAACCATGAAGCCGAGTACCATGCTTTAATCAAAGCATTGGAAATTTGTGTAGCCAATAAATATCAAATCGTTTCTTTTCGGACTGACTCCCAAGCCATCAACCAGGCCATTGAAAAAAGATTTGCAAAAAATAAGTATGCCATTTTGCTGGAACGTGCGTTAAAGCTTTCCGACGAGCTTGAATTATTTTTCATGAAATGGATTCCAAATCTTGAAAACAAGTCCGCGGATGAGTTGGCGAGACGGGCCATTCGATTGAATAAGGGTGAGGAAATTCATGAACAAGACAGCTGATTTTTCATTATTATTCGTTGTATTCATCTGGGGCGTCACTTTTGTTATGGTCCAAAATGCACTATCTTTTCTTGACCCCTTCACGTTTAATGCCGTCCGTTTCTTCATGGCCTTCGTTTTCTTGCTCATCCCTTATTTATCGACTTTACACAAAAAGGGGAGAACTTGGAATAAGGGCCTTTTTATAGCTGGGTTTCATATTGGAGTTTGGCTTTTTCTGGGATATGGGCTTCAAACGATCGGATTGAATTATACAACTCCTGCTAAGACAGGCTTCATAACAGGATTAAGTGTCGTCATGGTCCCTGTTTTTTCCCTGCTGCTTTTAAAACATAGGCTTTCCCGCAATACAATAATAGGTGTCGCAGCCGCAACCATCGGGCTTTATTTAATGACTTTCGCTGACCGCTCAAATTTGAATATCGGTGATTTACTGGTATTTTTATGCGCAATCAGTTTTGCCATGCAGATCATTACTACCGCTAGATATGCCAGGACCCTTCCTGCTTTACCGTTGACGCTGATTCAGGTTTCCACCGTATCTTTATTATCATTTGTTTCAGCCTTCATTTTCAAAGAGAACCATTCCGTCATCTTCAGCTCAGAGGTCATGTTACAGAAGGATGTATGGACTGCTTTATTGGTTACGGCAGCCCTGGCCACGGCGTTCGCCTTTTTCGCACAAACCTTCTTCCAAGCCTATACGACACCTACAAGAGTGGCGCTGATCTTTTCAATGGAACCGGTTTTTGCTGCGTTATCCTCATACATATTGATAGGGGAAAAATTGACTTCCGCTTCCATCATCGGCTGCGCATTCATTTTCTTGGGAATGATATTTGCTGAACTGCCTGTTAAGAAAAAGAAATCGGTGACACAGGAGTTTTCTTGAAAAGCCCAATTAAATAAATCGGACTTCCAGTTACGAAGTCCGATTTATTTAAGCAGCCCCTGTTCTTTTGCAAACGATACCGCTGCACTACGCGTTTCAATGCCATTTTGTTTTAAATTTTCCAAAAAGGAGATATAAAAGCTACCATCAAAATTCTTTTGTACCTTCAATGTCAATTCTATTGCTGCATTGACTAAAATATCACTTGCATCCGTGTAGCGCTTACCAAAATAAATAAAACCAATAGCGTCATTACCAAAAGTGAATCCCTTACCCTCTAAAAAACTAACATACTCTTCAGTTGACTTCGCCAATTCTGCATCCACTCCATACTTCATACCTTATTTTCATCTTACCGTATATCAAAGATTTTGACTATCCATTTTTCGACAAAAAAATCACCCTACAAAATAACGGAGCTCCCATTGGGAAGCTCCGCTTGTTTGATTAAATCATTCGCAGTAAAGCCCTGAATTCATGATCATTAGCCAGATTTTTTACCTTCTCGCGATCATACTGATAGACCGCATCGTCCAAAGAACATGAAATTGGTACATCACATTTTATTTCTGCTAGTTTTCTGGATAAATGAAGCATATCGACGGCGGATTCAATTTTAGTCCGCTGCCCATTCGTCAATGAAGCAACATTTTCAAGTATCCCTTCGATACTTTGATACTGGATCAATAATTTCAACGCTGTCTTCTCCCCAATTCCTTTAACTCCGGGATAATTATCAGCTGTATCACCCATTAAAGCTTTTAAATCGATCATTTGTCTTGGTGTGATCCCTTTCCATTCAAAAAAGCTATCTGGATTATGCACTTCATAGTTACCATACCCTTTTTTTAACAATAGTACGGAAATGTTTTCATCTATTAACTGAAGCATATCTTGATCGCCAGTCAATATACCCACCCGGCTATGTTGGGCAGATGCCTTGGCAATTGTCCCGATACAGTCATCCGCCTCATATCCAGAGAGCCCTATGTTAGGGATATCAAATGCTTCAACCGCTTTTTTCGCTAGGTCGAATTGAGGGATCATTTCGACTGGAGCTTCTGATCGATTAGCCTTGTATCCATCAAATAATTCATTTCTGAAAGTCTTGCTGCCCATATCCCAACATACCGCTACATGACTAGGTGAAAAGTGATTCACCGCCGTCAGCATATGCTTCAAAAAACCTTGAACGGCATTTGTCGGGATGCCTTTTGAGTTAATCATGAACTGACCAGTAACGGCCGTTGCATAAAAAGCTCTAAATAAAAGCGCCATCCCATCGACAAGCATAAAGGAAGGATGCTGCTCATTTTCTTTCATTAACACATTATCACCTCTATCATGATGTACTTCCATTTTAACATATCTGTCCCCTTTTTTAAGGATCGTTTAATTGGAAAAAATATTATTCAATTGGATTATCCTCATACGAGATCCAGTCACTGAAACTGCCAATATAAATCTTCACATCTATAAAGCCCGCTTCTTTCAGGGCGATATAATTGGGTGATGCCGTTACACCTGAACCGCAGTACACAATGATTTCCTTATCTTTTCCGATGCCTGTGAAATTCGACTGAAGATCTTCCTTCTTTTTAAAATAGCCATTTTCCAGAACGTTCGTCCACACCTTATTTACTGCACCAGGTATATGACCGGCTTTTTTATCAATTGGCTCCTCGATGCCCTCGTAGCGCTTAGATTCCCTTGAATCCATTAATACGATATCGTCAGGCCTATTCATTGTATAATCCTTCACTGTTTGAAAAGAAGCAAAAACGGACTCATTTAAATCGATATGATATTCTGTAGGCACATATTTCGTTAGATTCGAGTCAATTGGATAGCCCGCATCCCTCCAGGCGCGAAAGCCCCCGTTAAGAACAAAGACTTTCTGATGCCCAAGATAGCTCAGCAGCCAGACAAACCTGGAAGCAAAAGAACCTTCCCCGCCATCATAAGCAATAAGTACCGTATCATTGGTGATTCCATTTGATTCAAGTTTAACTTTTAAGGTTTCCAGGTCAGGAAGAGGATGTCTTCCGCCATGTTCTTGAACCTGCCCCGATAAGTCCTTTTCAAGATCGAAATAAACAGCGCCGGAAATATGGTCTTTTTTGTATTCATTATACCCTGCATCAGGAGAGCCTAGCTGAAAGCGGCAGTCACAAATTCTGATATCACTGGAATTCAACAACGGCAACAGCTCTTCTTTTTCGATTATAAAACTCATCTGAAAAACCCCCTATTTCAAAATGGTCCAAATTAATTCATTAAGCTCCGTTTCCATGTTCTTCCCTTTATGTAGCATAGTTATCTCATTCTTTATGGAAAGCGATTTCCCTTCTATTAGCGAAAGATTCTTTTCACTTTCATCGTTGCTTATACATTCTTCCATTTGTTTTGCCTTAAATATCCGGGTCATCCTAGTTTTCAGTTCTTGATCAATTGGAACCAAATCAAGTAATTCCCATACCGATAAAGGTGGCAGCGAACCCCGTTGGATGATATATTCAAGGATTAAATACGAACGGTATACTTGTACCCATATTTTTAGTTCTTTTCTTTCGGAATCCCTTGGTTTTGACAATTGTTTAAGATTATCACTCATCATCCGATAATAATGGTGTCCCAGTGCCTTTTTGGAATAGCAATCCGCTATCAAACCATTCATCTTCCTATAATAATCCGGATGGGTTATCAACTTGATTGGCGATTGATATAATTCAAAAAGAGCAGGATTACTCTTTAAGGTAAGACGGGATGATTTAAAGAGATCCCAGCCTTCCATGTCAAATAGGCCTTCTTTCAAATGGATGACTTCAACTGGCTGACTCAAGCTGAGGTATGATCGCTTATCATTATGAACATATATAAACCGAACATCGTAATCCGATTGTACCGATGATAAACCAAAAGAATGGCTGCCAGTAACAGCAGCCATCAAAATGGTCATATCCTCTTTCTTTTCCAGGTATCTCAATCGTGAAATAAGGTTTTCTTTCATGAATGAACCTCGTTTCTATTTCGAATGCATTTTAGCCAATTCCGCTACGGCATTTTCATAATACGGTAAATCGACCGTTTCCTCCAATGCTGCACGTAGACCTGCAAAGATATCCGATATTTCCGTCTTAAACTCTTTTTGAATCGCGAGTAACTCTTGTTCGAGGACTTCAATATACATTTCGAAAATCCGCTCACCCTGTTCTTTTACATATATAAGGGCAGGTTCATCTAAACGCTTCTGAAGCCCTTCGCTCATTTTCGCTTTTTCATTTTTTTCAAAGAAAGATTTTGGATTTTTAAATAAAGCCAATTCCTTTTTGAATTCCCCCGTATCTAATTTGGCAAAAGCTCCTGTAAATTCAAGGGACTCCCTCTCATTAGGTTCATATGGCTGTAATGAAAGGGTTCTTCTTATTTTTTGCATTTGCTGAAGCAAACTGTTTTGTTTCTCATTCAGTAATTTATTTACGAACATTTCCGTCCTTAAAGCCGTTGCCCGCATTTCCTGGGCAAGGTCAAAGCCTAACGCATCCAATAAGTTCTTCATCGATTGCTTGAGGACAATTTTCAAATCGCCTCCATCATCTTTTAAAACAGCCGGATTGAACGATTCTTTGAAGAAATCATTAAACCGGAAGAAGACCCGTTGTTTACTATAGAAAGTCAATTCGTCGATCTCTTTTTTCAAACGTTGCTTTTCTGCATCCCCTTTAATGACTGAGAGGAGTTCCGAAATGGACTGTGCCTCATGAGAAAGGGTCTCCAAGGCATTTCGTTTCGCTTTCTCATCCTGCCTGGAAGCTGTAATTACATCTCGTAGCAGTTCTTCCGTTCTTTTTACAGCCGCTTGAGCCGATTCAATTGCAAGTCCAGTTAAATCGTTTTCTATGAAAGAATCGAATTGGCCTTGGAATTCCGAGATTCCGCTATTAGGAAGGAACGAATGCTTAAACGAACCAGGCGTTTGCTTTTCCATCAACGCTCCCTTACTCGTAAGCGGGAACAGTTTAGGAAAACGGATTCCGAATCCATTCAATTGATCTGTGACATAATCCATCACTTCGTCCAATTCGTCAGTGGTTTGGGCCAGATCGACGGCATTGACGATGAAAAACATCTTATCCATAGCGAAAGAATCTTTCACACGTCCAAGTTGTATCAAGAACTCCCTGTCTGCCCGTGAAAACGGGTGATTATAATAGGTCACAAAAAGGATGGCGTCCGAATTCTTAATATACTCGAAAGCTGCTCCTGTATGTCGTGCATTTATCGAATCCGCCCCAGGTGTGTCAACAAGGACCATCCCCTGTTTTGTCATTTCACAGTCATATCGCAATTCAATTAGATCAACAAGACACGACTTGGACTCTTCTGCAGCAAAACGTTTAAATCCTTCAAGATCTACCGTTACCACATTTCCTAAATCATTTTGGTACTCGGGCAGCCCTTGATGAAACGCCCTAAGAAAGGATAAATGCGTTTTCCCCTTATCAACTTCCCCCGCCTTCGAAATGATTTGCCCTGCTAGTTGAAGTGCTTCATCTAGATTCTTTGCCGATTTATCAAAAGCTGCCAAGGCCAGGCTAACATCTTCCAACAGCATCGCTTCAGTTTTTAATTTGACGGTTGCCGTTCCATGTGGATGCTCAGCGTCTGAAGACATGATTTTGTTGATTGCGGCAGTTGTCGGATTTGGTGAAACAGGAAGGACGCTTTCTCCCATCAACGCATTGGCGAAGGAAGATTTACCCGCACTGAATGCACCGAAGAGGGCAACCGTGAACGTTTGCTGTTCCAAGCGATTTGCCTTCTCTTTCAATTCTTTATAAAGTGATTGAAACCCTCTCAAAGGTTGGATCAGCTTGGCCGCCTGTTGTAAACCCGCTGCAGTCTCCATCAGCTTTTCTTTTCCGCGTAAATCAGTAGCATCAGATGTAGAAACAGTCACAGAAGGTACAACTTCTTTGCTTTCTTTATCATGTTGCGTTTCAGGTTCGTTGACGGACCTTGAATTACTTACTTTATCCGTTTTCATGATTTTAACTGTAATATTTTTTTCTTCTTCATTCCATTGAGTTAATAGCATATCGATATCGCGCTCATCGACTAATGATTCAGTTTGTTGAGCAATGTCTGCTAAACGTTCCGTTTGGTACTCAATTTCCGCATTCATCGCAGCAGTAACTTTAAGGGCTTCCGCAAATTCAGAAAAACCTTCAAGCTCCTTATCGATGGATTTAGACTGCTGTTCCACTATTCCTTCCATAACGGTAACCATATTATTCAAAAATCCTTCTGATACATCACGAGCTTTCTTTTTGATGGCTGATGCTAAATCATTCGTATAGTTTAAAACGTATTCACCCGTAATATCAACTTGAGGCTTCAAAGAGTTTTTTATGTAAGATTCCGTTACCTCAATCTGAAGTGCCTGAGCCGTACTTTCAAGTGTTGAATCATGGATCTCCGCTTGATTAAGCGTTTTAACTGCTAATTCTTTAAGATGCCATTCAAGCTGGGTTTTCACCTTTTCTTGTAAATCGGTCAAGAACGCCTTGATACGTGCCTCACGTTCGGCATCCGTTTTTTTCTTAGCAAATAATAGACCCATTTTAAAGTCCGGCTGAGCAGATTCCAAGAAAGATTTACCTAGGTCCCGTGTAGCGGCGGGCATGATGTACGCACCTTTTAGTATGGTTTCTAATGCATCAGCATATTGGACCTTGATTTCCTCTATACGTCCAGTTAATGATTTTTTTTCTTTCAATAGGCTGTCCACTTGATTCGTCAGGTGTATTCGCTCTTCATGAGGAAGTTCTGATAAAACTTCAAAATCATCGGCATGTTCCTCTTCATACTGCTCCTTCAGCCAATTAAGATGCCTTTCGACAAGGGCATTTGCCGATTGCATGATGGCATCTTTCCCATCATTTAGACCTTTGCCCGCCATTTCATATATGAATTGCTTGACCACTTCTATTTCATTTTCGCTATTGTTCAAGTCTCTTACGGATGTATAAAAAATACCATCAGGATATACATTCCAGTTCGCAAATGCTTCAGAAACGGAAAGCTTGAAGTCTTGAAAGCTAAGCTCGTTCTCATCATGCTTATCAATCATATTGATAATTAAGTATGTCGGTTTTTCAGCCTCTAACAATTCTTTCGTGAATAGGAAGTTCACTTCTGATTGGACATGATTGTAGTCCATGACATAGAAGACGACATCAGCTAGATGCAAGGCAGATTCCGTAGAAACTCTATGTGCATCATCTGTCGAATCAATTCCTGGCGTATCCATGATCGCACATGAATCCGGCAGTGAAAAATCATTGGAACTTATCGTTATCGCCGATACTGAATCTCCATCCTTGGCAAATTTCTTGACCTCTTTAAAATCATAAGGTGCAGGAAATAAGACTGGTGGCTGATGATGGTAAAAGACTTTGGCATAGTCTTCCCCTTTTTGGACTTTTACCGTATTTGCACTTGTTGGAATCGGACTTGAAGGCAATACTTGATCACCAAGGAGAAAGTTGATCATACTAGATTTCCCCGCTGAAAAATGCCCGCAAAAAGCAATGATGAACTCCTCGTTATTGACTTTCATGATTAACTGTTTCAGTTTATCGGCATTGCCTGTATCACCTGCCGATTGAAATTTCTCATACATGGCAGTCAAAATCCCCAATTTGGACTGTTGCTTTAATGTTTCTTGAATCATGAATCCATACCCCTTAATCTATCGTCATTTTGATATTCTTATTGTAAACGATTTCGTTTGTTATTCATACCATCAGCTTTATTTTTACTATATGATTCATTACAGGCCATGTTCAAAAAAAAACCACCAATTGGTGGATTCATACAGTTTGTTTCATATATTGACTTTGAAATGCAAAAAAAAACCAGGATTTTTACCTGGTTGTAGGGGTGGGGTTAAATGCAGTTCGGTTTTCCATTGGTGACTCGGTATAAGGTTTTACTGCCTTTGCCGGTTTTTGAATATTATTCAATACATGTTTCATCACAAAACCATATGTAGCGACTGTCAATAAAATGAATACCCAAACCATTACCAACACCATCCTCTTATATATTGATTAGCTTTTAGTTATTAGTTATTAGAATAAATTTATTGAAATCCGAATGAGAATAATTTTCATCTTCATTTAGAATCTTATCACGAACGATAATCATTTTCAATAAGAAATTAAAATTTTTTATTATTTTCCCTTAAAAACCGCAGAATATTCCGTATGTTCCTTTAATGCCTTCTCTTCTAGTGGGATTCTTACCGTCATCATCCAAACATTCAATAAACTAAAGATGATAGCAGTATAATATGCATTGAATAGCAAGGAAATAACTATAATCTCAGTTGCCACTATGATATAGTTCGGATGTTTGAAATATTTATAAGGACCTTTAATGACTACATCGGCATCAGGAACCACTATGATTTTGGTGTTCCAATGTTTTCCCAATGACCGGATTACCCAAATCCTTCCTGTCTGCGCAATTATAAAAAGGGTCAGCCAAATTGGCCAAAGTCCAGCCACATCTCTTTCAAGCACGACCACTTCAATAATGAGAACAATAAAAAAACTAAGGTGCATTAAAACCATCCATCTGTAATGGGACTCACCGTATTCTACTGCTCCTGCAACTTTCAGCTGTTTTTCATTTTGTTTGGCGATATTTAATTCAACCAGGCGTTGAATAGCGATCAAGATAATGAAAATGGCGAAGATCATCACTTCCACCTCATTAACACAAGTTCTGATGAAAAACCAGGCCCCAATGCAGCAGCCAAGCCAACCTCATCTTTATTCCCGCCACGCTGCATGAACCTCTCCAGGACATACAAAATGGTTGCTGAGGACATATTGCCAAATTCCCGCAATACATTCATTGACTCTGCCGTCATGCTTTCATCGAACCCGAGGGCTTCGTGATATGCATCAATTACTTTTTTGCCACCGGGGTGAGCAATGAAATCTTTTATATCCCTGAGATCGAAACCATTCTCCAATAAGAACTCTTGAACATTAGGTTTAAGCCAATCTTTGATGATTGTAGGGATATCTTTCGAAAAGATCACGTATAACCCCTGATCTTTAACATCCCATCCCATTACATCCAATGAATCCGGCATAAGCGTAGATTGCGAAGCCAAAAATTGCAAATGTCTTACTTTTTTTGAAAACTGTTCATCCGGCACTTCATCACCGCAAACCAAAACACAGCTTACTCCATCAGAAAATAAGGAAGTTCCAATTAAATTGCTTTTGGAAATATCATTCTTTTGAAATGTCAGACTGCATAACTCCACACTTAAAACAATAACCTTCGCCGTCGGGTATGCTTGGCAATATTCAAAAGCACGCGATAGGCCACTTGCTCCCCCCGCACAGCCAAGTCCCCAAATTGGAATCCTTTTAACATGAGGGTTAAATGGAAGTTCATTCATTATCCTGGCATCAATGGTCGGGGTTGCAATCCCAGTGCTTGAGATAAAGAAGAAAGCATCTAGCTCGTTTGCCTGCAGTTCTTCTTTTAAAAACTCTGTGTTGGCTAAGCATTTTTCTATAGCTTCTTTCCCAAACTTGACTGCCTGCTGAATATATAAATCATTCCGATCGGCAAAAGCATGATCCTCTTTAAACCAATCAAGATCATTTGAAAAATATCGATTTTCCACTTGTCCATTCTTAAAGGCTTTTAATAACCGTTCTATATTCTTATATGAGGCTCCAAATATTTCTCTCGAAAATTCCATGATTTTTTCCTGAGAAAGTAAATGTGGCAGCTTTATATGAGATGCAGATAATAAATACGGCATGACTCCACCCCTTATTATTCATGATATGGTTAATATACCCACAAGGATATCATTTATGCTTTATCGCTAAATGGTCATATTTATTAGCGGTTCAGAATATTTTTTCTTTTTTTCTAAAAAAACTAGGTAAAAAAGACTATTAATTTGATAAAATAGTGAACATAACCGTACAAGCAGAGGAACTAAAATGGAAATCAACACTATAATCACAAAAGTGTTAAATGGGACCATCCTGGCAGTTAAGTCCGTTACTCCTTTCCCTTGGACGTTCAAACGCCGTCCCTCATTAGACAGCCTTTCGAAAAGGAATCCATTAGCATCCTTATTGGCTTGACAGGGGATATCCGCGGAAGAATAATTATTGAGGGAACAAACGGATGCATGATCAAAATAGGTGAAAGCATGTTTGGCATGCCCTTAGAAGGTGAAATGCTTGAATCTTTTGCAGCAGAACTCGGCAACATGCTTGCCGGTAATATCGCCACCTCTTTAGCAGGAGAGAATACATTAATTGATATTACCCCTCCAACCGTCATTGTGGGCAATACCAAAATGTTTGGATTTCATGAAGCAATCAATTTACCCATTTCATTAAAAGGCGTAGGTACTCTTCATATCATCTTAATGATCGAAATGTAATCATGAAACATAAAACCCCCTTACCTATAATCGGAAAGGGGGCGCTTTCATTCTTCTTTCTTTACTGAAGATTGATTTTGCACTTGAATAATTATATTTTGAAACTCCTCTTTTCCACAAACACTGCACCTATACTCCTGGCTTAGAATGGTTCGACAATGAATACAATATTTTTTCTCCATCCCTATCACTACTTTCCTGTACATATACTATCAATATATTCAAAAAGTGAATAGAGTTTCCTTTTATCTGACAAAACTCCAAAATTCTATATCAATGATATGCCTTCGGCAACAATGAAAAAATGCCCACAATCCTCATCGCCTGAGGATTGTGGGCATTTAAAAGGGCGAATCTATCAAGTTTACCGAATCTATTTTTAATCAGGCTACATTTTGCCCTTCAATACGCGCTTCCTTCACCTTCCCTTTTGTAGGAACGATGTTAAAGACGATATTCAAGAAAATGGCTGTCAAACTTCCTGCTACAATACCGTTTTCCGTTAAGATTTGAAAGCTTTCCGGAATTTGCGCAAATAGCTCAGGAACGACCGTCACCCCAAGGCCCATACCTACGGAACAAGCGATGATCAATAAATTTTCTTGAGAAGCAAAATCCACTTTGCTCAGCATCTTAATTCCAGCGGCAATTACCATCCCGAACATCGCAACCATTGCACCGCCAAGCACGGATGAAGGGATAATGGTCGTGAATGCACCAATTTTCGGAACAAAACCAATGAAAATGAGAATGCCCGCTGTAGTGTATATGACATTTCTTGTTTTAATGCCTGACAATTGAATCAATCCGACATTTTGTGAAAAAGCCGTATATGGAAACGCATTGAACAAACCGCCAATCATGATGGCAAGCCCTTCAGAACGATATCCCCGAGCTAGATCGTCTTCTGAAATCTCTTTGTCCGTTATCTCACCAAGAGCATAATAAACACCAGTCGATTCCACCAAGCTGACAATCGCCACCAAAGTCATTGTAATGATCGCCGTGACGTTAAATGTTGGAGCTCCAAAGTAGAAAAAATGAGGCATATGCAGCCAAGTGGCACTGACCACTGAGCTAAAATCCACTTTTCCAAGTAAGAAAGCTGCAAATGTTCCGACTAACAGCCCCAATAAAATAGAAATGGAGCGTACGAATCCCGACGAGAATTTATACATGAATATGATGAATAACAAAGTTCCAAAACCAAGAGCTACATTATTCAAGTCTCCAAAATCAGCAGCCCCTTGGCCTCCACCAAGATTGTTGATGGCAACAGGAATGAGCGTAATGCCAATAATCAAAACGACCGATCCAGTGACAATGGGTGGGAAGAACCTTGCCAGTTTTCCGAAGAACTTACTAATGATAACGACGATCAATCCCGACACCAATATAGATCCATAAATGGAGTTGATTCCATATTGTGTACCAATTGCAATCATCGGGCTAACTGCTGTGAATGTGCAGCCTAGGACGACCGGAAGCCCAATCCCAAAGAATTTATTTTTCCACACTTGCAATAAAGTTGCTATCCCGCACATCAAAATGTCTATCGAAACTAAATAAGTTAACTGCGCTGCAGTCAAACCCAGCGCCCCACCGACAATCAATGGAATGACAACTGCACCGGCATACATGGCAAGAACATGTTGTAATCCTAAGGAAGCAACTTTTAATGGTGATTGATTAGACATTGACGGTTGCTCCTTCCTTTTCGTCAGCGAACGTTATCTCACCGAATTTCAACTCAGCAATTCGCGCAAGTGATTCCACTTGAAAACCTTGTTCCCTAAGATCCTTACCACCACTTTGGAATGCTTTTTCAATCACGATGCCAATTCCGGCCACTTCTGCTCCAACCTGCTTACAGATTTCCACCAAGCCCCGGGCTGCCTGTCCGACCGCAAGGAAGTCATCGATGATCAAAACCTTATCTCCAGCTTCAATATATTTATTGGAAACCGTAATGGTATTGGTTTCTTTTTTTGTAAAGGAATGAACGGACGCCGTCACTAAATCATTTGTTAAAGTAAGTGATTTACGTTTACGGGCAAAAATTAGCGGAACTTCCAATTCCAACGCAGCCATCAAACCAGGTCCAATGCCTGAAGATTCAATCGTCAGCACTTTCGTTATTTCCTTTTGTTCGAAACGTTTTACGAATTCTTTACCAATTTCTTTCATTAAGATAGGATCCATTTGATGGTTTAAGAATGAATCTACTTTTAAAATATCTTCTGATAAAGCTTGACCCTCGGACAAGATTTTTTCCTTTAAAAGTTGCATGAAGGTTCCTCCCAATCTTGGATGTTTATTGACCCATAAACACGCAATTGTTTCCCGGCATATAAAAAAGCCCAAGAAACATTGCGACACTTTTTTGGAGTGAAGCAATACTTCTTGGGCATGAATGAAAAATGAATCAGCAAAAGCCTTCATTTACGCAACAAGATCTATTACTCACCCATAGTCGAATTATTTACGGTAATCCGGTAGAAACTTGCAGGCCATATCCCTGCTATTATACGAGTGGAACTTTATATTTTATTAATATATGAATTATAACAACGCTGGCTCTATTTGAAAAGTAATTTTTGATAAAAAACCGAACTTTCAATTAAAAAAATAAATCATCATTCGTATTATTAGAAAATTGTGAAATCACGAAACCTAAATAACATGGACTTTCCTATCAAGAAAAACATCACCCCGTCTTCATATTCCTTTTAATAGCATCACAGAACCAAAAAATGGAAGAAGTCCTTGGCATTTAATCCAAGTCCTTCTTCCTTTAATTCATTTGATTTTATAAACTTCTTTATATTTACTTTCAAGATACTGTATTAAATACTGAACATTCAGGCCTTCCCCTGTCGTTTCTTTCAAAATCTCAAGAGGCTTTTTGGTTTTTCCGTATTTATGTATCTTTTCATTAAGCCATTTCCTGATTGGCGCAATATTACCCGCTTCCAACAGTCCATCAAAATCAGGCAAATCTTTAAGCATCGATTGCTTGATTTGGGCTGCATACATATAACCCAATGCATAAGAAGGGAAATAACCAAAGCTGCCATCTGCCCAATGTACATCTTGCAACACACCCATGGCATCATTTTCAGGCACAATTCCCAAATAATCCTTGTATTTTTCATTCCATACTTCCGGTAAATCCTTCACTTCAAGTTCCCCATTAAAGAGAGCCTTTTCCAGTTCATACCGAATCATAATATGTAGAGGATACGTCAGTTCATCTGCTTCAATACGGATGAACGATGGTTTTGATTCGTTAATGCCCCGGTAAAATTCATCCAGCGTCACATCAGTGAATTGTTCGGGAGCATACTCTTTTAATAAGGAGAATTTATTTTTCCAGAAACTGTGGTTCCGTCCAATGAAGTTTTCGAAAAACAAAGATTGTGATTCATGGATCCCCATTGATGTCCCGCTATCGAGAAGTGTTCCGGTTAACTCTTCGGCAATATTCTGCTCATAAATGGCATGTCCACACTCATGAATGGTACCAAAGATTGCCCCCCTAAAATCATTTTCATCGTATCGGGTCGTCACCCGGACATCGCCCCTATTAATTCCAGTCGCGAAAGGGTGAACTGTTTCATCCAGCCTGCCAGCCTGAAAATCGTATCCTAGCTGTTTTAAAACTTCCAAGTTGAGTTGATGCTGTTTTTCTTTTGGAAATTCTTTATAAAGGAACGCTGTTTCAGGTCTATGTTCGCTTTCAGCAATCTGTTTTACCAAAGGAACGATCCTCGAACGAAGCTCACTGAATACGCTGTCAAGTATATCTACAGTCATGCCTGGTTCATACATATCTAAAAGGGTATTATATTTGGTCCCTTCATATCCCCAGTACTCTACGAACCTACGGGTATAAGCAACAATTTGCTCCAGATAAGGTTGAAATAAAGAAAAATCCGCTTTTTCCCTTGCCTCTTCCCATGCACTTTCAGAACGCGATTGTAAAATGACGAATTCCTTATATTCGTTTGCAGGAATTTTCTTATTCCTTTCAAACTCTCTTCTACACTCTAGTACCATTTTATTCGTCGTTTCACTAAGAGTGGCTTTCTCCATCGAAAGTTCTGAAATGAAGGATTCCATTTCTTTACTTGTGCTCATATTAAACACCTCGGAGGAAAGCATGCCGATAACTTCGGAACGCTGCTCAACTCCCTTTTTCGGTGAACCTGTACGCAAATCCCAAAAAATTAACTCGAGAGCTTCATTATAGGCCGAGATTTTCTTTACATATTCTTTAAAATCTTTTTCTATCAGATCGATACCCTTTTTTTTCATATTCACTGCTCCTTCCAACTACACTTTACCATATTATACAAAAATCTTTCATATCAGAACCACTCCGATTAATAAATTAAAATAAAATAAGAGCCAAGGGGCACCTTGGCTCTTATTTTGGATTGGATTGAGTTAAAGCGTTACAGGAAGGACGGATACAATCTTCTCTTTCACCTGTTCCGAAAGATCCTTTTCAATCAAAATCTGGACTGTTCCCGAATCGTTGCTCGTCCTGATCAATCGCCCTATTCCCTGGCGCAATCGAAGGAGCATGTATGGAAGATCCACTTCTTCGAATGCGTCGGTAACCGAGTTGCGTTTGGCCTCGAAAACTGGATCGCGTGGCGGGAATGGAAGAGAGTGTATCACTACATTTTGTAATGAAGGCCCTGGAACATCAAGCCCTTCCCATAAATGATAGGAGAAAAGGACAGATTGCTCATCCTCTTGGAACTTCTTAACAAGCTCGCTGATTTCCGCTTCCCCTTCAAAATAAAATGGATAAGAAGATGTTGGGCAGTTTTCCTTGAACCAATGCAATTCTTCTTTTGAATGGAATAACACTAGTGTTCGACCTTCATTTTCCTCAATTGTCCTCATCGTATATTGAAGTTTTGCCAATTGATCTCCCTTTTCGAAGACCGGCATGTTCATTTTCATGACTTCATCGTAATCAAATGGCGATTCAACGGAGAAGCTGTCATACTTTTCTATCCCTAAACTATCTGCAATATATTGGAAGGATTTATTATCCGATAATGTTGCCGATGAAAAAATGTAAGGAATTTTTTTAGAGAATACCTGTTCAGACAAAATATCCTGTACAAGCCTTGGCATGATGACCAATGTTTTGGTCATTTCATTTTCTTCAAACCAGGAAACGGCCTGTTCATCCTTCACAAATAGAGAAAGGGAGTAGCCCAGCTGCTCTAAATATTCTTCCGTCACTTTTAAATCATAATCATTGATCGTGTACATTTCCGCTTCAAAAACAAGGTTCTCCTCTAACTCTTCAACCTTTTTGTGAAGCTTTTGGGCAAAGCTTGTTATTTCTTTGGACATCGGGATTTCATAACGATTAGATCCGCTGACATGTATCGCTTTTTCATCTAACAAATCAAAAAATTCTTCATTGATATCAATTAAATCCTCAATGATGTATAAGGTTTCTTCACGAACCTGATTGGCTGTAAGTAATTCCAAAACGGAAGCAAGGGTTTGTTCCCCAACTTTATAAGTTAAAGCCTTTTGAGCAGCAAATTCCAATAAGTGACCTTCATCAAAGACAACGCAGCTATGATCAGGCAGCAATGGTAACTGTCCTTCACGCTTACGCTTTTCCTTAGTCCATACATGCTCCATGAAGAAGTCATGTGAACAAATGATCAAATCACTTGATTTTCGGTAATGGTCCCGTGATAGGGTTTGCCCACAACGATGGCGTTTATCACAAGTAAAACAGTTTTGGAGCTGATCCCAGCCAACTTTAGACCAGTCTTCATCATTTAAATATGGATACTGTTTACGGTCCCCATATGCTGTATAGGCGTTCATGGATGAGTTATCATGAACAAACTTGGGAAGCTCATCATATAGCTGATCTATTCCCTCTGAATCTTCATGATTCACTGCGTAATCCAATTTCTTAAGACATACATATTGATCGTGATATTTGGCAAGCCGAACATCCACTTCAATACCTAAGGCATTCTTGATTTTTTGGATGTCGCCTTCCTCTTTGACAAGCTGTTCAATCAACGTTTCATCAGCACACGAAATAATTGCCGGTTTATTCGTATATCTCGCATAACAAATCGCATATAGTAAATAGACCAATGTCTTACCGGTCCCTACCCCTGCTTCAGCAAAACTTACATTCTTTTCTTTAAAGGCTTTTTCTAACTGAAAAGCCATGAAGATTTGTTCGTCACGCAGCTCAAATCCTTTTTCGGGAAGAATATCGTAAAAAACATCACCGATCCATTCTGAAAGCTTATCGTAAAAAGAATCTTCCTTTGTTACCGAAAAAGGCAGTGTTTTAAGCATCATGGTCTCCCCTTTTATCTTTCATCAGTATATAGAATCCGAATCATTATAATCTTAAGCAAAAGTATATTATCCTTTATTTCACATTAATAGTCAAGATATTTACCAACTATCAGAAATGAAACGTATTATGTATGTTTTTCTATGTATGTTGCTTCGTTGCCCGATTCGTAAAATAAAAGACAGGCCCCAAAAGAGAGCCTGTCTGTAAATAATATAGGGTTGAATTAAGCTTTGTTTACGTTTGATGCTTGTGGTCCACGTTGACCTTGTTCTACATCAAATGTAACGTCTTGGCCTTCTTCAAGTGTTTTGAAACCTTCGCCTTGGATAGCTGAGAAATGTACGAATACATCGTCTCCACCTTCACGTTCGATGAATCCAAAACCTTTTTCTGCGTTAAACCATTTTACTTTACCTTGTTCCATTTTTGTTGCCTCCTAGTGTGTTCTCCACACATTATATTACTATCCTTGCTCATTGAATATTAAGGTATTCCTTAAATCTGAACAAAAATAATTCATTATTAGAATAACAGAAAAGGAAATGATAAGCAAGACTGGAACCTATTATGAATAAATCGTCCTGACTATCAAAATCCTCCGTTATTTTCTACCTACTTATTCACCTTGAGGCTGCCTTGGCGGCCTTTTCCCCCAATATTGATAAAGGTCAGCGCGGATGAAACCATTGAACAATTTCCTTTTTTTCGTTGCAGGCTTACCGTAATGCTGTTCGAAGTCAGGATTGGAGGTAATCATGTATACTGACCATGTATCAAGCTTCTTGAAGGCTTGACCCATTTCTCTATACATCTGCTCAACCGCTTTTTTCTCACCAAGACGTTCTCCATATGGCGGGTTCCCGACAATGACACCATACTCTTTCCTGGTCGAGATATCCCTCACCTGCATTTGTTTGAATTCAATAAGATCACCAAGACCGGCTTCAAAACTATTCTCTTTAGCTATATCGACCATTCGATGGTCAATATCACAACCGGTTATGTCCAAGTACTGATCATAATCGGCTAAATCTTCAGCCTCAATCCGTGCTTCATCCCAAACCTTGCTGTCCATCCATGACCAGGTTTCAGAAACGAATTCCCTGTTAAACCCTGGTGCTATGTTCTGCCCGATTAAGGCCGCCTCGATGGGAATCGTTCCAGATCCACAAAATGGATCTATGAAAGGTTTATCCGGTTTCCAATTGGTCAGCATGATTAACGCTGCCGCCAACGTTTCTTTAAGGGGTGCCTCCCCCTGCCCTGTCCGATATCCCCGTTTATGCAAACCCGCACCTGAGGTGTCTATGGTAAGTGTCACGACATCTTTTAAAATAGACACTTCAATTTTAAACAAAGGGCCAGTCTCTGCAAACCAAGATACTTGCTTATATTTGCTTTTCAATCTATCAACAATCGCCTTTTTGACAATAGCCTGACAATCAGGGACACTGTAAAGCTTTGACTTAACTGATTTTCCACTCACGGGGAACTCGACATCGGCTGATAAGTAATCTTCCCAATTCAATGCCTTTGTTTTTTCAAACAACTCATCAAATGAATATGCTTTAAATTCTGCAACTTTAATTTTCACCCTATCGGCACTGCGCAGCCATAAATTAGAGCGGGCAATGGCAGATTGGTCCCCTTTATACGTGATTTTACCATTTTCGACTTGACAATCGTAACCAAGATCCCGAACCTCCTTGGCAACAATTGATTCCAATCCCATTGCTGATGTTGCGATAATATCGAATTGTTTCATTAATCCTGCACCTTCTTTCCATTAATCCAAATCAATGGCACCTTTTCCCGTGTTTCTTCATTTATGTAATTAAGAAACAGGCATTGACTTTTTACATGCAAACCTTACTTAAAAGGTCCACCGCTTTTTTTATATTTTAGTTAGAATTCTTCATTGTTTGAGCTTATATAATGATCATGTATCGAGAACATTTATTAATTACATTGAAATAAGGCTTTTTACTCAATTATCCATGTAACTTAAGATACAAGCTGCAATTATATGAAATCATCCAAACCATTTATGTATGCTTCCCATCCATTATCATGAAATTTGAAGTTCTGTCTTGATACCTTCATTTTAGGGCTTAAAGAAGAGTTAAGGAACCTGTATAAATAGGATACCCAGAATCAAGGAAATGCTTAACATTCCAACACTAATTTTAAAAACACTACCGACAGACTTCATTTAAGCCATTTTCTTTCCGCTTGCCACTTTTCGAATGGAATGGAAAACTTGCCAAGTTCTAAGTTTAACACAGCGGTGTTTCAGAAAACGAAAAATAAATGGAAATGCCCAATCTTTTTATAATCGGGCAATCTCCATAAACAAAAACTCCCCTTTTAAAAGGAGAGTTGTGCTTTTGGTGTAATATGATAACGTTCTGTAAGCCATGTTTTGTTCCTCAGTACTGCAAGCGACTCGCGTCTCGTACTTCGGCGGTAATCATCTATCTACAGAAGCATGTGCTTCTGTCCTTCTCCTCGTTCAATTCCAAGGAAGAAAGCGCCCCTACCATTAATTTGGGTTTCTCGCTCGTGGGGTTTACCTCGTTCCACCCTTTACATTTCTGTAAAGGCTCCGTCACTGTGGCACTTTTATAGGTATTCATGCCATATCCAAAAGGACTTAGGCATTTTCCCAGCCGTCAGCAATCCAAGATTGCTGCCCAAGCTTATTTTTTCGCCAGGCACGAACACTACGGACATCGCAGTCCGTGCGAGCATGGACTTTCCTCTACTGCATAAATGCAGCAGCAATTACCCAAACGTTAACATAACATAATTGATTATACTCCATTATTCATGAAAACACAATACCAAAATCATTTTCACTTTTACAATGCAAAATCTCAGTCAAAAAGCTTGTTACCAAAAACGTGTTTTTCCAAGTTGGATAACCGTTTAAGGATGTCAAAGTTAGTGGTTCCCGGAGTGGCACTTGGAGCAGGTTGATTTGGACGTTTTGTACTCTCTTCGGCTTGTTTTTTCAATTTAAGATTTTCTTGTTTAAGATCTTCAATTTCCTGATGGAACACTTCATAATCTTTAATGATCAGATCCAGGAATTGATCCACATCTTCAGGTTTATAACCGCGCATGGCTGTTTTAAAATCTTTTTCAAGAATATCTTTAGCCGTTAATTTTATCTTATCGGATAGCATAAGACTTCACCTCAATACTTTCGCCAATACAATCGACTTTTTATTATTTTTTCAAATCTGCTTGGGTTTGTCAACGAAACACCTTTTTAGTATGCTTACTGTTTCAGTGAACGATATGTATTCCCATTAAAATCTGTATCTAAATTTCATCATAATATGATTATGCTTTAGAAACAACTTTTAATCCATAATTATTTTCACTCCATCATTCTTCGGACCAGCTGGCTTCTTCCGCAGCCAGTTGCAGATCATCAAAGTTAATCTGAAAGATGGGGTATGGCTGTGTTTCCGCTTTTTTCATCGCCTCGAAATAAGGATATCGGGCTGATCCCTCTTTTTCGGCTTCGAAAATGATGAGCATGGCATCGCTTTTATGGACCATATACCTATTTTTGATTTTCAGCTGTTGTGGCCCTTCATATGGTTTGTTGAAAATGGACTCAACAAAATCGGCACGGGCCAATATGGATCGGTAATAGTCTTGATTCGTCTCATTCCATGTCTCTTCCTGTTTCAGGAAAGGAGTAAGCACCCCCAATTTAAGCTGATGATATTCTTCCTGTAATTCGAAAACCACTTCTGCACCCCATAGTTCCGTACCCAACTGACCTGAGATGATCACCCATTCCAGCCCATCTTCCGCCAATGGAAGGAGACGCTGCTTCATCGCTTTCTTTATATATTTTACGGCTTCATGGTCATTTTTGAATATCCCGAATTCAAAAGCCTTATAGCCCGTCATATACAAAACCTTCATCGCTTGGCTAATCTCCTTTAACATGATTATGTAAGAAAACAAGGGCTTAATAAGCCCTTATTTTTTAATATCCGAAATGTCTAGGCGGACAGCATGGGTTATGCGGCGGCCTTCCACAAATCAAGTGTTGATTATAGCACTCGTTCACCACGGATTGAGTATGTGGGAAATAATGCTTAAACGTGTTCACATGTTTATTGACATTTGTAGTATGTGATGGGTGAACGACAGGAATCACTGTGTTCGATACATTCGTATTGACATATTGCTGTGTTGGAGAGACTTGCGCTGGGGCAACTTGAGATGGAGATGTTTGTGTTGGACCATATTGCCCTGGAGACACAGCCGATGGACCATATTGTGCTGGAGACACAGCCGATGGACTATAGGCTCCCATTACGTTGGAGTTTTTACCGGTTGACGCTCCCATTACGTTGTTGGGGTGTTTACCGGTTGACGCTCCCATTACGTTGTTGGGGTGTTTACCGGTTGATGCGCCCATTACTCCAGGTGCGTTCCCGTATGCTCCCATTACATTGTCGGATGCTCCCATTACATTATTGGATGCTCCCATAACATGGGGTTTATTTCCTCCACAATTACGAAAATACATTTATAATTCGTCCCCTTTCATCATGATAAGTTTAGTCTTACCATTACAGACTATGAAAAAAAGGGGATACGTGTACTGATGAAATGACCTATTTATACAGAATAAGTATAAAACGATGTATAGCTGTCGATAAGTACACTATTATATTAATGCTATCCCTTCAAATGCACTGAGGATAATTTTCTACAAAAAGGAATAGAGACTGTCTTTTAATGAAGTAAATAAAACAATCGTTAAACAAAGGACAACAAAAAATAGAAATAAAGTCGTTTTATACATTTCTTCGCTCCGCTTTCACCTTGAATTTATGATGTAAAGGAATGAAATGAACGCTTTGGAATTTCACCCTCAACTCTTTCCATTTTACACATAATAGTTGAAGGCTACAATAATTGTATACATATTTTTTATTTTCAGCCTTTAGCACTAAAAGACCATTTCGATTCCCATATTTTATACAGAAATACCCTTAGAGTGCTCTTTCTTTTCGAGCCGATGGATCCTCTTTTCCAATTCCAACTGTTTTTTCCCCGGAGTGATCCCTTCCCTCACCATCTCTTGAAGTGCGATTATTGAACACTTTAGAGCAAGGCCGACGTCCTTAAATTGATGTTCATATAATTTTGCACATTCAATCTGTGCCTGTATCCTAATTTGCACATTCCCTTTTAAGGCGACTTCCTTCCAAATTCCCAACGCTTCATTGAATTGTTTTTGCTTCTTTTTCTGGAAGGCTAAGGCATGGCCAGCTATTATCCGATCTTCCTCATTTCCCGCTTCCAATATTTTTTGATATGTCTCAACTGACTCTTCTTTTTTTCCCAAATAAGCGAGCCATCGAGCAATTTCCATGGACTCTTCCGTATATCCATCGATTTGGAGGATTTTTCGGGACAAATGAATATACAATGTGATCAGTGATAAGATATCCAGTTCATTATGCTTCATGATCCCAAACAGAATTTCCGGATTCTTCCTCTCAACAAAATCAAAATAAATCATCGGTGCCAAATATCCTGGAATATCATCTTCCCTATGTACACCTAGAATATCTGTTTCGACTGCTGATAATTTCACTCGTTCCAATTTGTTTCTCCAAAGGCGTCTTGAAGCATGATATAAATCGAAATGTCCGAATTCCGGTAGTTTTGGTACATGTTCTTTTATCAAGGTATGTCTGGTTTTTAGCTGGGGCCAATCAAAGGATTTACCATTATATGTGACAAGCGTTTCGTAATTGATGTTTTCCAGAAAGCTTTGGTAAAGCGGAATTTCACTTCCAGGCTGCGGAAGGATATGTTGCTTCACGACTACTTCTTCACCTTCTATATAAGCATAGCCAAGTAAAAAAATGGTATTGCCGGCTCCACCTCCAAGCCCTGTCGTTTCCGTATCGAAGAAAAACAGATCTTCACTTTTAACGCCCCTAGCGGATAGTGGATGCTCCAATGAAGTTTGATTCCACTCTTTTACGATCGTTTCCAGCTCGGAAAATGCATATAACCCGTGTTTGTGATTTATAGGGTAGCGGACTTCCCTAATGAAACAATAGTCACCATCAAAATGGAAGGAAACGGTATCGTTCTCCAGCCACTTTTCAATGTAAGGAATTTGTTCATTCACTGTCTGGTCATTTTCTTCTACAGGAGAAGGATGTTTCACGGGCTCTAGGTTCATATGCGTTTTCATACGGTTCAATTTATTTTTTAAAGACATAAAATTACACCTCTTTTCACTTATCACTGCAATCTATTAATGTTTTTGCTTACAAAATTGACCCAATAATTGTTTGGCATCACTCTTGGCTGTTTTCGTTGCGGATTCCGTCCCGATACAGGAAGGACAGCCGCTTTCACAAGTGCAATTTTCGATCATTGATATTGTTTCCAGCAGAATGACTTCAGAGTTTTCATATACTTTATCACTTAACCCGATGCCTCCCGGATAACTATCATAGATAAAAATGGTCGGTTTTTCATTATGCGCTGCCTTAACCTGCGGATAAACATGAATATCATGTGGATCGCACATAACATATAGCGGAATCATGTAATTAAGAGCATGGGAGGCACCTATCATTCCTTGTTCAATTCGATTTTCGTCCCACTTAAATATATCGGAATCCATGGAAAGCATGGCCGAACTCGTGTGCAGTTCCATCTCCGGGAGACTGATTGGTCCTGAACCAATATTTTCATGAGTTTCGAATTTGATTTTTTTGAAGATCGTAGGCATCGCCCGTATTGCGACATCACCAAAAGCAGCTGCTGTGGAAGCGAAAGTTCGCTGTTTATCGACTTCCAATACAGACAACTGAACAGCAAGGTTAGCATCCGTATAATAGTCTACATTGACTTCACGTACATACGCTTTCTTTTCATCCCAATCAAGTTCTTCCACCTGAAATTGGATTCCCTGGTGCAAATAAATGGCTTCATCGTGGAGAAGGGTCATTGCACTGAACGTATCCATTTCCCCTATGACCCGATTAACCGGTGCATTCGTTTGGTCGATGATCACGACATTTTCCTGTGCCGCTGAACGCAGGCTGATATTGCTTGCGGGAAAAGCATCATTCATCCAATGCCATTTGTCCCCATTCAGGTGTAAGACCCTTTCTTCCGTAAGGAATTCAAGAACGTCCATAATCTCTGTTTTCCCAAAGGTATCGCCTTTTTTAAATGGCAGCTCATATGCTGCACATTTTACATGATCAACCAAGATCAAAAGATTATCCGGATTTATTCTTGCAGTTTCTGGATTTCTGGTAAAGAAATAATCGGGATGCTGTACGATATATTGATCGAGGGCACTAGAACTGCCGACCATGATGATCAATGCTTCACCATGCCTTCTTCCTGCTCGTCCCGCCTGTTGCCAGGCACTCGATATGGATCCTGGGTAACCAGTCATTATGCAAACCTGAAGCTGGCCGATATCGACACCCAACTCAAGTGCATTTGTGGAAACCACTCCATAAATGGAACCATCCCTAAGGCCTTGTTCAATTTCTCTACGCTGTGTTGGCAGATATCCACCGCGATAGCCCCTGATCGATTTTGGCCCCAATTGCTTTGACACAAGTTCCTGTAAATATGTCAATAGAATTTCCACACGAACCCTGCTTCGCGCAAAAACGATGGTTTGAATTTTATTTATCAAAAATTCATTTGCCAGCTTCCTGACTTCTAAAACCGCACTCCTTCGTATGTTCAGCGGTTTATTGACTATTGGGGGATTGTAAAACACAAAATGCTTTTTCCCACTTGGGGCTCCGTTATTATCGATAAGGACCATTTGTTTTTCCGTAAGCTCTTCTGCCAACTCTTTTGGGTTATTGATCGTAGCGGAAGTACAGATGAATACAGGGTTGCTTCCATAAAACTTGCAGATCCTTTTTAATCTTCTTATGACGTTGGCTGTATGACTTCCGAAAACGCCGCGGTAAATATGAAGTTCATCGATGACCACATACTTCAAGTTTTCAAACAAAGAGACCCATTTAGTATGATGGGGCAGGATTCCTGAATGGAGCATATCAGGATTGGTGATCACGATATGTCCGGCTTGGCGGATTTTTTGCCTGATATTTGAAGGTGTGTCCCCGTCGTATGTATAACTATTTATCTCAGCATCCATTTCATGAATCATTTCATTCAATTCGCTTTTTTGGTCATAAC